>DAOSXA010000002.1:600000-900000 GCA_035380245.1 Candidatus Zixiibacteriota bacterium | reverse complement strand
GAAAAAACCCATTTGGTAAGGATCAGGAAAAGCAAGAAGACAATAATGATTGCCCCCACAAAATAGAGCAGCTTCTTGACGAGATGTGAGTCACTATCTTTCGTGTCTTCTTCCTCTTCGACCGGTTTTGCCTGGCGTTTGTTTCCGGGGGGATGTTTGTCGCCTTTATCCGGAAGAGCCGGTGGTAGTTCCGGTCCTATTTCTTCTTTTATCGCATCTACCGTTGCACTGTAGTCGATTCCCAGTAACTGGGCGTATGACTTGGTGAAAAGTTCGAAATACAACTCCGAAGGAGAGCTGCTGGGGTCACCCGCCTCGATCGCTTCCAGTGTCGAGGGGGCCATGTTCAGATTGGCGGCGACATCCTCAAGGTCTCGGTCCTGACGTTCTCGTTCGAGCTTGAGTAACGCCCCCAGTTTTATATGTAATTCACTCATCGATCGTGATCAGTCCCTTGAAATGGTGCTCAGCAAGCGGGCGGCCAACTCATCTAATAGCTTGCCCGGCAAGCCGATGACATTATCCAAATTCCCCTCTATATAGTCAACTAAAAAGGCCCCCATGCCTTGAATGCCGTAGGCTCCCGCCTTGTCCATTGGCTCTCCGGAGGTGATATACTCGCGAATCTGTTTGGAGGTAACGGAGTTGAAATGAACCTCGGTCAGTTCGTAGCCGGACATTGTTAATTTCCCGTCTACCGCCAAGGCAATCGCGGTACAAACGACATGAGTTTGCCCCGACAGGCGTGACAGGATCTCGAAGGCTTCCTGTTCGTTCTCGGGTTTGCCCAGAACCTCGCCGTTGAGGACAACAATCGTATCGCATCCTAAAACCACTGCGCTATTCGCGTTTTCCCGGGAGACCTCGAGTGCTTTTTCCCCGGCTAGCCGCTCGGCATACGCATAGGGGGCCTCGTTGGGTTTCATGGCTTCTTCGGTTTGGGGGACGATGCGTGTAAAGGTTACTCCGGCTTCAGTCAATAGACGGAATCTTCGGGGCGAACCGGAGCCGAGGATAAGCGGACGGAGCGATGCCAGTTGAATGATCGATTTAGAGGTCATGGTCCACAATCACTGTTACCGGTCCCATGTTGGTGAACTCGACTTCCATCATCGCCCCGAAAACGCCGGTAGCGACGTTGAGTCCGGATTCCTTAACCTGATCCACGAAAATATCATACAGCCGTTCCGCTTCAACCGGTTCCTGGGCATGGTTGTAGCTCGGGCGGCGCCCCTTGCGACAGTCGGCGTAGAGAGTGAACTGCGATACAATCATCACCTCGGCTTTTAAATCCAGAGCCGAAAGGTTCATTTTGCCCTGGTCATCCTCGAAAATGCGAAGATTCACAGCTTTGTCGGCCAGCCAGGCGCATGATTTCTCCGTATCGCCGCTACGCGAGCCGAAAAGGATCAGCAGCCCCGGCCCGCATTCGCTGTGTGGACGGCCTTCGATCCGCAGTTTGACGCCCGCAGTTCTCTGTATAACTAAACGCATGGAATAACTTTCCCAAAAACAAAGGCCCAATATATAGGGCCGAATGGTGGAAGCCAACGGAAAACCGCGTTAATCCAGTCAGGACAGGATTATACTTGCGTTATGCCTGACAGCCGGTTTCTTTATCGTTGCATGGGTAGGAGTATGATATCATTAGGCATTGACATAGGGTCGGTTTCGGTCAAACTGGCGGTTGTGGACTGTGACCGATTGGTAACAACGGCTTATCGCCGTTTCAGCGGTAGTCCGTTCGAGGTCCTGTACGATCTTCTGAAGGAGATCGACGGAAATATAGCCGGTCAGCCATTTCGATTGGGAATGACCGGAATTGGCGGAAAAACCGCGCAGAGTATCCTTGGCGGGGATTTTTACGGCGAAATTGCTTCTTTGGCGGCCGGGAACTATCTGATTGCTCCCAAAATTCGCACGGTTATTGAAATGGGGGGCGAGGACTCCAAGCTGCTGATTCTTGATCCCGACCAGCAGGTAGTGGTTGATTTCGCTATGAACGCCCAATGCGCCGCTGGGACCGGTTCTTTTCTGGACCAGCAGGCCGGGCGACTTAAGATCAGTATCGAAGGGGAGTTCGGGGAATTGGCGCTTAAGTCCAAGAACCCCCCTCGGATAGCCGGACGTTGCTCGGTTTTTGCCAAGTCCGACATGATCCATCTTCAGCAGATCGCAACTCCCGATTACGATATCGTGGCGGGACTCTGTTTCGCGGTGGCGCGTAATTTCAAGAGTTCCATTGCCCGCGGCAAGCAGTTCCAGAAACCGATAGCTTTCGAAGGGGGCGTGGCCGCCAATCCCGGGATGGTGCGAGCGTTTACCGAAGTGCTCAACCTGGCACCCGGAGAATTGCTTATACCCGAGTATTTCAACGTGGTCGGAGCGATTGGCGCGGCTCGGCTGGCGGCCGAACGAAGTGAACCGGTAACGGATTTTGACCGCGAAAAAATCACCGGCTATCTGAAATATCGCCATCGTCCCGAAGCCGCTCGTGAGGCACTCTCTTTCGATTGCCCCGATACCAAGCATTACGATACGACGCTGGCTGATCGCCCGACCGATATCGACGGTCTTGAGGTGTTTCTGGGGATCGATGTCGGCTCGCTTTCTACGAATCTGGTTCTGATCGACCGCGACCAGCGCGTTATTGCCCGTCGCTATCTGATGACTGAGGGCCGCCCGATTGAGGCGGTTCGGCGCGGTTTAGCGGAAATCGGCGGGGAAGTGGGTGACCGCGTCAAGGTAATGGCGGTGGGCACGACCGGATCGGGTCGGTATTTGACCGGCGACTTCGTCGGGGCGGATATTGTCCGCAATGAGATCACTGCCCAGGCAACGGCGGCCGTGGCTATCGATCCCGGGGTCGATACCATTTTCGAAATCGGCGGACAGGATTCGAAATATATCTCTATCGACGACCGGGCGGTGATTGATTTTGAAATGAACAAAGCCTGTGCCGCCGGAACCGGCTCGTTTTTGCAGGAGCAGGCGGAAAAGCTCAACATTCACATCGAAAACGAGTTTGGCGAGCGGGCTCTCAAGGCGGAATGCCCGGTTGGCTGTGGTGAACGTTGTACCGTTTTCATGGAGTCCGATCTGGTTGCCCATCAGCGTAAGGGGGCCTCGATCGATGACCTCACCGCCGGGTTGGCCTACAGTATCGCATCGAATTACCTGACCAAGGTGGTCGGGGATCGGCGTATCGGAAATCATATCTTTTTCCAGGGCGGGGTGGCCTGGAACAAGGCGGTGGTGGCAGCTTTCGAAAAGCTGATCGGCAAGACGATTACGGTGCCGCCGCATCATGATGTCACCGGTGCTATCGGTGCAGCGATCCTGGCCGTCGAGCAATTGGATAATCCCGATTTCGTCACCAAATTCCGAGGTTTCGATCTTTACAAGCGTAAGTATACAATCGAGACCTTCCGCTGTGAGGATTGCTCCAACCAATGCGAGATCAGGCGGGTTGATGTCGAGGGAGAAGAGCCCCTGTTTTACGGCAGCCGCTGTGAGAAGTACGATGTCGGCCGCACGGCAAACGTTGACAAACAACCCGATTACGTCAAGCTGCGCCAGAAACTTCTATACAAGCGCTGGATTCCGGTCAAGAAATCGAAGAAGGCTAAGCGGGCTCGGATAGGTCTTCCGCGAGTGCTTCATTTCCATGATTATTACCCGTTTTGGCAGGCGTTTTTCGACAGTCTTAATTTCCAGGTGGTCAACTCCGATATCTCCAATCGCCGCATCACCGAGGATGCCCTGGAAATGTTCCAGGCGGAGACCTGTTACCCGGTCAAGATGGTTTACGGACATGTGGCCAACCTGTTCGAGAAAAAGGTCGATTACATTTTCCTGCCGTCGATGATCAAGGTGGCCGAGGAGCAACAGGAGGTGGACAAGGCCGGTTATATCTGCCCTTACGTACAGTCGATCGGTTCACAGATAAAATCCCGGTTCGGCGAAGTACACGACGGCACACGGCTTATCACTCATCCCATATCACTTTGTGAGTCGGTGTCTGATTTGCGCCAGCGCTTCAAACCACTCGCGCATGATCTGGGAATCCGCGACAAAGAACTACGCCGCGCCATTGACGCCGGCATTAAAGCTTACAAGCTCTACAAGCAGGCACTCCACACCGAAGGAGACCGTATTCTGGCCGGGATCGGCCCGGACGAGAAGGCGATGGTGGTGGTGAGTCGGCCTTACAACGGTTATGATCCGAAGCTGTCGCTGGAGTTGCCCAAAAAGATTCGCGAGCTTGGCTACAAAGCGATCCCGCTTGATTTTTTCCGTCTGAAGGAGAACGAAGAAGACTTCCCTTACATGTATTGGAAGTACGGTCGACGTATCCTCGAAGCGGCCCGGATGCTGCGTCGTTCCCCGAACCTGTTCCCGGTTTATATTACCTCGTTCGGATGCGGTCCGGATTCGTTTATTACCCACTTCTTCCGGCGTGAAATGGCCGGTAAGCCGTATCTCCAGCTTGAATTGGACGAACATTCGGCCGATGCCGGACTGATCACCCGCTGTGAGGCGTTTGCCGACTCACTCAGGTTTTATAAATATCAGCCGCCGATAGCGGATTTCCATATCGAGCAGGATGATTTCCGGCCGTTCGAGCGCACTATCTATATCCCCAACATGTGCGACCATGCTCATGTGATGAGGGCGGCTATGTGTCGCTATGGTTTGAACGCCGAAGTTATGCCCGAACCGGATGAAAAGACACTTGAGTACGGCAAGAAGTTTACTTCCGGCAAAGAGTGTTTCCCTTGTGTGATCACAACCGGCGACATGATCAAGATGGTTCTTTCAAAGGGGTTCCAGCGCAAAAAGACGATTTTCCTCATGCCCGGCGCCGATGGACCCTGCCGATTCGGGCTTTACAACGAATACCACCGCGTCATCCTCGACGAACTCGGGTTTAAGGATGTGCCGGTTTTTTCTCCCAATTCCCGAACCGGCTATGACAGTTTCGGTCTCGAAGGAACCGACTTCCGCACAATAGCCTGGCGAGGGCTGGTTTATATGGATTGCCTGATCAAGCTACTGCTGCAAACGCGACCGTACGAAATCAATCCCGGCCAAACGGAAGAAGTTTATATCGATCAGCGCCGAAGGCTGGAGAATGCCATTATTGCCGATGATCCGCTCGAAGAACTGGCAAGCCAATGCGCCCGGGCATTTAAGGCGATTCCCACGACCGTTGAAGCACGGCCGCTGGTCGGTGTGGTAGGGGAGATATATCTCCGCAACAATCGCTTCTCCAATAACCATCTCATCACCAAGCTCGAAGCGCTCGGCCTTGAGGTGCGACTGGCGACCTTTACGGAATGGCCGATGTATACCTCCGCCGAATACCGCCGTGATTCGTTTATTCGAAGAGATTTTAAGGGAGTGCTAAAAGGTCACCTTCAGTTAATCGTTCAGCACCATCACGAGAACAAGATCATCAAGGCGTTCACCCGGGAGGTTCCGCTCGGACACGAGTTCCCGGTGGAGCAGGTACTCAAGCTGGCCGGGCCGTATTTACCACGCGCCTGCAAGGGGGAAGCGCTGCTGTCCATCGGCAAGTCGATTGAGATGGCTCAAACGGGTGTCTCGGGAATTGTTAACGCCATGCCGTTCAACTGCATGCCGGGGACGGTAGTAACCTCGCTGTCGGGTAAAGTGGCCTCTGATATGGGATCGATTCCCTGGCTGAATATCAGCTACGAAGGTCTCCGTGACTCCGGCGAAGAAACCCGGCTTGAGGCTTTTGCCGAGCAGGTAGGCAATTTCGCAGCGGCTCATGGCGGCATAAACCGAAATGTGCGCCGAGATATCGATCTTGTGGATCAAATCCACTAACCTGGCTGTCTCGGAAAATCCTTGTGGCAATTATGGGCATTGTTATATATTGGACCGATTTTTCAGACTGAGGCAAACCCTCCCGTTGGGAACCGGTTAGCCTCTTTGCTGTTATACTCAAGAAGAAAACGAGAGACCTTTATTCCGATATCTGGAGGAACGATGAGCAAACCTGTAGAAGTTACCGACGACAGCTTCGAGGCTGAAGTAATACAGTCCGATAAGCCGGTTATCGTTGATTTTTGGGCAACCTGGTGTGGACCATGCAAGATGATTGCCCCTATTCTGGAAGAAGTCGCCGGAGAGTATTCTGATCGGCTGAAGGTGGCCAAGCTGGATGTGGACTCCAACAACCGGACAGCTGGGAAGTATAACATCATGTCGATCCCGTCGTTGTTGATTTTCAAGAACGGCGAGGTGGTCGATCAGATCGTGGGGGCGGTACCGAAAGCTCAACTTACCAGCAGACTGGATAGAGCGTTGGCGTAAGCTGCTGCGATAAAAGCTTTTAATGTATCAGGCGGCGCGATCCGTAAGGACTGCGCCGCTTTGTTGTAGGTTTTATCTATAGATCGCGTAATCGGCGGCCTTGTGTCGCCCGCATTGCAGTTGTGTTTTACTGAAAATCCGACCGATTGACTTTTTAAACGGACCCTGTAGATGTGTTATGTATAATTAGCAGAAGTGGGGATTAAAGCGAAAACAGGAGAGACATGGGTCTTGACAACCTGATTACTTTGGTGATTTTTGTAACATTGTGGTTTTTATTCGTAACCAGAGTATTACCGAAGTTCAGTGACGGTTGAAAGCTGATCGGATGTGGTGTCTCGACAAGAGACCGAAGACGTAATCAGAAAGCGGCAATAGATGAGACCGACGACCAGTCCGATCCCGATGAGAAGAAGGGATCGCTAACATCGCCGGTCCCGATGCCGATACAGAGCAATAATGAGGTTTTCGCAGTACAATCAAGCCCCCGGGGCGCGGAGTTACCGCATTGGCCCCGGTATTCTGCCGCCCTTCATAAAGATGATGCTGGTGGTGAACTCGGTCATGTTCGTTCTATGGCTGATTTACCCACCTCTCACCAGTATCCTAGGTCTTACTCCGGCCCGTTTTTTCTCTGATTTCCCGAATCTGATCTACCAGGTTTTTACCTATATGTTCATGCATGCCGGTTTTGGACATATTCTATTTAATATGTTCGCTCTCTGGATGTTCGGCAGCGAAGTAGAGCAGACCTGGGGATCGGCCCGGTTCGGACGTTTCTATATCCTGGCCGGTCTGGCCGGTGCGGCGCTGACCTTGATCGTGCGCAGTGGTCAGGCTATTCCGATGGTGGGAGCTTCAGCGGCTATATATGGTGTTCTGGTGGCTTATTGGCTGATGTTCCCGCACCGCATGCTGTACATATATTTTATGTTTCCCATCAAAGTGAAGTATGCTATACCTGGAATGATGATCCTCGGTTTTCTTTTCGGCGGACCCTATGTCGCTCACTGGGCGCACGCCGGAGGAGCCCTGTTCGGACTGATTTATACTCGTGTGGACTGGTCGATGTTGCGTTTGGGTAACTGGTTCCGCCGGGTTAAATACGAGCGACAGGAGGCTAAACTTCAGAAGAACCGCCAAAAGGCCGAAGATACAATGAAACGGGTCGATGAAATTCTGGACAAAATAAACGAAGTCGGCTTCGAGAACTTGACCCGGGCCGAGCGCCAGTTTCTCGAAGACGCCTCGTCCAAACTGTCGAACAAGAAAGCCAACGACCAGAGATAGCCATGCATAAACGAGTTCTCCTGGTAGACCAATCCGATACCGTTCGCAACGTTGCCGAAACAGTTCTTCGCCAAAACGGCTTTGAAGTCATCTCACTTTCCAATCCCGACAAGGCCCTGGAAGTGGTTGGGCTTTCTCGTCCGGAATTGATGATTGTCGGCGCGGACCTCTTATATAAAAATCAGCGGCCGTTCTTTGAGAAACTTCAGGCCGATCAGGTGACTCAGAGTATTCCTTTGCTCGTGGTGGCCCAGCGCGATCAACATGATTTAGGTCTTCCGGAAGAAGTGATCATGAGAGTGCCGTTCGATCCCCAGGAATTCCTCGATCGGGTGAAATTGTTCACGGGAGCTGCGACACCGGTCGCAGCGGCCGATACCTCCAATCCTTTGGCGGGTGCGGCGGTCGGGGATGACCTGCTAGATGCCGCTCTGGGGCTGGATCGCATTGAAGTTGAGTCTTCGGAAGTGATGGACAAAACGAGCCTTACCGGTCGCAACAAGGCCTCCAAGGTTCCCCAGGAGTCGTTCCATGTTGACAAAACCGATACCGCGATGAAGGACTCGGGAAGGGTGGAGTCGATAATGATAAGAGATGATGCCACGGATATCGTGCAAAAGCCGACTACTCCTCAAATGCAACCGGATCTTTCAGCCTCACAGAAGCTCGAAATTCTCGATGATATCGATCAGTATAATATAGCTGCGACCGCCAATCTGGCGCCGGATCCGATCGATCAAGTGCACGATTATAACTGGTTCGTCAATGAGATGCAGGCCGATTCGAAAAAAACGGGACCGGCTCCCGTTGCTCCTCCGCCGGCGGCCCCTGATGACTCCGGTCAACTCAACTGGGATGATCCTTCGAACCAGATTGAACCGGTAAAACCGGCCGGCGTCAAACCCAATCAGCGACAGGATGGCGTCGGCAAGTTTATCGATGAGTTCAAAAAAGAGGTCGAGCGGTTTCACGATGACGAACCGGAATCGATCCTGGTGGAATCCGAGCATTCATCACAGCGGTTAACAGCCGCTGAGTCCAAGTGGGAGGAGACACTGGAGAAACTCACTCCGGACGATGTGACCGCCTTTATCCAGCAATTCTCACGTGAACTGGCTCATCGCGTAGCTGATTTGATTGCCGCGAAAATCGATTCCGAGAAGCTGATGCGCCTGATGGCGCGTGAAGCCGGACGCGGTAAATCGGATGAGAAATAGATCCGAATAATCCCCTTTCGTTGAAAATTGACTTTCCTCGGTTTCAGGTATAATATGCCTTCGCCGGGGATCCTGCGGGCACCTCGTGAGTATTACAGGTGTTCTGACCGTTGTGACCTCGGTCAATCAAGAGGAAAGGATACGATGAATAAAGATTCTCGCCGGAAACATCCCGCCCGTATCGTTCTGACTTTTCTATTTGTATCTCTGGTGGGACTTATCCCTGCCCAGGCGCAAATAGATTTTGGCTCATCTCCGGACGAACCGATTGAGTCCGTGGTGCAGGTACAGGTTTATTTGTCCCGTACGGCCGTTGCTCCCGGAGATACGGTTGATGCCGTTGCGGTGGTTGATATCGAGCCCCCCTGGCATGTCAATTCAGCCGAACCGTACCAGGATTGGTTAATTCCGGCGCGCTTGTCGTTCGATTCCACCGATGCGGCGACACCGCACAGCATCGTGCACCCGGTCGGGCGCGATCTGTTTCTGCTCGACACCAACATGTCGGTTTATTCCGAACGTATCCTGATTCCGTTTAAAGTCGCGATCGATTCCTCCGCGGTCGAGGACGTGACCGTTCCGTTGCATTTTACCTATCAGCCCTGCAACGACAAGACCTGCCGAGCTCCGGAAGAGGCGGAACTGACACTTGCCATTCCGATCGGCAACGACGGCGAGGCGGCCAACGAGCAGTTTTTCATCGAAGCGGCTCCGATTCAAGAGACCTCTGAGATGCCGGCGGCGCCTGAGCCGACAAGCGACAACGACCTCCAGCGCCTGATCGATAAATACGGATTCTGGGGATATATCATTGCCCTGGGATTGGCTTTCATCACCGGTTTACTGCTCTCGTTTTCTCCCTGCACTTATCCGATGATTCCGATCACGGTCAGCATTTTTGCCGGACAGGATCGAACGGTCGGGCGCGGTTTCGTGCTGTCGCTGTTCTATGTCGGTTCCATGGCGATGATGTACGGTATCATGGGGCTGATCGTATCGCTGGTGGGCGGCGTATTCGGCGCCTGGCTGGCCAGCACGCCGGTAGTAATAGGTATTGCCGCGATTTTCGTGATATTCGCTTTATCAATGTTCGGTCTTTACGAGTTACAGGTCCCGATGGCTTTGCGGCAGAAGCTCGGTACGCGGCGTGGCGGCGGCGGTGTCGCCGGAGCGATCGTACTGGGAATCGTTGCGGCGCTGGTTGTATCTCCCTGTGTCGGACCGTTTGTCGCGGGTATTCTGCTTTATGTCGCAACGTCCGGTTCGCCGGTAATAGGCTTCCTGGTGTTGTTCACTTTTGCGCTCGGTCTGGGAACGTTGTTTGTGGTCATCGGTACTTTTTCGTCGGCTATTTCCAAATTGCCCAACTCCGGTGATTGGATGGAGCAGGTTAAGAAGTTCTTTGGCTTTGTCCTGATCATCATGGCCGTCTATTTCCTGCGTACGATCATACCCACTACCGTGACCGCACTCGTTACGGCGCTGATACTTCTGGCGTTCGGGGTTTTCGGCGGTGGTCTGGATCGTCTGACAGCCGAGGTCGGTTTCTTCGGCCGCTTAAAGAAATTCCTCGGTTTGATCGCATTGTTGATCGGCGGCTACCTGCTGATCGGGCTTATGCTGACCCGGGGATTCATTCTTCCGGCGGCATCACAATGGCTCCCGGCGGGTACGACGGCACAACACGAAACGACTCATCTCATCCCTTTCAGCGACAATCTTCAAGCCGGTCTGGAGCGAGCCAAAGCCGAGCACAAACCGGTGCTGATCGACACCTGGGCAACCTGGTGCGCCAACTGCCGCGTTCTCGAAAAGAAGACTTTCAACAATCCCGATGTGGCTCGCGAAGCCGCCCGGTTCGTGCCGCTTAAAATCCAACTGGAATCGGCCGACACCGAAATCACGAAAGATTTCATGGAACGTTTCGGACTACGCCAGTATTCTTTACCAACGGTGTTATTGCTCGATTCCAACGGCAATGTAGCCAGAATCCTTCAGGGTGTGGTCGAATCCGATGATATGATTGCCGAACTGCAGAAAATTAAATAGATACACATTATTAACAAGCGGATGATCCCTGACGTTTTTTAGGGCGTCCGCTTGACTCGCTTCCGGGCGCCTCCTATATTGGCCGAAAAAGAAACCATAACAACTGGGTATTATGCCACGGAAAAAGAAAAACCCGTCGGTGATCGCAATCTGCGTACAGGAACCGTTCGAAGACGGCTCATCGATGGACCTGGGCGCGATTAGCGGTGACGACTTGAGGATAATGCATCAGGCGTTCATTACCGATACGATCACCCACGCTTTACAAGTAGAAGATGCCGACGTCAGGCTTTATTATATCGATGATCCCGACCGTAAAAGATTCGTTAAAATCATTCTCGACTACCTGAAGAAGAAACTCAACGGCAATCTGGCCGCTGCATATAAGCAGAATTTTGAAGCGTTCGAACAGAACAAAGATCGTTGGGGAGTAAGAGTCGAGCATCTTTTCGATGATTGTTTCAAGGCCGGTTATAAAAATGTTCTGATTGTCGGTAGTCGTACCCCGACCATCACTCCCATTGCCATGGCGACCGCACTCAGGATGCTCAAGGAATCGGATGCCGTATTCGGCCCGACTCCCGAAGGACGTTATTACGTCATCGGCATGACCGGCAGCCCCCGGATTAAGCTCTCCGAATTCGACTGGAAATCACCGTCGATCTACAGCGAAGTGGCCGATGCTTTCACCGAGAAGGGGCTGGCCTGGTCGGAACTGGAAATCTGGTATGCCGTGGAGACGCCCGATGAGCTGGAAATGATGGTTCGCGACATCAATCAATACCGTTTCGAAGGCGATGATCTTACCGCACGTGAGACCGAAATCGCCATGGAACGAATGTTTTCCAAATACGGAGGCTGAGTGGAACGTCATCTACAGCGGTTGCACTGGCTCAGGATTCAGGAGTTGGTGCCCGAGAAAATTAAAACAGTGATTCTGCCGGTGGGAACGGTCGAGGGTCACGGCTCCGCTTGTCTCGGTACCGACAACATTATACCGGAAACGATAGCCGAGGGCATTGCCGAACGTATCAACGCCCTGGTCGCACCGACCGTGAATTACGGCATTACCAAATCGCTTTATCGTTATCCGGGCGGATCGACCATCAAGCCCGAGCATTTCGGTTTGTATGTCCGCGATGTCCTCGACTCGATGGCCGACAGCGGCTTTCGCAACGTCATCCTGATGAACGGCCACGGCGGCAATAACGGCGTGTTGAAAGAAATCGCCAACGAGTTCCATCGTGATCGTAAGGGGAATATCTGTGTCGTCCATTGGTGGACGCTTTGCGAGAAAATGACGGAAGAGTTTTTTGGCCATGTCGGAGGGCATGCCGGAACCGATGAAGCGGCTATGGTGCACGCTATCGATCCCGCTTTGCTCGATGAAGAGGCTTATGATCCCGGTCTGGCTTACTACTATCGTCCGGGCGCCGATGTCTATCCGGTGCCGGGAACGATTCTGCTTTACAAGGAAAACGAAGGCTTCCCCGAATTCGATCACAATCGGGCGATTCAATATCGAGAGAAGGTTATCCGGATGGTAGGGGATTTCGCCGAAGAAGTCCTCGGACGCTGGGAAAAATTCGGGCTCGTGTAAGTAAAGAGAGAACTAACTACAGCACGAAAGGCCGTCGGCTACCACCGACGGCCTTTCTGTTGGTGCGAATTATTTATCCGTATCAGAAACGGTCGATATAGACCAGCCGGACCGCCCGTGTGAAGGTGCTCGATTCATGACGATTGACCAGCAGATCTTTCAATAACAACTCGATTTCGAGATTCTCGGTGAACAACCATTTGATGCCCATGTTGAGATAGCCGCGCCCCTTGCCGCCGAAATTATCTGTCAGGCCGGTTTTGTTGTCGTTGAGAGCGGCGTCGAATTCCATCATGAGGGCCAGGTTGTATTTGAAAGTAAGATCGATACCGCCGAAGAAGTTCAGGCTTTTATCATCGTCGCCGTCGTATTCCATGGAATAGTTGATCCCTCCGTGCCAGCCGGAGGTCCAGTTGTAGAAGAAAAAGCTGCGGCTGGCCACGGCGTAGAAGCCGCGTGACTTATAGGCGTATCGTTTCAACTCGGAATGATAGGGGCCGAAACCCTGGGAGGTGAATCCGACCGCGATGGCGGGGAATACTTCCATTTCGTCCACGATCCGGAAGCGGAGGCTGAATTCGATATTGGGATTCCAGTCGGCGTCGCCGTTCGAGATAATTTTCAGGCCGCCGTAGGAGATACCCATGTTCATGCGGTCGAAAAAGCCGATGTCGGCGTTGGCCAGCGCTCCGCCGCCCGGGTAGAAGCGGAAACCGATGTCAAAGTAAGCGCGGGGAAAAGTGCCGGCGGTCGGCATGTCGATCAACCAGCGCGGGGGAACATCGTAGAGCGAGGTCTGTGCACCGCCCATGTTGTCGTTTTGCGCCGAGACGGAGGGGATAATCGTCAGCAGCAACATCGCCGAGAGCAGCATCAATCTATATTTCATTCGCTTATTGCCTCGCAGTTTATGTTTCACACCTTCTATTGCGAAAGTGACCGAGACGGCGGATCAAGTCAAACTAAAACTGGGGGCGGTGGTGTTACTGTGGGCGGTTGACTTTTTTGTACAACCCTGTATAACCGCGGAGTCTTTCCTGTCTGAATCCGATGAATGACCTCGCGAAGAATCCAACCGTGTTGGTGGGCGGCCGACGTCCCCGTCGGCCCCTGTGTCTGTGAGACTGCGGTACAAGGTGTCATCGGGCGCTTCTGCCCGACGACAGTCTTCCGTGATATCTGCCCGCAGGCCGGGATCCCCGCGATCCCGGCCTCTGATATCCGGCTGGGGTTGTCCAAGGCAGTTCATACTTGCGGGGAGTGTGATGCCGTACTATCTGGATGTTATGAAGCCATCTGGAACGAGTGGGAGTCCTCTACTGAAAACCCTGGGCCCGCCCCATGAGCCACCAAGCTCATCAACTAGTGCAGGCCCCAGGCCGCGATATTCTGGACGGTCGAATCGCCTGCTGAAGTCATCGTTCCGGCGACCACCAGGTCGTTGTCGTATATCGCCGAGGCAAAAGGTCTGCTTTGAATTCCTGTCCCCAACGAATCCCACGCGGAACCATTCCAGGTCGCGATATGATCGAACGGCGTACCGCCAATCCCGGGAAAATATCCGGCAGCGACAAGCTCGTTGTCAAAGACGATAAGAGAAGTGACCGAACTGTCCATTCCGGGTCCTAGAGGCGCCCACGAGGTGCCGTCCCAGGCAGCAAGATTGTCGGCACTGACTCCCCCGGCAACGGTGAACAAACCTCCCGCAATCAGTTTCCCGTCGTAAACGGTGAATGAATAGACCTCGCCGTCCATTGCGGCTCCGAGCGATGACCAGGTAGAGCCGTCCCAGGCGACGACGCGGTCGGCCCAGGCACCCTCATTAAGCGACATAAATCCGGCCGCTATCAGCTTGTTGTCGTAGACTGTCAACTGGTTGATACGACCCGTCATATTGGTTCCGGGTCGAGCCCAGGCAGAGCCGTCCCAGTATGCGATACCGCCGACACGAACATCACCGGCGAAGGAGAAATTGCCTCCTACGAACAACTTGTTGTCGTAGACGGCCAGGCTCTTGGCGACGTCGTCGACGCCCGATCCAAGCGCTTGCCATGACGAGCCGTCCCAGGCGGCCACGTGATTTACGGTAACCCCGCCGGCGGTCACGAAGTTGCCCGCGACTATGAGCTTATTGTCCCATTGAGAGAAGCATATCGGGCCGTTGTCCAATCCGGACCCCAGCGGAGCCCAGGTCGAGCCGTTCCAGGAAGCGATACGGGTGGCGGCTGTATCTCCGGCGGTGGTAAAAGAGCCTCCAACAATCAGAAGGTTGTCATAGACACCGGCGGTCACGACCGTGTTGTTCAGCCCCGCCCCCAGCGGCGACCAGGACCATTCCCCGGCGGGTGTCACCGGGTTGTTGTCATCGTCATCGGAACAACCGTTTGTGAGCAGTACGGCAGTGATCATCAGGATGAACAACAGAAAGACGTTTAGCCTCGGCGCATGCATAGAGCCTCCTACCGAAGAAGTGAAGCAAGCAAAACCGATTGTCTTATATGGAAATTACTGTCCACAGTATAGGATGCCGCCCTCGGGAAGTCAATCTCGTTCCATTACGTTCGGGTGGAACGGGTCTTGGTGGCACGTCCCTTGGGGCAGGTTGAAAGACATCGATCGACTTCTCATCGCCCGGGAGACAAGCCCTCCAGCTACGCGACCAAGAGTCCTAACTTCGCGTAGCGGGCGGCCTTGTGTCGCCTGCATTACAGACGTGTCTTGCTGAACATCCACGCGTACGGCTTCTTCAACAAGCCCCAAGCCCAAGGCCACCCTGCCACGTCCAGATCGGGAAACATCAAGGGCGGGATCACGGGGATCCCGCCCTACGAAGTCGTTTCAATATCAGTATGAACAGCCCTCAGCGCACGCCGGCGACGCGGGCAATGTGATCCGAGAAAGCCTGCCCGACCGGGCCGGTCGACCAGCGATGCACCCGGCGGCCTTCCTTGATCAACCCTACCGGAATCACCAGTTTCAACGACGACGAAATAAATACCTCGTCCGCCTCTAATAATCTCTCCAACGGACAACGACGCTCGGTAATGGGATGGCCGATCGCGGCAGCCTCGCGCAAGACGACACGACGCGTCACTCCCTCCAAACAGCCCGCCGCGAGCGGCGGCGTGAACACGCGACCGTTCTCAATCCAATAGACGTTGGCCGAGGTAACCTCGGCGATGTTGCCTTTTTGATTGAGCATCAGGGCGTCATCGCAGCCCAGTGTCTTGGCTTTTTTCAACGCGGCAGCATGAATCGCATACGAAAGGGTTTTAACCTGACGGAACTCCGAGGTGCGGTCGACACGGAACTCCGAGACGTGCAGCTTGAACGGCTCCGTTGGTATCTGGTGCGGCGCGGCCGAGAAGATTACCTGCTGTCGACCCTGTCGGCCAACCCAGCGGGCCGAGTCGCCGACAGTCAGCGTCAGGCGGAGTTTCTTTACCCGACTGGGATGAGCTTTAAGGGTCTTTACTCCCCAGTCTATGAGTCGTTCCGGCGACACCGGAATCGGGATGCCGGTCAGGCGTGCTCCCTTGCGCAGGCGATCGAGGTGCTCAGCGGCAAAAACGAGGCGGTCACCGATGCCAAGAAAAGTCTCGAACAAACCCTCGGCGTAGAGCAGGGAGTTATCGAACACTGAAATACGAGCATCCTTCCTGGAGACCAGGCGACCGTTTATTGAAGTAACCGTTTTAACCATGTTGTATTCTCTATGTCTGCTTTCCTTCGACAACCTCGAACCTGGGGACGAAGTCTGCTTTGATCCCCGTTTTCGACAAGTAATGGGCAAGGCCAATTTTGATCGGTTATGGCCCGAATCGCTATATTAAAATCAGCTTTTTGTCTCTTCTCGGACCAAGTCGATTGACAAAATCCGGATTCGTCTTTTCTTACCCGGCATGGATGTCGTCAAACTGGTAGCCGTTTTTATACTTATTGTCATCGGCTTGCGCAAGAAGATCTCGGTCGGCCTGACGCTGCTGGTCGCCGGGGTAGTGACCGCTCTGATCTACCGTGTGCCGATGCTCGATCTGCTCAATGGCTATTGGGAGCTGCTACAGTCCTCCAAGTTTATATTTCTAACCTCGGTGGTTCTGCTGATCACCTTCCTCGGGTCACTCCTGAAAGGTTTGGGACATCTCGAACGTCTCTCGGCCGCTTGTCGGGGGTTGATCGGAGGTAATCGCACCGCTGCTGCCGTGATGCCGCCACTGGTAGGTCTTATGCCGATGCCGGGAGGTTCACTGTTGTCCGCGCCGTTGGTCGGTAATGTGTTGACCGACTCTAAATACACGCCGGAGTTCAAGACCGCTACGAATTACTGGATGCGGCATTTTGTCGAGTTCTTCTGGCCGGTTTATCCCGGGGTGATTCTGACCGAGGCGATCACCGGGATGCCGATCATCGATGTCTCACTCATGCAGGTTTCGGTGTCGATGATCATGCTGGCCCTTGGACTGACCTTTTTCATTCGGAAAATCGACCCTGGTGAGAACAGCCGCGCCAATTTGGGATCATCGCTTTGGCGGATACTGACTTCGGTCTGGCCGATTGTACTTGCTATCGTTCTTTACAGCATTCCCCGGATATTCGGTTTGGTAAGGATTGAACTGGCTTGGGCGGTTCTGTTTTCAATTGTGCTGTTGATCGTTACTTCCCGGCCGTCTAAAAAGGTTCTTAAATCTGCCGCTAAAGATGGATTTTCTTATAAGCTCATTCTGCTGGTGTTCGGGACACTCAGTTTCCAGACGGCGCTGGAGTTGTCGGGGGCGATTGAGGCGATCCCGCGCCTGTCCGCTTCTCTCAATTTACCGCCGGAGTTGGTTATTTTTCTGGTCTGTTTCACGTCCGGGATTCTGACCGGGATGGTGGCGGCCTATGTTGCTCTCTCCTATACCATTCTGGCCGGATTCCTGTATGGCTCAGGATTACAACCGGGGTATGTTCTTCTGGCTTATGTGTCCGGTTTCGTGGGGATGATGTTGTCTCCGACCCACCTTTGTTTGATTCTTACCAACGAGTATTTCGGCAGCGACTTAGGCAAAGTCTACCGTCTTCTGATCTGGCCCGCAATACTGCTTGGGCTGGGCGGATTTGTGGTGTATCTTACAGGGTATCCGAACCTGTTTCGACCATAGAATTCAATTGCTCCGGCTCTTGGGAGCGGAAAAGGCCCGGGAGACAAACCCCCGGGCTACGCGACAATGGACCCTGCTATCGCGTAGCGGGCGGCCTTGTGTCGCCCTTAGGACAGGTCGGTATTTAGCGGGCATGGCGGCTCCAGACGGCTTGATCTGGTCCTCCGGTGAAGTCAAGCGGTTTTGTCTTAAGTTAAGCTGCTGTTGAGTAACGACTTAAAATTGTCGATCAAGATAAATAGTTGCGGAACTTAATTCGCCTTTCCGGGTATTACAATTAGAACCTCGATGAAAGGTATCAGATGGCTAAATTGACGGAAAAAGAAATAGACTACGAGATCATGGAAGCCATCCAGCGCGGAGATATGGTGGCCTTTAATCAGATGGTGGACCGTTATAAGGGACGCCTGATGAATGTAATCGGCCGTATGTTGTCGTCGGCCGAGGAGGCTGAAGATATTGTCCAGGAGACGTTTGTGCGGGTTTATCAGCACCGTCAGTCGTTCAATTTCAAACATTGTTTTTCAACCTGGATATATACCATCGCGCTGAATTTGGCGCGCAATGAACTCAGGAAACGAAAGAAGTTTAAGTTTTACGAAATATCCGAGATGCAGGGAAATGAAAAGGAATTTGCGGTCGACGCCAAGCTGCCCAGCCAGTTACCTCAGGTGCTGAGTTCAGCGATCGAATCGCTTCCGGAGAAGTACCGGACGGCTTTCATTTTCCGCGACATTCAGGAGCAACCATACGAAGAAGTAGCGAAGATTCTCAACGTACCGTTGGGAACGGTGAAATCTCGAGTCAATCGGGCGCGTATGATGTTGCGTGAAAAACTACAACCCAAACTGGAGGAACACAATGCGTTGTCGAAAGGTACGCTCCTTCCTGTCGGCCTATTGTAGCGATGAGCTTGACGACCGCCGGAAGCTGAAGGTCAGCGAACATCTTTTGACTTGCTCCGGCTGTCGCCGCGAAGAAGCGCTGTATCGCCAGATGGCAGAGGCCACGAAACAGGTTAAAGAGATCAAAGTCTCGGACGATTTCAACGCTCGGTTGCTCAATCGAATCGCTCACGAACGATTCGCCGAGACACGAACCAAAGCCTATTTACCGAAACCTGCTCCGGTCTTTCAATGGCGACGTCTCGCTCCGGTAGTAGCCACGGCCTGTCTGGCTGTTCTGCTTGCCGTGGTTTACATGCCGCAAGCGCCGAATCAGCCGCAGTCATGGGCTCTCCAGGAATCCGGTTTGAGTGACGATTATCTCACGGCGCAGCCCGACTCCAATCCGAATATGACCGTATACCTGGACAAGGGGTGGTCGTTGGATCGGCAGATGGCCTGGGCGCGTCAGGTGGATCGTATTTCCAGTACCGTTACGCCGGTTTCCAGTTATGGCGGCTGGGATCGACACAATCGCGGTATGCAGACTGCTTCGAGTCAAAATCCGTATGCACCGTCATTTCATAAAGTGCGTCCGATCATGAAAGTTTATGTGGCGCCCCAGACTAACGTCAAACGGGAGGGCGCAGGAACATATTAGAATGTTAACGTCTGTTTTCGATAAAGCCAGGAGGCCGATTCCTTCAATCCTCCTGGCCTTCTTTTTGGCCGGTGCGGCAAGCGCCGCCGACAGCTCCCTGTGCAGTCTCGAATCGGCAATTACCGAATTGGTTTACAATGTCTCCCGGTCCGTGGTAACGGTTCAGGCCTCGCGGCCGTTCTACGGTGATCTGACTAAGGGGGCCTCGGATGAAGCGGTGGAGCAGTTCGTATTCTCCGGCCTGGTGCTTGACAGCGGCGGTCATATACTGGCTCCGGCCTCTTCGGTGGCAGGCTCCGAAAGTATCGTGGTCAATTTCGAGGGGATCGATTACCCGGCCAGAGTGCTTGGCACCGACTACCTCAACGGTGTTTCGCTGCTTGATGTCGGTCAGGGAATCGGTCAGCCGGTGGAATTCTCGGATCAGCACGGTTGCGCCGGTCAGATGATTGTGGCAGTCGGCAATTCTTTCGGTCTGCGGGCTTGTCCCTCCATTGGTTTCTGTGCCGGGATACGTCCCGAGGGTTCGCTTCAGTTCACCGCAGCGCTCAATCCGGGAGCGGTCGGCGGTGGTCTATTTGATATGTCCGGACGCCTGGTCGGTGCGATTAATGACGGCCTGGGTGATCGTGACCTGCTCGGCGTCGGTCTGGCCGTGCCGGCGCGTAAGATTCCCGAAATCGCGGAGTATATTGTCCAGAACGGCGACCGCGCTTCCGGATACATTGGTATCACTACCGCCGATATCGAGATTACCCCGGGGATCGAGTTGGATGTGCCGCAGCGATTTGCCGCCACCTCGGCGACTAAGCGGTATCATACCATCGACAAAGGAACCTTGATTACCGATGTTATCTCCGGATCACCGGCGGCACATGCCGGTTTGCGCTCGGGCGACTTGATCTATTCCATTAACGGTCGTGTCCTGACCAGTGCGCTGGAAATGATGAACCAGATTCGCAAAGGTAAGCCGGGATCGACAATTGAACTCGGGGTGATTCGCCACAATCGTCCCGGGCAGGTGCCGGTGGTCATTGGTAGTCGTAAGGATTACACTTACACCGACCGGGCCAATACTCCATCCGATAAATCAGTAATCGACTCTCTCCAGAACGAGGTCCTGCGTCTTAAACAGAGCCTTCAGGCAATAGAAGACCGTCTTGGGCGAGTTCGTCCATAACTTCTTATTGCCACACGCCTTGCTTTGGTCTTACCTTCCTGCTGATGTATAGTGATTCCCAATGTGCACAGTTCAGAAATCGCCTTGATCAGTTCGCTCCGGATCACCATGTCCGAGAACGTACCCTGGCATTATATTCGGCGTCGATAGCCTTTGCCGATCCGCCGGCTCAACAGATTCTGCTCGAACGAGCGAGCCGTGATCGAATATCCCCGGAATCATTTTACGAAATCATTCTTCAGTCGCATCTATTTCTTGGTTACCCGAGGATGCTGATCGCTGCCGAGGTATGGGCGAAGGCGTTTCAGTATCGAAGCAACAAAGTAACGACACGGCCTTACGATGACGAGGAAGGCTGCCGTTGGTTCGAGCGGGGACGGAAACTCTACGCCGAGGTTTACGACAGCAATGCCGCTCGTCTTAAAGCGAGGGTCGAGTCCTTTGCTCCTGAGATTTTTCGCTGGATGATTATGGATGGGTACGGCAAGGTACTGGCGCGACCGCAACTGCCGTCATCGGTGCGGGAACTGGCAATAGTGGCCTGTCTCACGGTGGAGAATTATCCCAAACAGCTTCATTCACATATTCGTGGAGCACTCAACATAGGCGCTGAACGTACCCTGGTGGAAACCGTTGTCGAGGATCTGGGATTGGCAGCGCCCGGTTATAACACCGCTCGCGATATTCTGACTCGCCTGGAGCCTTCGACATGAGCATGCGGGCCAGAATCCTCATCGGCGCCCTGGCGGTGGTCGTCCTGATCGTTCTGGGAGGCTATATCTGGCTTTTTCACGCGGGCGGGCTGGAGTATATCGTCAACGGACAACTGGCTGACCTGGTCGAAGGGAAATACAATCTGACCATTGCCGTTGACGGTATCGGCGGTGATATTTTCACGGGCATCGTTCTGACCGATATCGAGATTCGATACACCGGTCAACGCCGCCAGTACCCGCTGGCCACGATCGGTCGTTTGAACGTGGATTATTCGCTTTACGGTCTGCTCCAGGGGGAGTATGACTTCGACTATTTACATCTGCATGATGTTCATCTCAACCTGGTGCAGGACTCCAGTGGTCGCTGGCTCATGCCCCGCAAAATAAGCGCTGACACGACGACCTCGCAGTCGTCCGAGTCACCGCATTTTTCGGTGAACCATCTGTTGCTGGACAGCGGCTCGGTGACGCTGGATCGCGACGGCGACACGCTTGCTTTTGACAATATCTATATCGACTTAGCGGTGCTTCAATCCGACAACACTTTTTCGGTCGATCTGGATCGACTAGAATTCACATCATCAGATCCTCGTCTACAGCTCGATGCGGCGGCAGGAAAATTCGGTTATACCGATCAGCGCGTAGTATTTCAGGACCTGGCTCTGATCTCACATGAAATGCGGATTAAGCTCGAAGGCCTCGTCGATCTGCAAAAGCCGGTGACAGGTCATGTCACTTACGCCATCGACAATATCGACCTGGGGAACGTTACCGCCTATGTGGGGCCGAATCTTCACGGCGTACTCGACCTCAACGGAGCGATTTCATTCGTCGGTTCCCATCTCAACGGTTTTGCCGAAATCGCCGGTGATTTCATGATTGCCTCGTTCGAAAATCTCTATGCCGATTTCGACTTCGACAACAACGTGCTCACGCTCGATACTCTCTACGGTGTGATCCTCGGTAGCTGCGGTCTCGATGGCTCCGCTGAGATAGATTTCGGTCAAAAGCCGGAGCAGTATCATCTGGCCGCCAACGTCCGGAATTTCAATCTGAAGAATTTATTGCCGAACTCCTTCTACTCCGACCTGAGCGGTGCGATAGATATGCATGGTTCCTCGTTTCGCAACAAGGATATGACCCTCGAGGTAGCGGTTGATCTGTTCGAATCGACTTTCGATGAATACCCGATTCAGCACGGACGGGGTGATATTCTGATCACGGTGGATTCGATCAGCTTTGCCGACTCATTCATGGTCGCTTATTACGAAAACATTTTTTATGCCGGTGGGCATGTCGACTACGATTCCACCATGCAGCTTCACATCGTTGCCGAGCTCAACAATCTCGACCGCTATCGCGGCAAGCTGTTCCTCGATCAGCCGGGCGGACGGGCTCATGCCGAAGCCGATCTGACCGGGGTGACTTCTGATCCGGATCTCACCGGTCGTTTGACCTCCGACTCGCTCTGGCTCTATGGACTCTATGCCGATACCTGTGACGCATCGGTGCGTATCGACCGATTCCTGACCGGTAAAAAGGGAGAAGTGGCGGTCGATCTGGCCCGTGGTGCGGCCTGGAGTGTGTCGTTCGATTCCAGTTTTGCACGGTTGCGGCTGGATTCGAATCTGGTATTGATCGATTCCGCGTCATTGTTCAATCCGATTTCGATTGCCATGGGGCGCGGAGTGCTTGACTACGAAGCGATTCCGATGAATCTCAAGCTGGATACGCTCACGATGTCGCTTTTCGAACGGCAATTTTACAGTCGTCGTCCCCTTGAAATCGAGTTTGACAGCCTAGGTTTGAATTTCGTCGAGGCGAATATCGGCAACCGCTTTTCAGATATTAAAGCTCACGGTCGCGCCGATTACGATGAGCAGATGTCGCTTCAGCTCGAAGTGGAACATGTGCCGATCGCTCCCTGGCTGACGTTGTTCGAGAAAGACTGGCCGGTCGACGGTCGCGTATCGGCGGTAACATCGTTGACCGGCACGCTTGAAGATCCCGTAATCGAGCTTCAGGCTACGATCGATTCGCTGGTCTATCAGAATTTAGTCTTGGGAGAACTGGCGACCGGAGCGCGTTACCGCAACCGTCGTCTGGCGGTGGACTCACTGGTGATTAACTCGCAGCCGGGAGAATACCGGGCTGACGGATTCATGCACGTCGATCTCGCGCTGACGGCCGATTCGCTCGACCGTTTCCCCGATCTGCCGATGGACATGCACATCACCGCCTTTGACCGTCGCTTCGATCTGGTCAGCCTGGTAATGCCGAACGTCGATGAAATCGACGGCGAGGTGCATGCCGATTTTCGTCTTTCGGGTACGCCGCTCGCTCCCGAGTTGGAGGGGTACGCCTATATCACCGGTGATCGCAGCCGTGAAGACAGTACTCAATATGCCGCCCGAATCGTTTACAGTGATATCGAAGATCCTATCTACATCGACTCCGCCGGCGTGACGATGCGGAATAATCTGATCATTTTAAACAATATCAGTATCTTTACCGTGGATAAGAAAAAGAAACTGGAAGATCCGTACGATTATGCGGCGAAACTTCGCAGCGGTGAGCGTCTCAAACCCTACCCCACGGCCGATATCAACGGAATGATTACGGTGAAGTCGCTGGAAGACATGTTGTACGACCTCCGCGTCGAATTACCGCGAGAATGGCCGTTCAATTATACGATGGACGACATAAGCGGACGAGTTGAGGGTGATCTCTATGTCGAGGGAATGAATCCGCCCAAAGTTTCCGGCGACCTGACGATTATTTCCATGCGGTATGAAGCGGAGTTCGCCGATGAAAACCAGGGATCGCCGATTATGCTGGCGTTTTCGGGCAAAGATATGTGGGACCTCGATCTCAACATCGATGTTCTCTCGAATTACTGGATAAAGAACGAAGATATCGACGCCGAATTTTCCGGTTCCATCAATTTGCGCCGTGACGCCGGTGTTTATCGGTTGTTCGGTGAACTCGAAGTCCTTCGTGGAACGGCGCCGCTCGCGGATAAAACCTTCAAACTGGAATCCGGAGGAACGGTAACATTCAACGGGGAAGAGAATTTCAACGGCACCCTGGATATCACGGCCTGTACGTACATAACCGGCTATCGACCTACCGGTGTCAGCTCCACGACCGAAGATGAAACCCCCGAGAGGTTGAATATCTGTGTCCTTGTATCCGGAACGATCGATGCCCCCGATATAGCGCCGACAACCGACTCCGATATTCAGCTTTCGGAGGAGGAGTTGCTCCCGCTTCTTCTGGGCAATTCCTATGGATCGTCGGAGTACACGGCCGACAGTCGCTGGCAGGAGCGTATTTCCGGCCTGGTTGGTCTGCAGCTCTCGCAAATTGGCCAGCGAACTCTGAATAGCCTTGGTGTCGGTGTGGAAACCTTTGAGATCGATCCGTATTACATGGGAACCGGCCAGTATGACCCGTTACAGGCGCGTGTGACGGCAGGTGGTTACATCCGTTACATTCCCGGTCTTTACCTCTATGGCCAGACGTCATTATCGCTGGAGCAGGACCGTCAGGCGGGCGTAGAATACCGTATAAGTAAAAACGTAATGGTGACGGGCCGCACGGGAGACGATCAACTCTATCGCCTCGGTTTGAAATTGCATTGGGAGTTTTAATGCGCGGAATACTCTTCACAGTCTGCTTGTTGATTATATCGGGTGCGACTGCGGCTCAGACGGTAGATCGCGACCAACTCCGCTGGATTCGCAGCAAACCGTGTATTGACGAAATTGTTGTCGAAGGGACCGAGTTTTATTCTCCCGATGATGTAACGGGACGGCTCTATTCACGTCGCTCGACTGTTTGGGCAACATTGAAGGGTGGGCGGCGGACCAGAATTCAGCGTGAAACGCTGGGGCGTGATACCCTTGAAGTGAAGTATCTGTATCTGACCAGTGGATTTTTAGGGGTTCAGGTAAACGAACGGATCGAACAAAGGGAAGACAGTACGGCAAGGGTGGTTGTTACGGTTCACGAGGGGCGGCGCTTCTTTTACGGGGAGAAGACCCTTAAGGGAGATTACGACAAGAAATACGGCTCGACTTGCTGGGGAATCGCCCAGAAACTCAAGACCGGAAAGCCGGTCAGTTATTATGACGTAAACCAGGCTGCCTTCGATATGAAAACGGTTTTTGCCAACAACGGTTATCCGTATGCCAAGATAAATTTCGTTTTCGACACGACGGCGGTTGACAGTACTTGTCCGGTGACTTTTCTCATTGAGGGGGATTCGCTCGTACGGTTCGGTGAGATCGCGGTCACGGGCAGTGAAAAATATCCGGAATATACGGTCTTTCGTGAATCGCGCATGAAAGAGGGGGAGGTGTACCGACGCAAGGATATTATCTCCACTCAGGAACGACTCATGGAGTCAGGCTATTTCAGTACGATCAACATCGGTCAATCCGATTCCATCATGAACCGCCTGAATCCTGATTTCACCCTCCGTGTCCGCGAGCGCAAACCGAAATACATGACCATCACCACCGGCGCCGGCCAATCCGACGTGCGCGATCTCGAATGGGATTTCCAGACAGTGTTCGGTAAGCGCAATTTGTTCGGTTCGAGAAAGCTCAAAGCCTCGGCGCTCTGGACATTCGGCCAGGACGGCGGTCTTCGTCTTTTAGAACACGACTACGGTCTCGGTTATACGGAGCCCTGGCTGCTCGGTATCCGTATGCCGGTGACGCTGTCTCTTCAATGGGAACCCGGCGTAAAAGATGCCGAGAGAGATTTCCGGATCGAATCCTGGTCCGCTTCCGCCTCGACCGTGAAGGAATTCGGTCAGGAATATCAGGTCGGAACCGGTTTTGAATACGAGGGTGTGCGAATCTACGGTGTCTCGGAGGATGAAGTTCAGGCATTGAAGGATGAGCAGGATATATCGGTCCGGCGCAAGATCTACATCGACTTCATTCGAGATTCACGCGACCATATTTTCATCCCGCGCCATGGATCGTATTCCTCCGTTTCATTGGAGTATTTTGGCGGATTCATGGGCGGGGACGACAACTTCTATCGGGTGGAGGCCTCCTGGTCGGTTTATCAGCCGGTCTGGCCGGGATGGATTTCCGCTACCCGGTTTAAGTTCGGACGCGTCGAGGCGTTCGGTTCTTCCGATCAGGTACCGATCAACGACCGCTTTTATCTCGGCGGCGCCAATACCATTCGTGGTTTTCGCGTCAACACCCTGGGACCGGTCGATTCGCTGGGTAATATCGAAAAAGCCAATTTCATTGCCGTGTTCAATCAGGAATTTCGCTGGCAGACGATCCAGATACATCAGCAGATACCGCTTCTTAAAAGCCTTATCGGTCTCTGGCCGCTCTGGCAGTCGGTGTTTTTCGATGCCGGTAACGGTTATCGCCACCCCTACGATATCAAGTGGGACAATCTCGCCCTCAGTTACGGCACCGGGATTCAGATCGTGTCGCCGGTCGGCCCGATTCGAATCGACTATGCCCGCCGCATTAAAACCAAAACCATAGACTTTGACAGTCGCTGGCATTTCACTATATTGTACGCGTTTTGAACCGAACCGCACTTTTGTGGTTTAACGGCTCAACTAAATCTTTGTTTTTGCCCGTAACGACAGCGAAGGCAAAAGGAGTCGATAGAGACTATGGATCCGATATATCTCGATCATAACGCCACCACCCCGGTCGATCCCGAGGTCATCGAGGCAATGCTGCCGTATTTCAGCAAGGGATTCGGCAATGCTTCCTCGGTGCACCATTTCGGTCGCGAAGCCAAAGTGGCTCTTGAAAACGGCCGCGAACGGATAGCATCGTTCATTAACTGTCAACCTTCCGAGTTGTATTTTACTTCGGGCGGCACCGAGTCGGACAATTTGTCCGTGCTGGGGACGGCGTATAACCTGCAGGGGAAAAAGAAACATCTGATCGTAGGCGCGGCCGAGCATCACGCCGTTCTGGAACCGGCCGAGTTTCTTCATCACAAGCATGGTTTCGATCTGGATCTGCTGGAAGTGGACAGCGAGGGATTCTCATCGCCGTTCAAGCTGGCCCGGTTGATCCGCGATGATACCGCGCTCGTTTCGGTTATGCACGGCAATAACGAGACCGGTACGGTCCAGGATATCGCGGCCCTTTGTCAAAAAGCGCATGAGAAAGGGACGTTGTTCCATACCGATGCGGTGCAGTCGATCGGTAAGGTGCCGGTAGACGTGCAGGAATTGGGTGTCGATCTGCTCTCTTTGACCGGACATAAAATTTACGGTCCTAAAGGAACCGGAGCGCTGTTTATCCGTCAGGGGCTCAAGATAGAGCCGCTTTTTTACGGTGGATCGCATGAGAAAAAGCGCCGTCCCGGCACCGAGAATGTCGCCGGGGTGGTCGGTCTGGCCAAGGCGCTGGAACTGGCGTGGAAGCGACATGATGAGGACTCCGCCCGCATCGGCGATCTGGCCGATTATTTTATCGACCAGGTGTTAAAGGTCGTGCCGCAGAGTCGTTTTAACGGCTCCCGTACCAATCGTATTCCGCAGACGGTTAATATGTCGTTCCCCGGAGCAGAGGGTGAGTCGATTATCCTTTCGCTCGATATGAAGGGAGTGGCGGCCTCATCCGGTTCGGCTTGTACTTCAGGAGCCACCGAACCTTCGCACGTACTGAAGGCGATGAAAATACCGGTCGAGGCGGGACAAAGCGCTGTCCGGTTCAGTCTCGGACGCGCCACTACCCGCGAGCAAATCGACTACGTCCTGCAGGAGTTGCCGCCGATTATCGAGCGTTTGCGAGCTATGTCGCCCACCTATAACGGCTGACTTGGGAGCAGTGAGCGCGATGCCCCGAAAAGTTCTCGTGGCGATGTCGGGCGGAGTCGATTCTTCGGTCACCGCCCTTCTGTTGAAAGAGCAGGGGTACGATATCGTCGGGGCTCACATGAAGCTCTGGGATTATGCCGATGTCGGGGGAGAGGATGTCTATCGCGACGGCCGCTGTTGTTCGCTCGATGCCGTCAACGACTGTCGCGCCGTTTGCGCCGATCTCGAGGCGCCGTTTTATGTCTTGAACCTGTCGCGTTCGTTCAAGGAAGATGTCATCGAGAATTTTATCGACGAGTATAAGGCGGGGCGTACGCCCAATCCCTGTGTCCGCTGCAATTCGCATATTAAGTGGAGTGAGTTTCTGCGCAAGGCGGCGGAGGTCGGTTGTGATTATGTCGCCACCGGTCATTATGCCGGTATCGGCGAAACCGACCGGGGGCGTTTTTTTACTCGTAAGGGAGTCGATGTCACTCGCGATCAAAGCTATGTTCTCTGGGGACTCTCGCAGGAGGCTTTATCCCGAACGCTGATGCCGCTTGGACGAATGACCAAGGCCGAGGTGCGCGAGGTCGCTCGCCGGCACGGGCTGCGAACGGCGGAGCGCCGAGAGTCGCGTGAAATTTGTTTCGTGGCCGATGATGATTACCATCGTTTTTTACGCGAATACGAAGCCAAACAGGGGCGCAGTTTCAAGTCGGGGGAGATCGTGCACGAGAACGGGGCAGTGCTCGGTAAACATGAGGGGATCGCTTTTTACACGATCGGACAACGTCGCGGTTTGGGGATCGCTTATCCGACCCCGCTGTATGTCAAGAGGCTCGATCCGGTCGAGAACCGTGTAATAGTGGGGGATGAGTATTCCATGTTCTCGCGCGAGATGACAGTCGAGCGCATGGTTTGGCAGGCGTTCGATCCCGACGCTACGGTGCCAGCATCAGATGCGGCCCACTCTTCTGTAGGGCAGGCCTCTCCGAGACCTGCCGCGTTGAACGATTCCGATTTCACACCTCCTCTGATCGACGGCGGTTTCCGTGCCGACGTGAAAATTCGCTATCAACACCAGGCCGCTCCGGCGAGGGTAGAACTGTTGACCGAGGACTCCGTGCGAGTTATCTTTGACGAGCGACAACGGGCTTTGACGCCGGGGCAATCGGCGGTGTTTTACCACGGCGATATTCTTCTCGGCGGCGGCGTGATAGGGTAGCTCATGACCGATTGTTGACAAACCACATGTCGGCCGTTTTTTTGTAAATCAAGTCGAATTCAACATATTCCAGGAGGAAACCAATATGCCGCATGTAAGATTCCTCGGCCATTCCTGTGTGACCATTCAGGAAGGCGAACACAAACTCATTATCGATCCCTTTCTTACCGGTAATCCGCTCGCGGCCGCTACCCCGGATGAAATTGACGCCAATTACGTTTTGATTACTCACGGCCACAGCGATCATGTCGGCGACGGTATCACCATTGCCAAAAAAAACAAGGCTACCGTTATTGCCGGTTTTGAACTGGCGAACCTCTGCGCCGGTGAAGGGTGTGAGGTTCATCCGATGCATATCGGTGGAAAATTCAAATTCCCGTTCGGTGCGGTCAAGCTGACTATCGCCCATCACGGCGGCGGTTATGGCCCCGATGCCTCCCGCTACACCGGTCCGCCGGTTGGATTCCTCGTGTATATCGGCGGCAAGACGATCTACCATCCGGGCGACACCGGTCTGTTCTACGACATGAAGCTGATCGGCGACATGAACGATATCGATCTGGCCTTTCTGCCGATCGGAGATAACTTCACCATGGGAATCGACGATGCCGCTAAGGCGGCCGAATTCGTGCAGGCCAAAAGAGTCGTGCCGTTCCATTACAATACCTGGCCGCCGATTGCCGCCAGGCCGGAAGAGTTTGCTTCCAAGGTCAAAGGCTCCGAGGTGGTAATTCTCAAGCCGGGTGAAGGGATCGATATCTAGGCCGGGTTTCTATCGCGACGGCGCGGGCGCATGGGGCAGACGAGGACGTCTGCCGCCCACGAAAAATCATGTCCCGCCAAGTGTGCCGCCGGGCGTCTCCGCTCGGCGGCTTTGTTGTTTCAGCCTGGGATACAAGTCTCCCGGCTACGGGGAGTGTTGAAAAAGTCATACACGCGGATATTCAGTAAAACACAACTGTAATGCGGGCGATACAAAGCTGCCCGCTACGCGAGGTTAGGGCTCTTTAACGCGTAGCGGCGGGGCTTGTCTCTGCCGCGATTGAGGTTTGTCAACAATCCGTACGCGATTGGGGGCAACCGGTGGCAGGTCTCGGGGAACTTGTCCCGCCGGTAGCAACCCCGTTTTTAATTGATCGCCCGTTCGTACTCAGTTAGTGTACAATGAGTAAATGTGAGTCTTTGACCGAACCCCAAACGTTCGAGGCGAGAATATGAAACTGCTGAAAATACTAGCCTGGCTGGCTGGAATTGTTATGGCCCTGTTTCTTTTGGCTTTTCTGGCACTCAAGATATTTCTCCCGGCCGACAAGATCAAAGCCATGGCTATCGAGGAGGGCGAGGCCAAACTCGGACGGCAGATCAAGATCGATGGAATCGATGTCTCCCTCTGGGGCGGATTGGGAATCAAGCTCGAGGGTGTATTCGTGAGTAATCCGCCGGACATGGAAGATGGGAATTTTCTGGCGGCCGACAATATCGACGTCAAACTGCAACTGTTGCCGCTTATTACCGGTGACCTGGCGGTTGACCGGTTGATTGTCAATGGACCGCGCATTTCCATGACCAAGCAGGCTGACGGAACGAACAACTACACCTTCGCGACAGTCGATGAAAACGCCCCAACCGAGGCGGTTAAGGATGTGCCCGCCGAGGCCAAAACGGCAATGGCGGCGGTGACATTCGATAAGTTGCAGATAGAGGATGGTGCGGTAGAATACCGCGATGACTCCTCCGGGGTAGCGGCTCGACTGCTGGGGCTGGGATTGGAAACCTCGTTAACTACGCCTCGGGAAGGTATCTATCAGTCATCGGGAAAACTCCGGATTGACTCGCTTTACTTCACTTCAGGGGAAACTTACGGCGGATTTCAGGTCGGTCTGGATTACAAGGCCGAGTATGATTTCCGGCATCAGAGTATTGCCGTTGACGAAACGGAACTCACGATCAACGGTCTCGCGTTCGATTTAACCGGTCGAGTCGACTTGGGGGGAGAGGCCCTCTCTGCGAACGGCAATATCAAATCACGAGCGATCGACGTGGCTGACCTGTTCAATCTGATGCCCGCCGGTCAAACCGAACTGCTTGAGGGGATTGACCTGACGGGTCAGTTCACCCTTGACGCCGATGTGAAATACGACGGCGCGGTCGAAGACGGTCTCTCATACAGCGGAACAGCAACGATCGGACGGACAACCATGAAGATGGCCGATATTCCGGGAGTGCTGAAACTCGAGAAAGCACTGGTGGATTTCGAACCGGATAATCTTCGTATGAACATTGAGGACGGTACTTTCGATGGTGAGCCGCTCAAGGGATATGTGATCGTCGATCATTTCGATAATCCGGCAATCAACGGTGAGCTGGCCGGTCGGCTCAATCTGGCGTTCGTGCAACCGTTTCTTCCAGCCGATCAAAACACCGATCTGTCCGGCAATATGAGTTTCTCAGCCAAGTTTGCCGGGTTGGTGGAAAAACCGGAACAGCTTGAGTTCTCCGGTAATATCAAAATCGACAGCGGTAAATACAACAGCACCGTAATCCCTGAGCCGATTCAGAATTTCAGGCTGGATGCCTATTTTGACAACAGCCTGACTCGGGTAAATGATTTTGTAGCTAATATGCCCTCGGGGAAAGTCTCATTTTCAGGGCGAATCAACAATCTGATTCCCTACCTGATGGCCGATTCGGCTGCCGCCGCCAACGTGGTTCCCTCGGTGGACGGAAAAATCGCCGGTAAGCTGGCGTTGGGACTCGTTGCTCCATTCCTTCCGCAAGCAGGCAAGCCGGAAGTGGGCGGCACGGCGGAGTTCGATATCAAATTAGCGGGAGATGCTTCAAAACAATCCAATTTCAAACCCCAGGGCAGTCTGGCGGTCCGAGATGCGTTCTATCGCGACTCGCTCCTGCCCGAGCCGGTCGAACATTTTTCAACCGAGATGCGAATCACCCCGGATACGATAGATATCCAGTCGTTCGAGGTGCAGTTCGTTTCCAGCGATATCTCCCTTAAGGGGAAATTGTCCGATCCTTTCCCGTACCTTTTGCCGCTGGATGTAGTAGATCGATCCAAGGTCAAAAAGCCGCTGTTCGTATTCGTGCTCGAATCCGGTCGTTTCGATTTCGACCGTATGTTCCCCGAGGCGGTGCCCGGCTCCGGCACCAACCGCAGCACGCTGCCGGTCGATTCCACCCCGCCGCTGATTCTGCCCGATCTCGACGGTCGCGGGCGGTTCGCCATTGATTCGCTCGTTTACAGCGAGATGGATTTTACCAATGTGACCGGGCGTGTGCGGATCAAGGATCTGGTGATCGAATGCTGGGATATCGAGGCGGATGTTTACACCGGCAAGGTCAGCGGTACGACGACTATTGACCTCAACGATTTCGAACAACCTAAATACGACGGCTCGTTCGAAGCTAAGGACATTGAGGCGAACGATTTCGTGTCTCGATTTTCCAATTTCGGCGGCATGGTGTACGGCAAAGTTAATCTGACCGGTACCTATGACGCTGCCGGTTGGGAGCCGGAAGATTTTCTGAATGCCCTCACGGTGGACGGTAATGCCGACATGAATCAGGGGAAACTGGTTACGCCGGACGCCATGCTCGGGGCTTTGAGCGGCCTGGCTGAGAAAGCGGGCAAATCCATCGAAAAGGAACAGACGCTGAAGAATCTAGCTTCCAAGATCAAGGTGCAGGACGGCAAGGTGATGGTTGACGCGCTCAAAACCTCTCTTGGCAATATCGGCGATCTGACGCTCGATGGTTTCTATGGTTTCAACGGTGATATCTCGTACAACGGTTCGTTGTTCTTGTCCGAGTCGATGACCTCCGAACTGATGAACCAAAGCGGAGTAACTTCAGCGCTAGGCGGGCTGCTCGGTGGCAAGAGCGCCACGAAACGCATCAAGCTGCCGCTGACGGTGTCGGGTACGGTTGATAAGCCGAAGGTAGGAATTGACCTCTCCGAAGCGCTCAAAGATGGAGCCAAGGGGCAGCTTGAAGATGCTCTGAAGGGATTGCTGAATAAGTAGAAGACATCATGTTCGAATCGTTTCAAAAAGCTGCCTCGGTCATTCTGGCTGTTGGTCTGCTGGGATTAGGCAGTATCCCGGTATCGGTTTCGGCTCAACATCGCGGTCATGATTTTCCGCAACCGGGTAGTTTTCATGTGCCGCCGGTTGCGTATCGCCTGCAAATGCAGGCTTTTCCGGACTCCGGTTTTGTCAGCGGTCGGATTGAGATTACCTTTCGAAATGATTCGAACGATACGCTGACGGATGTCTGTTTAGGTGAGGAACTTCCCCTCCATATAAGAACACGGCGCGATTCTCAGCGTCCTGAACCGGACTCGGTCGATGCCGGTTGGCTGGCAGAACTGGATGGGAGTCGGAGCGGGTATTGCCTGATCGACTCACTGTTGTTTCAGGGTGTCCCGTTGACCGTCGATCAGATTGAATTGAACGATAATGTTATCCGTATTCACCTGCCGGTTTTGATCAGGCCGAATGAAACGGCTTTTTTTATGGGGACAATACGGTCGCGATCCGGGAATAAGTCGGACGAGAACGGGCCGGTATCCTTTAACGATTGGTTCCCGAAAATAGTTGAGTTTGGTGAAGACTCAGTCTGGATCAACGGCAAACAGGGACTAGAGCCGAAAGGTCCGCTTCTGGGACGCTTTACGGTGTCGATCGCGGTCGACAGTTCCTGGGATATGGTTGCGCCGGGGGAATTGGTCAACGAGAAAGAGATATTTGGTTTGTTTCCATCGATGACCGAAGATAGTGTTTATGTTGATCTCTTCAATGCCCATCAACTGACATATCTGGGACGCCGTTACACCCCGGAATTTGAAGGCGGTTGGAAACGCTTCTTCGTGCGACTGGAAAACGAATACTACCTCCCGCTGGTGTTTGCTCCTCGGTTCATAAGAGATCGCACCGTTGTCGATGGCGTCGTTCTGGATGTGTGTTATAGCCCCGATCAAGCCGAGGTCTGGGGCGGGCATGGTATCTCCGTAGCGAAAAAAATCCTGGAGCGTTATGATCGTAACTTCGGTCCGCCACCGCATGCCGCTCTCAGGTTTGTGGCCGGCGACTATATGGATTATACCGGTCCGTTCGGTTCGTTGTTTACACTCGACCCGGATACGACATTTCTGGTCGAAGGTGTTATTCGCTCCATCGCCGAAAGCTACCTCATGCCTGCATTCGGTCCATACTATGACATTCTCACGCGGGAACCCTGGGACCTGCTGCAGTTCATGCAGATAGCAGTGGCGCCGGAGATGCCCTATCAAAGAGAGCCATACGAAACGATAAATTTCCTCGGGCGTCACGAAAAAGCCATCGGCCATGAAATGCTCGTTTCGGTTGTGCGTGATTTCCTGACGAAGCATCGCTATGGTTCGATCAGCTACAACGATGTAATAGAGGCGGTCCAGGCTGCCATACCAACTGAGTTAAACACGGACACGACCGGTTCGTCCGATAATTGAATATAGCCCGAACGAAAGCGTGGGACCTTGTCACGAGTAGCCGCGATATTCTTAATCGTTTTTCTGTCGATAACGACCATTTTACAGGCCAACGACAAGCTGACTTCTTCGGCGCGTCGTCTTGCAACGGCTGACTATCCGCACATTTATTGGGTGTTTATCAATTCCGAGGGCTGGTCGCAGACGCCGGTGACATTCACTCAGGCGGCCCTGTTGAGGCGAGCGAAAGCCGGAGTAGTGTTCGACAGCCTGGATTTCCCGGTAGCCTCGGAAATTCTGGACTCGTTAACTGACGCCGGTTTGACCGTTCGACGAGCCTCACGCTGGCTCAAGGCGGTCTCTATCGAGGCGGATGCTGCCGCTTTGAGTAAGGTGGCTACTTATACGTTCGTAGACAGTATCGATGTCCATCACACTTATAATGCGTCGCTGCCGTCGCTGCCGACAGAACGTCCGGTATTATCTCCGGCGCAAAACCTGGCTGATTCTGTCTATGGCTACTCCGCTTTGCAAAACGAATTTATCAATGTTCCGATCGTACATAGCCTTGGGATAAAAGGTGACGGGGTGCGCCTGGCCGTGCTTGACACCGGTTATGATATCGAACATCCCGGTCTGGATTCGGCGTCGATTATTGCCACTTACGATTTTATCAACAGCAGGGTCGATGTTACCGGCAATGAATGTGAAAACAATACGGAATCGAATTTTCAGAACTCCCACGGCACCTGGGCGCTGGGAGTTATTGCCGCTAATGTCCCGGATGAGATTATCGGGATTGCTCCGGCGGCTGATTTCATTCTCGCCAAGACCGAGATAACCTGCGACGCTACGGAAATCCGAGTGGAGGAGGACAATTGGATTGCCGCCGCGGAATGGGCCGATTCTCTCGGTGCGGATATCATTACCTCGTCGCTCGGTTACCACAACTGGCAGGACGATGTAGACTACTCATATATCGATCTCGACGGCAACACGGCTTATATCACGATTGCGGCCGATATGGCCGCTTCTCGCAATATCCTGGTGGTCACCTCGGCCGGCAACGAACGCGGCAGTCTCTGGGGGAGAATCAGTTTCCCCGGTGACGGTGATTCGGTGCTGGCGGTGGGGGCTACTTACAGCGATTCTTCCGTTACTTCGTTCTCTTCACCGGGACCGACTGCCGATGGCCGTATCAAGCCGGATGTCGCAACGCTGGGAGTCAATGTCATTACTCTCAGGGCGGAGCCGGCCCGAGGCTATCGTTATGTCGGCGGCACCTCGTTCGCGGCTCCGGCTGTGGCAGGTGTGGCGGCGTTAATCATGCAGCGCAATCCCGATATGACCGCGCATGAGGTTTTTGAAGAACTTAAGACTACCGCCAGCCTTGCCGGGAATCCCAATAACGATCTCGGCTGGGGTGTTATTGATGCTTACAAGGCAGCGAGTTATGCCCATTTCGAGGATCTCCCCGATTTTCGGGTACGAGTGGGGGAAACGGCTGAAGTTACCGTGACCGCGGCCGGTGGGATTGAGTCAGCTCCGGTGATCGACGGCTGGGATTTTCCCGAAGGTGTCACTTTGCTGGATAAGGGCGACGGTACCGCTACGGTAACTATGATCGGGCTGGAATCCGCGCCTTATCGGCAGACGTTTTTCCTGCGTGCCGCCGCCGATGGTGTCGCCGATACTGCGGAATTAGTGCTGGAGACTTCAGGGAGGTCGGATCACGCCATTTATGCCGGTCCTAACCCGTTTCGAGATACTGTTTATATTTATGCCGACAATACCGCCGGGACGATTAAAAGCGTTTCGATTTACAACGTCGCCGGTGAAAAAATATGGGAAAAAGTCAATGCCTCGTCCGTATCTGCCGATGCTATATCAAGATGGGACAGAGTTGCGTGGCCCGGTCGATCACAATCCGGTGAGCCCGTAGCTGCGGGTATCTACATGGTGCATGTGACCGCCGAGAACGCCACCGCTCTGTTGAAGCTGTTGAAACTTGATTAGCAAGCGTGCTTAAACATGGCGGACAAAACGGTTGAGACCGGCATCGGCTTCACCAGGTGTGCTGTATGCAAGATCGATCTCAAGGGGCGGTTTGTCTATATAGATGACAAAATCGAGAACCTGCTCGAATGCACCAAGGAAAACCTCTTTGGGCGCTCGATTACAGAGTTTCTGGATGCTGACTCCCAGGATCGTATCAATCAACTTCTTACTCAACGCAACCATTACGAATCGTTTTTCGATGCGACCGATATCACTCTGATAGCCGTTGGATCGAAACCGATTCGGGCGCGTGCCGTGGTCTCGTTGAACTATATCGCCGGTAATCCGGTAAATTTCCAGCTCGTATGTGACACGGCTGCGTTGAACTCGGAGAGTTCAGTGGTCTGCACGACAGATACGGCTTTGAAGGATTTTGTTAACGACCTCATAAATCTTGACGGGCGTTGCGATCTGAAACCGCTGACGGCGGCATTCCGCCGTTTGGCCGGTGCTAGACAGGCCTCGGTTTATTTGTTCGACGGCGAGAATCTGGAGCCCCGTGCCGGAGCCACCGATCAAATCAATGCACCGTTCAGTTTCGATTCGATTCCGCCCGCCGGACCGTTGCATCGGCAGGTGGCGGTATCATCGGAACGATATGATTTCACCGATCAGGATGACGTTCGCAGAGCAATTGAATTATCGGGAGTTGCCCCGAACGAGTTTGTCGCTCCGCTGATCTGCGACGGTCACAGTGCTTATTTACTGCGTCTGCTTTTTGAAGAAGAGACCGAATCGGAGGTCGCTTGTCAGGCAATCGGTCGAATCAATCTCGGACTGGAGCTCGTGGCGCGTTTGTTCGCGTCTGATGATGACCGGGACGGTGATCCGGCGGTGGATATCAAGTTCACGATCGGTTTTCTGGAGAGCCTTGGAATCGGCGCCGTGCTGACCCAACGCGACGGTGCTGTAGTGGGTTACAACTCGAGTGCTGCTCGTCTTGCCGGATCGGATGAACTGGGAGATGATTATCACCAGTTCCTGGATTGTCTTTTGAGCGGCAATAAAGAGCAAGTGGCGGCCCTGGTGAAAGATCATTTCGAGCCTTCGTCGAATGACACCGTACAAAACGATCTCAGAATCACCGTTAAGGCAGCGACCGGACAAATGATGGATTTGGTCCTTATCCGCCTGGTTTTCGATCCAGGTGACTATTCCGCTTGTTTTGTCATGATCCCGTACTATTCGGAAGAAACCTTCTCAGGACCGGGATCGAACAGGAATCACGACGTCTGGATAAAAGCACTTACGACGATGGTCTCACGGGTTTCGTTGATTGAGAAATCGGCTGGTGAACTGGGGCATGTGTTGTTTGACCAACTGGGGGATGAAGGAAACCGTTCGATTGAAATGCTGTTGGAATCATCACGGCAATTGCTCGGTATGTCCAGTGATTTGAGCCGACTGGCCGAATATGAGCGGTCTCAGGAAGAACCGGCGGAAACCGACCTTAAGTTGCTTTTCAAATCATGTCTCGACGCGATACAGCCTCGTTTCCCGAATATCGCCGTAACGGCACGCTGTTCCGATTTACCTAAAATCAGAACCTGTCGCAATAAACTCAGGACGATATTCGGAGCTGTTATCGACAACAGCCTGCGGTATTGTGTCGATGAGCGACTTAATTTGAGACTGACTTGCCGAGCGGCGGAAGAGAATTGGTTTATTGAAATTACCGATAACGGTCCGGGGATTCCCCGGCAGTATCTGAGTGATATTTTCGAACCGTATTTCCATATTCCGGGACGTCGGCCACAAAGTCCTCCCGGGAACGGTCGCGGCCTGGCCCTGATCAGAGCTCTGGTCGAATCTATGCAGGGTGATATCGAAGCTGAATCGGACGGCAGAAGCGGTACGACAATTCGTATCCGTCTGCCTCGTCTTTAGTTCGATCTCTATAGTATGTTGTGTCCCAAGAACGTCCTGCTGGTGGACGAAAACCAGTTATTGGCGCCGTTGGTAGAGCGGGAGCTGGCTCGACGCCTGGGCCGGGTTCGTTTGATCTCGACGGCATTGGCTAAGGATGCTCTGTCGCTCCTGCGGCGTGAGCAGTTCTCGGTCGTTATTCTCAACCTGATATTGCCCGATTTGAGTGGTCTTGAGTTCCTTGAGATAATCCGTGTGGAGTCAATTCCCGCACCGGTTATAGCGGTTGCCGAAGCAGGTAACGAGCGACTGGCGGTCGAAGCCCTTAAAGCGGGTGCTGTTGATTATCTCCCCATCGATTCCGGATTTCCCGAGTCGGTTTCGCAAGTGGTGGAGGAGATTCTTTGGGAAGATGGGCTCCATCCGTCTCAAATAAACGATGGGTCCATAGTGACGGCTCCTGAAAGCCATGAGGCGATTAAAGCCGCTGCGGCAACTTTGTCCCATGAGATCAATAATCCTCTGATGACCATTTTGGGAACGGCTGAGTTGATAATGTCCGATGCCGATAATCTGGATAAAAGCACTATCGACAAAGCACGGGTGATTCTTTCTTCAGCGCGAAGAATCGACAAAAAACTGCGTATGCTGTCCGATTTGACCCAGTCGACTGTTCGCGAAACCGCTTCGGGGCGGTTGATTGAGGCCGCTCTCAAAGAGCCGGTAGAGTAATCAGCTCGTTTCGCTTCCACTAGTTTACGGTTGACATTTGGGCCGAACAGTCTATTTTGATCCCCTGTCTAAATAAGGGTGTAGAAGTATGCTTTCCATGACCGGTTTCGGTAAAGCCGAGTATTCCAGCAAGGTTGGGGTTTTTACGGTCGAGATGTCGAGTGTCAATAACCGCTTCCTTGAAATTTCCATCAGGTTGCCACGCCAGTTTTCCTCGATGGAGTTGAGTCTTCGTGATCTGATCAAGACCAAGTTAAATCGCGGTAAGATTCATGTGTTCGTAAATTTCGATGAACCCGATGGGTCCCCATCGCGCTACCCAATTAATATCGAAGCCGCTGAGACCTATTACCATCAGCTTCAGAAACTTCGCAAAAAATTGAAATTAACCGGAGAGGTGTCGGTCAAAGACCTCCTGGTATTGCCGGAAATCGCTACGGCATCGGCAATTAGTGAACCCGATGAAGTTATCTGGAAAGCGCTTTCGAAAGTCGCCGATAAAGCTCTGAACGGTCTTGTGCGGATGCGTACCAACGAAGGCAAAGCTATGGCGGCCGACCTGACAGCTCGTATCCATAATATCGAGCGACTCAACGCCGAAGTGCAAAAATCCTCGAGAGCCGCGGTGGAGGCTTATCGGGAAAAACTTACGAAGAAGGTCGAGGATCTTCTTGGCTCGGCGGTGGCAGATCAGGTTCGCCTGGAAACGGAAGTTGCCCTTATGGCTGAGCGGACTGATATTTCCGAGGAATGCACGCGTCTGGAAAGCCATGCGGCGCAGTTCAAAAGGAACCTTAAAAAGACCGGTCCGATTGGCAAAAAGCTGAATTTCATTCTTCAGGAAATGAACCGGGAAGCTAATACAATCGCCGCGAAATGCTCCGAGATCGAAATCAGCCGTCTGGCGATATCGATCAAGGAGGATATCGAGAAGTTACGGGAGCAGGTCCAGAACGTTGAATAAAACAGCCGGGACCAAACCACGCCCCCGGGTCAAACCGGGCCGGGTCGTCATTATCTCATCGCCGTCGGGTGGAGGCAAGTCCTCGATCTGTCGACGCTTGTTGTCTCGTAAACGTCGAAACGATGGCTGGCAGTTCTCGGTGTCCTATACGACACGTTCGCGCCGACCGGGAGAACGCAACGGCCGCGAGTATTTTTTCGTTTCTGAGGATGAATTCCAGCAACTGGTCAAAAAGAATTTCTTCGCGGAGCATTTCCCGGTCCATCTGTATCATTACGGTACTCCCCGCAAACCTCTCGACAACGTCCGGCACAACGGGGGGGTGATGCTTCTGGATGTGGATGTTCAGGGGGCCTTTCGGTTAAAGAAGGAATATCCTGACGCTATAACCATATTCGTTCTTCCACCTTCGATTACTGAATTGCGCCGTCGCCTGAAACGACGCGGCACCGAGACTCGGGAACAGCTTCAGGTCCGATTCGAAAACGCCAAACGAGAGATGAGACTTTACGGACGGTTTGAATATGCCGTCGTTAATCAGGATCTTGATTTGGCAACTCGTCAGGTTTTGTGTATAATAGAGGCCCACTTCTGCCGAACCGAACGGTTGAAGGGGGAACAAATAAAGAAGATTGCCGGTTAGTCGTTCGTTATTCGAACTGGAGGTAAACATGCCGATTAAATCAATTGAAGGCCTGGATAAGCAGGGCTTGAACAATTACGAGGCGGTAATTATTGCTGCGCAGCACGCCCGTTATTTAAACACGAAACGCCTGCAAGCCCTTGAACGCCTTGAAGAAGACCCGTCGATTGATATCGATGCCCGCAAAATTACGGCCGTTGCCCTCAAAGATGTTCTCTCCGGAAAAGTAAAGTTTTCCCGTTCCGATTCGATGTAGTTAGCTAAGACCTGTTTCACACAGCAGCATAGGAATTCGCATGTCAAAAAACCTGGTAATCGTAGAGTCACCGACCAAAACGAAAACACTTGCCCGTTTTCTGGGTAAGGATTACCAGATCCTCGCTACGATCGGTCACATTATTGATCTTCCCAAATCGAAACTGGGCATTGACGTTGAACACGGTTTTCAGCCCGATTATAATGTTATCAAGGGAAAAGAAAAGGTTATCAGCGAGTTGAAAAAAGCCGCTAAGAAAGCGGATACAATTTATCTCGCTCCCGATCCCGACCGCGAAGGTGAGGCCATTGCCTGGCATGTGGCCAACAATTTGAAGCCGGGTAAGGACACCCAGGTACTGCGAGTTTCTTTTAATGAAATCACCGAATCGGCTGTAAAGTCAGCTATCGCCAATCCGCGCGAACTGGATCTTAATCTGGTCAACGCCCAGCAGGCCCGACGGGTGCTGGATCGGTTGGTCGGTTATACGGTTTCACCGTTCCTTTGGAAAACTATTACCCACAGTCTTTCGGCCGGTCGGGTGCAATCGGTCGCGCTCCGGCTGGTTTGTGAGCGGGATGAAGAAATCGCTCGCTTTCAACCGCAGGAATACTGGCAGATCGAGGCTGATCTGCAGACTCAGCACAAAGAGAAGTTTAAGGCCCGGCTGACAAAGATAGATGACCGAACCGTAGTTGCGCCGCAGGAAAAAGAAACCGCCGGCAAAATTACGATCGGCTCGGAAGAAGAATGTCAGGGCTATATCAAGGAGCTGGAGCAGGAGACTTATCGGGTTGCCGATCTCAAGCAAACCGAACGAGTTCGCCGTCCTTTGCCGCCGTTTATTACCTCCACGTTACAGCAGGAAGCGGCTCGTGCTATTGGCTTGACTCCCAAAGCGACTATGACTGTCGCCCAACAGCTCTATGAAGGTATCGAGTTGGGCAAGGAAGGCCCCACCGGTTTGATCACCTATATGCGAACCGACTCGCCGCGTATTGCCAAAGAAGCTCTCGGAGCGGCTCGGAAGTATATCGGCAAAGAATTCGGTGATGCCTATCTGCCGTCGAAACCGGTGCAGTATTCCCGTAAGGGGCGTGCCCAGGATGCCCACGAGGCGATCCGGCCGACTTATATGAGTCTGTCACCCGAGAAACTTCGCAAGAAACTTACCCCCCGGCAGTTCAAGCTCTATCAATTGATCTGGAACCGGTTCGTTGCTTCGCAAATGAATGCGGCTGTTTATGATGTCGCTACGGTGGATATCACGGCCGGACGTTTTCTGCTTCGCACGACTGCTCAGAAACTCAAGTTCGATGGATTCCTGCGCGTTTATCAGGAAACCAAAGAGGCTGATGATGCCAACGGCAACGGCAATGGCAACGGTTTGGACAATCTTCCCAAATTGGCTATTGATGAAACTCTGAAGTTGCTCGGTTTAACGCCTTCGCAGTCGTTCACCAAGCCTCCGGCACGGTTTTCGGAAGCGTCTCTGGTGAAGCAACTCGAAGCGGACGGCATCGGTCGCCCTTCCACTTATGCAACGATCATCTCCACCCTCAAGGATCGGAAATATGTCGATGTCCAGGAACGTAAGCTGCATCCAACCGATCTCGGTCGAGCCGTGAATAAAATCCTGGTCGACAATTTCCCGGACCTGTTCAACGTCAAATTCACGGCTGAGATGGAAAAGGAACTGGATCAGGTCGAGGAAGGAAGTCTCGACTGGGTCAAGCTGATGCAGCAGTTCTATGGGCCGTTCAATGATACCCTGCAGGAATTGAAGGGGAAAGAGGGGGAGATCAAAAAGTCGATGGTCGAAATGACCGAGGAAAAGTGCGAGAAATGCGGCTCTCCCATGGTTATTAAGTGGGGTCGTAACGGACGTTTCCTGGCCTGTTCGAGCTATCCGGAATGCCGCAACACGCGACCTTTACCGGAAGAAGAAGCTCGGGCTAAAACCAATGAAAAATGCGAAAAATGCGGCCGCCCCATGGTTATCAAAACCGGGCGTTTCGGCCGTTTCATGGCTTGTTCGGGCTATCCCGAGTGCAAAAACACCAAGGCAATCACAATTGGCGTCAAATGCCCGCGCGAAGGCTGTGGCGGCCAACTGGTCGAGAAGCAAACCCGTAGCCATAAGATCTTCTACGGCTGCTCCAATTATCCTAAGTGTGATTATGCTTCCTGGGATATGCCGGTAAATCAGGCCTGCCCTGCCTGCCATTATCCTTTCATGGTGTTGAAGACCTCTAAGAAGAAAGGGGATTTCCTCCGCTGCCCGGAATGTAAGACTGAAGTCCCGGTACAGCAGAACGATACCCCGGAGCCTGAAAAGGTCGGCGCCACTTCCTGATCCGACTCAGCAAATCACTGTTTGATTAAACCGGGCCGGTTAGATATCTTGACGTCATGTTGAAAGCGGCTCTGGAAAAATTCCTGTGCCATCTTAAAGATGAGCGTGGCTGTTCGGGTAAAACGATCGAGGCATATAAACGCGATTTGGAGCGCTGGGTGGAATTTCTAACCCACCAATACGAGCAATTACCCGGCTCTCGCAAGAACGACCCGATCTTCCTGCGTTTATTCCTGCGCGAGCGCATGGAAGCAAAGCTGTCCAACCGATCACTGGCCCGATTTATCTCGGCTCTATCCAGTTTTCAACGTTATCTGTCCGGATCAGAACGGATGGGGAAGTATATTTTCAAACTCCCGACCATGAAATACCGTGCCGGTTTGCCGAAGTTCGTATCACAGGATGATCTCGCTCGTCTGCTCGACGCCGACACGCCTGCCGACAAAGCTCGTTCTTACAGTTTTCGCCGTGATTTTACGATGGTGGCGTTGTTGTATGCGACCGGGGTGCGTCGTGAGGAACTGGCCGGAATGAAACTGGCCGACCTCGATCAACGCGGGGGGCTGATTACCGTAACCGGTAAAGGGAATAAAACCCGCCTCGTTCCGGTCGGGAGGCAGACTCTTATCGACCTCGGTGAGTATCTGAAACATCGCCGTGAATTCGCTGAAACGAAACAATCCCAGTCACCGTACTTGTTTCTTAATCGTAGCGGCGAGGGGCTTTCGGTGCGTTCGATCGATCGGATCGTTCGCAAGTTCGGGCTGGCCCGCGGGGTGAGTTTCACTCCCCATGCCTTGCGTCATTCATTCGCGACGCACATGCTGGAAAACGGCGCCGACCTGATGTTGATCAAGGAAATTCTGGGGCATTCGTCGCTGTCGACGACGCAAAAATATACGCATGTCACCGCCGAGACAATGAAGGCGGTGTATCGTAAAGCTCACCCTCGCAGCGGAAGCAATTCGTGAGGAGTTAATAAGATGAAGATACGCAGTACCACGATTATCGGTATGATTCATAACGGTCAGGCAGCCATGGCCGGTGACGGACAGGTCACTTTCGACGACACGATCATGAAGGAAAAGGCGGTCAAAATCCGTACGATTCAGGATGGGGCTGTTTTGGCCGGTTTCGCCGGGGCTGCGGCCGATGCGTTGGCATTGTTCGAATTACTAGAAAAGAAAATCGAAGAATACCCCGGCAAGCTGCAACGAGCCGCCGTGGAGTTAGCCAAAGAATGGCGCACCGACAAGATCCTCCAGCGCTTGGAGGCAATTATTGCCGTTACCGATAAGAAGCATATTTTCCTGCTGTCCGGCACCGGTGATGTGGTTGAGCCGGATGACGGTATCGTTGCGATTGGATCCGGTGGTCCCTATGCTCTGGCGGCAGCCCGAGCGTTACGTCTGGCCAATCCCAAAATGACCACCGAGAAGATCGTTCGGACAGCTATGGAAATCGCTGCGGATATCTGTATCTACACCAACAAGCACATCAAGGTTGAAGTCATAAAATGAAGAATAATTCTCCCACGCCGAAAGAGATTGTCGAGCATCTGGATAAACATATTGTCGGCCAGCATCAGGCGAAAAAGTCGGTTGCGATCGCTCTCCGTAACCGCTGGCGACGCCAGAATGTCGTCGGTGATTTACGTGCCGAGATCATGCCGAACAACATTATTATGATCGGCCCGACCGGAGTCGGTAAAACCGAAATCGCCCGGCGTTTGTCTGAGATGGCACGCGCGCCGTTCGTCAAAGTTGAGGCTTCGAAGTTCACTGAAGTAGGTTATGTCGGTCGTGATGTGGAATCGATGGTGCGCGACCTGGTTGATATTGCCGTCTCCATGCTCAAACGCGAAAAATCGGAATCGTTGACCGAAAAGGCGGCGCTTCACACCCGCGAGAGGCTTCTTGATTTGTTACTGGTGCCCTCGCGACCGCTTCGTTCCGCACCGCCTGAAGCAAATGAATCGGATTCGATCTCGAAGACCCGAGAAAAGTTCGGTGAGATGCTGGACTCCGGCAAACTCGACCATCGTGAGGTTGAGCTAGAAACTCCCCAGCGGCAATATCCGACGATGGAGATTTTTTCTCCGATGGGTATGGAAGAGCTGGGGGTGAACTTCCAGGAGATGTTCTCGGGTCTGATGCCTCAGAAGATGCGCAGCCGAAAAATGACAATTGCCGACGCTCGCCGCTATCTGATGAACGAGGAGTTGGACAAGTTAATCAACATGGACGATGTTGTAGCCGAAGCCCTGGAGCGTGTGCAGGAAGCGGGTATTATTTTCATAGATGAAATCGACAAGATCACCTCGGATGATTCCAAGTCGGGGCCCGATGTCAGTCGCGAGGGAGTGCAGCGCGATATTTTACCGATTGTCGAGGGATGCGGCGTGATGACGAAATACGGTATGGTTCATACCGATCATATTCTGTTCATTGCCGCCGGAGCGTTTCACGGCACCAAACCGTCCGATCTGATTCCTGAACTGCAGGGACGATTCCCGATCCGAGTCGAGCTGGATTCGTTGACCGCCGAGGATTTCGAACGTATTCTGACCGAGCCCAAAGCTGCCCTGGTCAAGCAATACAAGGCCCTTCTTGCCACTGAAGGAGTGGAGTTGTCTTTCGACAAGACGGCCATCAAAAAAATCGCCGATTACGCTGAACGGGTGAACAACGAGTCGGAGAATATCGGAGCCCGTCGTTTGCATACGGTGTTGACGACGCTACTGGAAGATATCCTGTTCGAAATCCCCGCGCGTCGCAAGAAAGTCAATATCACGGCTAAACAGGTTGAAAAAGCACTTAACAGCATTCTCGAAAACGAGGATCTTAGTCGTTACATTCTGTAGGGGAGGCAGCGTCAGACGCTGTAGATTTTAATATCGCCGATGAAGCTGTTGACGGCGATGTACAGCTTGGCGTCGGCCACTTCATACGCCGGGGTATGACATTCCAGATTATTGCCGAAGCCGGAGGAAAATCTGCCGGCCAGGTCTATATCTCCGATAGAATTGGAACAGTGAGCCTGGCAGGGAAGGTCCTTGGGGATAAAAAGCCGAACATCCCCGATAAAGCTGGAAATGATGAGACGATTCAAACCCGGTTCCAAACGACAACCGGCCAATTGCGCTTCGAGGTCACTCACTCCAAGGGATACCTCGACATTCTGCATGGGAACATCTTTGAAATCGATGTACATATCACCGAACGTTTTGGCATAGCGCAACTTGCCCGGTTGAGAATGGCTGGGTGATTCACTCGACTGAAAGTGTTGTTCATCGGTGTCCCGATGAAACGTCTGATCGGTTTCAGTGAAACTGCTGCTCGTGAAAGATTGTTCGCCCGGCGACGGGGGAGGCGGAGGCGGCGGCGGTGGTGGCGGTCCGGAGTGAACTTGTCCCGAAGTACCGACAAATTCATTGCTGATATTGAGACTATTGGGTTGTTCCGGCCGGTTGCGAGAGCGGCGAATTATCAGCCAGATACCGAGCACGATCAGCCCGATCGGTATAAGAGCTCGTAAGACATCACCGAAATCGAACCAGATCCAATCAAGGGTGTTGGCGATCAGAATCACCCCGATAAAGATCAGGATCGCTCCAAAGATGACACTCTTCTTGCTCAATTCACTACTCTCTATGACAGTCTAATTGGCTGTCTCTAAATAACTTCAGTCCAGTGTGTCCATCTGGTCGGCACACTTATACCCTAAGCTATACGTAAGTTTACACTCCGGAGTTGCGTAGGCAAGCCTAAAATAGCGAGTGATACAGATGTTAGTGAGCCGAGGATAATGAGAAATTTAATTGAGTACAACCACCGGAGTTGCCCGGTGGTTGTACTTGCCAGACTGGTATATTTTAGAAATCGGCTGTTGCTTGTCCGTAAAGCCAATAGCCTTGATCTGAGTTTCTGATGCCTGAAAAAGGATCAGAGGGAGAAAAAATAGAAGCTCCGAAAGCCAGCCCGACATTCTGAATTATGGCGGTCGTAACAGTCAGGTCTATCTCGGTGCCAACGTCGGTTGTTGCTTCGGATGTAAACGGATTTCGATAGTCGGCGGCGGTTTTGAAATAATGGCCGTCCAACTTGATCGTCCAATCATTCCGGGGAATAATTTCAAGTCGAAACATCATGTCCATCAATCCGGCGTCCTCGTAGTGAGTACCGCTGACGTCCACGAAATAATCCATAAAGCCACGCACTCCGTGGCCGGTGTAGTAGCTGTTGGTGTACGCTTTGTACTTATTGTCGCCATCGTTGTCGTCACCGGAGCTGTAGTCGATACCGGCAGCAACGCGACGCAGGAGGGAGCCCTCGAAAGAAATTCCGGCCTCGAAGGTAAACATCATCGCCGCAATGTCCAACTCTTCGGTATTGTTATCAGGCGCCGTTACTTCCCAGATACCGGGAGCCATCGAACCGAACTGGTAGGCGAAATTCATCGTGAAATCCAACTGTTCGAACTGACGCTGATAATAAAAACCAACGTTCATCCGGTCCAGCCGATTGATACCTTCGTAGTAGTTGCTGGTGTCGGCATCGTACTCGTAGAAGGCGAAGGCATCCAGATGCAGGTAATCGCAGACCAGGTTCAGGCCGAAAATGTCGAAATCGGCGTTGTAGTATTCATTGTCACGCTCGGCGGCTTTGAGGCCGAACAGGATAGCACGGTTCTTGTCGATTTTATAACAGAGCTGTCCCCCGTCCCAGACCCGACCGACGTTCGACCAACCGACCGCTCCGAACACCCGCTCGTTGCCCATGACGAACTCGAACCGGCCCGCTTTGAAAGAGAGCCGTTCGAAACCGATCCGGTCGATCTCGACATAGGCTTGATGCAGGTCGAGGTTGTGACCGTCGTTGAGTTCTCCTGATAGACGCCGGCCGTTTTCATCGAACTGACCCATGCGTCGAGAATCCTGGATTTGTAAGTAAGCACGGACATTGTCGTTGACTTTCGCGTCGAGATTGATCCTGGTCCTCATATCTACGAAATTCAACATGGCGTCGGAACTGGTGAACGATTTTCCGTCCGCCTCGTCCCTGATTCTTATTTGCCCCGAAAAATCAAATTCGGTTTCAGCCGCGACACCTGCAGCCAGAATCATCATCGCCATAACAATGATGATGAGGGAGTTTTTCACCGGATAACCTCCTTGTTGGTCGAAATTCGACAGTGTCGATTATGGGAATCCCTGTTGTATGTCAGTCTCATGATTCGGCATATCTACTTGAAAGTAATGCCGTTACGATCATAGGCCCGACACTGCCGCCGAGCAAGGATAAAACAGAACAGTCTCCGACATGTTCTCTCCGGAACATAGCCGTGCTGGAACGGGACTTGACAATCAGACGGTTAATCTTTTTATTGGCCCGATTTTGAATAGAAGACCAACCCCAAGACCGCGGAGGAACCATGCCTCGCTCTCTCTGTCAGATAACCGACTTCACCGCGTCCGAAGTAATCGAGATATTCGATCTTTGTGCGCGGATGAAAAAAGGTGAGATTGCCCCCAAGCCGTTTGCCGGGAAATCCGTCGCCTGTATCTTTACCAAGCCGTCGCTTCGGACGAGAATCTCGTTCGAGGTGGGTATCAACGAGTTAGGCGGCAATGCCCTGTACGTTACCGACAATGAGATCAAGCTGGGCCAGCGCGAATCTGTCTCCGACGCCGCCCAGGTTCTTTCACGCTATGTCGCCACGATCATGATCCGTACCTTCAAGCAGTCCGATGTCGAAGGACTGGCCAAATACGCCTCGGTGCCGGTGGTTAACGGATTGACCGATCTGGTGCACCCCTGCCAGATTCTGGGGGATTATTACACCGCCCTGGAACATCTCGAGAAAAAAGACCGCTACCGCGTCGCTTATGTCGGCGACGGCAACAATATCGTGAACTCCTGGTTGAACCTTGCTTCCCTGATTCCGCTCGATCTGCGGATAGGCACGGCCGATGATTGTCACCCCGATTCCGAGATACTGAAACGGGCTAAGACCAACTCCGACAGTGATGTTTTGGTCACGGCCGATCCTAAAGAAGCCGTCTCGGGTGCCGATGTAGTCTATACGGATGTTTGGGCCTCAATGGGGCAGAAACATCTGGCAGAGGAAAAGGAACAAAAGTTAAGGAAATATCAACTAAACAGTTCCCTGTTGGCGCTGGCGGATCCCAAGGCGATTGTGATGCACTGTTTACCGGCTGAAAGAGGTAAGGAGATCACGGACGAGGTCATGGATGGACCACAGTCGGTGGTTTTTGACGAAGCGGAAAACAGACTTCATATCCAAAAAGCGGTCATGGTTTTTCTGAACCAGTAAGCCTGATTCTCCCGGCCCGGGACGGGAACTGCGACAAAGCGAAAGGAGACGCAGCATGCGTTTTCGTGTAAGTTCACTCGTCTTGGGCCTTTTCGCGTTAATTATTTTCGCGATGGCCGGTTGCGGCGACGATGAAACTTCAACCAACTCCAACCTCGGCTCCCTGAGCGATCCGGAATTCCAGGCCGTTCAGGAACAGGTGGAGTCGTTTGTCGATTCCACTCTGGAGTTTGTGGGTAACGGCATGAATACTCTGCAGGGGATCTCGACCGGCGACGGCACGATCATCCCAGCTCAGTACGCTGTCGATCCCGACGGCGATGATGTGGTCAGCGTAACCTACGAGCAAGGCTGGCACGTTATTTACATCGCCAAACATTTTACCAACTACGCCACTTCGCTGCGTGACTCGGTGCAGTTCATCCAGAATGGAAACGCCCAGCAATCGCCGACCGACTGCGACAGCCTGGTGTTCGTCCATCGTTGGGATTACGACGTGGTTGACACTGTCAGTTCGCACAATATCCTGAACGGTTATTCCGACTACCGTTTCTCGGGTCTTGACGGCGGGCAGGCGACGATCAACGGCGCCAATGATCTGGCTATCCATAACAAGGTTGTTTACAACGATTCTACCGTCTGGCGCGATCTGACCATCGACGCCGAGGTTACCAACCTGACGATTGATTATTCGGCTTATGCCGGTTGGGGACAGTGCCCGGTGTCCGGATCGGTCTCCGCAACCGTGGATATGACGTATCAGAACGGAACCAATGATCCTGTTAACACCGAGTGGACCTTTACCGGGAATTTCACCAACGGTGTTATGGCTGTTACAGCCACTTGCAACAGTGTAACCTGGAAATACTCCAAGCAGATCTGCAACGTCCCGCAGTAAACCTGCTAAAGCTTTTTTAGGGCCCGTCAGTAAGCACGCTGTCGGGCCTTTTTGCTTGCCTCAGATCGCCGGAGAGCCTATAACAGACGGTATGAAAGAAGTTCTTAAATACTCCCGCTGTTTTGTTTGCGGTGACCTGAATGAATTCGGTCTAAAGGCGCGATTCTTTTTCGACGGTGAGAAGGCTTTTACCGAAATCGAAGCGGACCGGATGTATGAAGGCTATGCCGGAATATATCACGGTGGTGTTCTGTCGGCTTTGTTGGATGAGGTCATGATCAAAGCTATTCTGGCCGATGAAATCTACGCCGTTACCGCCGAAATGACTGTCAGATTTCTGGCGCCGGTACGGACCGGGGACCATCTGATTATTACGGGACGGGTGGTGAAGCGGAAGGGCCGGATGTTCTTTACCGAGGGTGAAGTGCGCGGAAGTGACGATCAGGTCTATGCTACTGCCTCCGGGAAATATCTCGAAGCCCGCCCTGATTTGCGGCAGGAACTGGAGAAATCAATCGACTGATGGTGTGTCATCGGTTGCGCAGACTGTGAAGCGGCCGGCGGCGAGAGAATTTTGTCGATATAGCTAATCTGTTATTTGCCATTGTCTTAGCTTGGCAGCGGAGGGTCGGCATTGAGCTTGCTGTGACCTTCGCTATGAGCGAAGAGAAAAACACCCCCGTTAAATGTTACCTTGCCGGCATAATCAATTCTGAGATGGACCCTGATCTTCAGGATCGTGGATTTTGCCGCGGCATGTTGGTTTTTGCCATTCCGACTCTTGGAATCCTGTTTCGTTGCCGTGCTCGAGGTGAGCGTATTGACCTGGAATTTGGGGCCTTTTTCGCCTTGTTGAAATTCCTCAAATCGAAGTTAGGGGAGGAGCGGATCAGGCAGCTTCAGGTGTACAGCTCCAATCCCGAGTTCGTGTTTGCTTTTACCGGAAAAACCCGTCACCTCGCGCCCGACAGTGAGCGCATGAAACTGGTAAAAGAATACAGTCGTCATTTTCAGATCGCGGTTGCACTCGTTAAGTCCTCGGACAATTTAGCGCTTGCTTCCACTGCTGATTTCCCCAGTTTGCCGGCTGACCGGTCGATTGCGATAAAACGCGACAGCGCAGATTCCGAAAGTCCTCAATTCAAGCCTTTCCAACGCGGTATCCGTATTTGATTTTTCTTTCTCCGGAACTGTTCTCCGGCCTCTTGATGTCCCCCTTTTGTCTTGACCAAATCCATAGTGATTCTTAACTTATAGCAGTATATGCTAAAGATCGGCCCCCACCTCACCGGGCCTGGTACACACATTGCCGTACTTATGAGTAGCGTGTTATAAACTTACCGCCGGAGATTCAAAGTGACTTGTAAAGCCGCTGATGACACGTGTTCATTTTGTTTGTCTTCTGGTGGTTTTTTCTATCACCGGGTAAATGTTTACGGCTCCTGTCGGCTTGATATTGCCGACACAGGTTATATGGTTCAAAATATGTTTCATGAAGGATCGACGCTCCAGCCGGATTGTATGAAATAGCCGAACGGAACAACAAACTTGCCGAGAAGGGTGGTTGTTGACCACTCTTGGAAAGATAGAGTCTGAGAAAGAAGGGCGCCGGTATTGCCGTGATGACGCCCGAAGCGTGGATGGAGAAACTAATGAAGAAGCTCTTGTGGACTGGACTGCTGGTGTTTTTACTGCCGGCTATCTCCCTCGCACAATTAACCGCCGACGATCTTGACCAGCTCCGGCAGCAGGCTGTCGAAGAAGGCTGGACGTTCGAAATAACCGCCAATCCCGCGACCCAGGTGCCGTTGGAACAACTGACCGGATTGGTTGTCCCGGAAGGCTGGGAGAAGAATGCCCGGTTCAATGACATCAAAGCCACGAGTGTTTTGCCCGATGCCTTCGATTGGCGCGATAACGGCGGTCTTCCGCCAATTCGCAACCAGGCCGGTTGCGGTAGTTGCTGGGCTTTCTCTTCGCTGGGTGCTCTGGAATGTAATATCAAAGTCCGTGACCTGGTAACGGTCGATCTGTCGGAGCAATGGCTTCTCAGTTGCAACACCAGCGGCTTCGATTGTGAAGGGGGCTGGTGGTGCCATGATTATCTCGAGTGGAAACCCGATGCCTGCGGTGGCGTCGGCGCAGTGATGGAAGATGAATTTCCTTATGTCGCCACGGAGTTACCCTGCGGTTGTCCATACAACCGCGAGTATACGATTCAGGGCTGGGCTTATGTCGGGACATCCGGCGGCGTGCCGTCCGTAGAATCGCTCAAGGAAGCGATTTACACTTATGGCCCGATTTCGGTGGCGGTCCATTCCTCCAGCTCGATGCAGGCTTATGGCGGTGGTATTTTTAACTCATGTGCTACCGGTGAAATCAACCATGCCGTTCTTCTGGTCGGCTGGGACGACAACCAGGGCGACGCCGGGATCTGGATCATGCGCAACTCATGGGGGACTAACTGGGGTGAAGACGGTTATATGCGCATGCCTTACGGTTGTGCCAGCATCGGATACTCTGCCTGCTACGTTGACTACCACGGCGGCGCTTACCTGGTGGCCGACACTTGTGTCGGATGGTCTCCGCTGGATGTGGAATTCCAGGGACTTTCAGGACTGGCCGTAAATCAATGGACCTGGGATTTCGGCGACGGTGATTCGGCCTTTGTCCAGAATCCGACCCATACTTATGAAGAACCGGGATTATATGATGTTACGATCAAAGTAGAAGCAGGAGAGGATGTCCGCAGTCATACTCGGTATGATTACATTGCCGCGCTGGCCGACACAATGTGGGTGGATCAGATAACGGTCGGTTCTACCACTCATGATGTCGAAGTGGACGTATACGGCCGCAATTACTGTCTGTTGAGTGATATCCGTATCCCCGTCGAATACAGCGGGACACTCAATCTCGATTATGATTCCTTCTCCGTGGCCGGTTGTCGAACCGAAGGTTTCGAAATGGCCTCACAGATCAATTATGTCTCTGACGCCATGATGTGTTTCAGAATAATGAACTCCGAATACAACTCATCGTCGGATCTGGAACCGGGGGTAGGCCCGTTATTGAAGCTCTATTATCATATCGTGGGCTCGGCATCGGTGGGACAGGTGACCAGTATAATTCTGGATGGTTACGCCACGCAGTATATGCCGAAATTCTCCGGCGATATGGCCGAATACACACCGGCTGTCGAGGATGGCCAGGTTGGCTATTTCGGCTGTTGTCAGGGAATCACCGGGAATATCAACAACGATCCGGATCAGATTATCGATATCTCGGACTTGGTTTACCTCGTTAATTACATGTTTAACGATGGCCCCGAACCGCCCTGTTTGCCGGAAGCGAGTGTCGACGGCGACATTTTCCAGGTAATCGATATCGGCGATCTGGTTTATCTCGTGTCCTATATGTTTTCGGATGGTCCGGCGCCGACTATTTGTTTCTAAGATATCATTGCCGAATTTTGCATAAAACCCTCGCTCGAACCGAGCGAGGGTTTTCTTTTCCGGGAGTAATCTGTCTTGCATATTTTATGTACTATCAGGATCAGAGCTTACCGAAACCGGCAGATATCCCGGGTGTAAGCAAGGAGCGGCTGTCTCTATCAAGCCTTACCGTATACCTTTCAAGGAGTTCATATAAGTGACCGGAGCCTTGGCACAAACCTTGCTCCCTAGCCGGACATGGATCGTAACTGTTTGACCCAGATTCGGATCGTTGAGGCTGATCAGCTACTGCCTTTCGAGGAGTTGCCGTCGCCGGATTCATCAACGGAGTTGACACTCGAAGAAACCCGGGTAGTACGACACCCGTTATTAGTGACACCGATGGATGAGTTCTCCTTTTTACTGCTGGACGATCCGGCCTATTTCCAGGCCTTAACCCGGCTCAGTCTGGCGCATTTGCCGGTCCAGATTTGTCGCCCCGACCAAATCTCATTATTGCCGGTGGAAGCCGGGCTGATCAAAATCTCCCGTAACGATATCCTGAAAATAGCTTCCCGACATTCCGATCAAATGATTATTGGCAGACAACCTTTGTCGGTTGCGCCCGGAATGGAAGTGATGTTTGATTTTGGCGAAGAAGCCACTCTGATCGTTCATATCCGGCACTCAAAGACACGAGGATGTCCCGGCGGACTGAAATCACTGTTACGAGATATCACGAGGATTGGACGGTATCGGCCGATCTCATATCCTCCGTCCGGAGAGGTTTCGGAATCGACTTTTGCAACTCCGGTCTCCGGTCGTATGACTTTACCTGCATTTGACCTCGAAGACCTGCGTACGGCTGCGGCCACCGATGATCTTTTCCCCTTTGGAATTACCGATATTTCCCCGAGTTTCCGGGTGCTCGATATTGATTTCCCGGTATCGGTTTTAGGGGCTGATATATCGATTGGTGAAAAGGAGTTGTTCCTGAGGGATCTAGTTGTACTGCGACAACAAACCCGCCGAACTTCCAGCTTCATGGGACAGGTATTCCTGCTCAATCGTCCTACCTGAACCGGGATGATCAAATAGGTACAAAAAAGCCCTGACGTCTATGGACGTCAGGGCTTTCATGCTTTTGATGCTTATCGACTACGAGAGCCGAGCCACAAAATGTGCCAGACGCGATTTATTGCGATCAGCGTTGCGGCGGTGAATCAGGTGGCAACCGGCTGCCTGATCGAGAAGGCGGGCTACCTCGCGGTATTTGACTGCCGCAGCGTCCTTTTCCTTCATTTCCCTCAGGTCGCGGATAGCAGCCCGCAATTGAGACCGGAAGGCGCGGTTACGCTCACGTTCCTGAGTCGATATTTTCATCCGCTTGGCGCATGATTTATGGTTTGGCAATTGAATACCCTTTCCTTATGTTAACACAACGTAGCCTGTAACTATATAGTAATGGATCGGATTTGTCAACAGGTTCGACAACGAAAAAAAGCTTTATCGGGTCGGCCGGAACGGTCTCTTCCGCTACGGCCTTTTCTCGTATTTTGGGTCTGGTTCGAGAACAGGTTATGGCCTGGTTCTTTGGGGCCGGGATGGCTACCGATGCTTTCGTTACCGCTTTCAGAATCCCCAATCTCCTTCGTGATATGTTTGCCGAAGGTGCACTGTCAGCCGCCTTTGTCCCGGTCTTCAAAGAGAAACTGGTTAAGACTACCGAGCAGGATGCTTTTCACCTGGCCAATGTGGTGGCTACAGCTATTCTCTTACTGGTCGGAGCAATCGTACTGCTGGGTATCCTGGCTGCCCCGGTTTTGATTTATATCACCGCTAATGGATTCATCGACACCCCTGACAAATTCAACCTGACCGTCAGTCTTACCAGAATCATGATGGTCTACCTGTTACTGGTATCGCTGTCGGCCTTGATTATGGGGATGCTCAATTCTTTCGGCCGTTTTGCCATTCCGGCGCTTTCTCCCGCCATGTTCAACATCGGGGTGGTGCTTTCGGTGATTCTGCTGTACAAGGGATTCAACCAGCCGGTTTATTCGCTGGCGATAGGTGTCGTGATCGGTGGTATCGGTCAACTCGTTATTCAGCTTCCCAGTTTGTTGCAGATAGGTTTTCGATTCCGACCCGTGCTGGATTTGTTCGACGAGGGGCTCCGCAAGGTTGTTCGGCTCATCACACCGATGATAATAGGGATGTCGGCCGGTCGGGTGAACATTCTGCTCAGTACCCTGCTGGCTTCGTTCCTCGTTGAAGGTTCGATTTCGTATCTGAACTATTCGTATCGCCTCATGCATTTTCCGCTCGGGGTATTTGCCGTAGCGCTCGGCACCGTAACACTGCCGCGCGTTTCCGAAATGGTCGCTCGAGGCGACCGCGAAGGCCTCCGGGTTGCTTTCCGGGAAGCCATCGATTTAAACCTGCTGGTGGTGGTGCCGTCTGCATTTTTCCTGGCTCTGCTGGGTGACGAGGTGGTCTCGCTGATTTACCAATGGGGACGATTTAACGAGGCTAACGCCGCCAATACTTCGCTGGCGCTTCTGCATTATAGCTACGGTCTGATCGGATTCGCCGCGGTCCGGGTAACGGTTCCGTTCTTCTACGCTCACGGTGACTCAAAACTGCCGATGCGAGTCTCGATCATTTCGGTGATTGTCAACATGGCGCTGTATTACCCTTTAATAAAACTGTTGAACTTTGCCGGATTGGCGGCCGCTACGTCGATTGCGGGATTGTTGAATTTTGCTCTGCTGTTGTACTACTTGCCGACCAAGGGAATCGCCGTACCATGGCGTGAGTTGACGATTAAAAGTGCAAAAATCGTTGCCGCGGCGGCGATCGCTTTTTTGATTGCCGACTATCTGCCGGTGATTACGGTGGAAGGGATCGGAGCCGTGGGGCAGAGGTTGCTCAATCTGGCGCTTCCGACTGCCGTAGCCGGTGTGTTATATATCGTGTTGTGTTTGTTGTTGGGAATTGGGGAGATTAAAAGATTGCTTAACATGGTTCTTCCCGGGAAGCGTCCCGGGGCTTAAATGCTGCGGAAATATCCCGCGGTTTTCATTCTGCCTTTTATCGTCCTGGGGATTGTCTCGGCCGATCTGTTCCGGCCCGAATCCGAATGGCTTCTTGTGGCTTGTCTGGCAAGCTGTCTGGCGGGGCTGGTGTTGCGAAATCGGCAACCGCAGACGGCGATGTTGCTCTTAACCCTGAGCCTGGCGTTGTTCGTTTCGTTCCGATTTGCCGCTACGGTCTATGATACCGGCCCCGACAGCTTGAACGACAGGTTTCAATCCGGCCAACGATACACCGTTCATGCCCGAGTCGTTGACTGGCCGGTGATTAAAAACAATCGGACCGAGATAAGACTAACGGTGGATTCACTTGGCGAAGCGGGCTCGACAACTGCCTGTCGGGGCGGGCTCCTGCTCAAGGTGACCGATCTTACCACCGCCCTCCAACGAGGGGACAAAGTGAAATTCTCGACACGGTTGTATCGACCGCGCGGAGGGGAGAGTCTGACCGGATTTGATTATGGTCGTTTTCTTCAACTGAGAGGTATCGAAGCGGTAGCTTATCAGGACAATTTACTCTCGTTACAAATCGACCGGACTCCTCGTTCGTCTCTTTATTACGCGGTCCATGTTGTTCGCCAGGCGATTCTGGAGATCTTTCAAAAACACCTTTCCCCGGATGCGGCGGCCCTGGCCTCGGGCTTTCTGATCGGGGAGACGCGCGATGTCCCTCTCGATATCTATCGTATGTTCCGCGACTCCGGTACGCTGCACCTGCTGGCCGTTTCCGGTTCGAACGTCGCCTTGATCGTTCTGTTCGTCATCGTGCTCCTGCGGCCGCTGCACTTGCCGAGACAGGTGAGATCGGTAATCCTTTGGGGAACGATTTTGTTTTTCTGCTGGCTCTCCTATGCCGAACCCTCGGTTATCAGGGCCGGTCTGATGGCCTCACTGATCATCCTGGCCCAGGTTCTTGAACGTCGCTATGACCTCAACAATGTAATTGCGGTGACGGCTCTGATCATTCTCCTCGTTGATCCATCGCAATTTTATTCAGTCGGATTCCAACTGTCATTCGCGACGGCCTGGGGGCTGATACTGGTTTTTTCGGATATGCATCTCCCGCCCCGAGGAATAATGCGTCATCGCTGGGTACGCTGGTGGTTGTTGCTGTTTCTCGCAACCATAACCGCTCAATTTTTCTCAGCCCCGTTGACGGCTTATTATTTCGAACGCATTCCGCTTATTTCACCACTGGCGAATCTTCTCATCGTTCCGGCAGTGTCACTGGCCGTGCTGGGGTCGGTGTTGCTGTTGCTGATGGAGGCTCTGTTGCCGTGGGTGGCCGGATGGGTGGGCTGGATACTCGATCTGCTCTTGCGGTTGGTGATAATAATGCTGCAATGGTTCGGAGGTGATCACGTACCTCTTTGGCGTCTGGCGCAACCCTCGTTGTTCACCGTTCTTGGGAGTTATGTTATTCTTGCTCTGGGGGCACTCGGATTGAAGCATTCCCGACTGCGCCGCTCGGCGGTAGTAATTGCGGTTGTTCTCGTCAATGTGTGGCTGGCTATTGGAATCGTTGATAACCTGCACCGCGATCACAACCAGACGCTCGATATCCTGACTATCCCCGGTGGTGTCGCGGTGATCGTACGACAGGCCGAATCGAAGGTCGCTGATTTGTATATCTCCTCGGCGCATAGTCGCAGTTACTCACTGGCCGAAGCGGTTCTCGATCCACAGCTTCAGGCTGCCGGGATCAGGCATCTTCGGCATCTGATTGTTGCCGATGCCGACTTCGGAGCTCTGGGGAATTTATTAACGACAGCGGAAACATTCCATGCCGATACTGTCTGGTTGCCGGAATTCCTTCGAGCGAGCAGCATGGATATAGGACATCGAGAGAAGCCGAATAATCAACCGGTACATGTCGCTTTCTTCAATCCAACCGACTCCGATTTTGCCGGCCCCGCTATGGCCACGGAAGGAGGCTTCTGTCTCAAGTTCGCTCAGATTGACTTACTGCTGAGTATGAGTCCGTCAGCAGCATGTCCGGTGCCTCTCTCCTCGGACTATCTTTGTCTTATTTGCGGGCGTCTCACTAAAACCGTTTGGGAAGACTTGAACGACAATGTTGATCTTTTAGTCTGTTCAAGTTCTGAACAGGCTGTCCAACCTTCCTCAGATCGTACTAAGCTGCTTGACCTTAGTCGAATCGGGACGCTTCGGCTTGAGTTGTCGGGCGACTCGCTCCATACGCCGCTCATCGGAGTCGGCAGCTCAGATTACGATTAAGTTCTAAGCCCAATTGCCCGATAATCCTAAGAGATACACCCGCAAAGCGGGATTACGGCTATAAACTTGGGCTACGAAAGGTCAGGAAATCGTGAGTCTGTCCGGCAATCTAAAAACGGTATCTTTCCCCGACATCCTGCAATTGCTGGCCACCGGCAAGAAGACTGGGTTGTTGGAGGTGAAGACCGCCGCCCGCCAAAAGGAAGTGGCCTTCAGAAACGGCAATATCATTTTCGCATCCTCGGTGAACGACCATGAAGACCTGTTGGGCAATATGTTGCTCAGGCGAGGTGAAATTTCCAAAACCGATCTGGAACGAGCCATCACACTGCATAAGCAGACCGGCCGTCAGCTCGGTACGACTTTGATCGACATGGGTTTGTTCGGCAAGGATGAAATAGCCGAATGTCTTCGTCTGCAGATCGAAGAGATCGTATACAACCTGTTCGCCTGGCATGAGGGTGATTTCATTTTCCACGAGGGGCAGGAGCCTAAAAATGCGCCGTTCCTGGTGGAAATGAATACCATGAATGTCGTTATGGAAGGTACCCGGCGTATCGACGAGTGGCTCGAAATTCAGAAAGTCCTTCCGCCGGACGACGTGTACCTCAAGGTTGTAAGTAATCCCAAAACCGCCAAGGGTGATATCAAGCTGTCGGTCGATGAATTCCGTATTCTCATGCTGGTCAACGGTGAGCGCACTTTGCCGGATCTGGTCAACGTCTCTCCCATGGGTGAGTTCGTGACCTACCGCGCCGTTTATAAACTGGTCGGTGCGAAACTGGTGGAGGGCGCCGGTAAGGTGGAAGCCGTTCAGGTTGATGATGAGGATGAAGAAGAGGTCATATATTCGATCATCTTCCACCTGTACAGCAATTGCCTTTATCGCATTCGCTGCATCGTTGACGAATATCTCGGCGACGAGAATACTCGTTTTACGGAATTCGTTTCTCAATACCGTAACGGTTTGTTCAGCTATTTCCCGGGGGTAGATCCTAAATCGGACCTGATGCCTTCGTTTGATAAATTCCTGACGGCCATGCGTCAATTGCCGCCACAGACGCGGCTTCATCATCTGCTGAGCGGTCTTGAATCCATGCTCTCCGAGCAGTTGGAATTCATCTTCCAGTTATTGGGTTCCGGTCCGTTCCGTCGTGGCCTTGGCGCCGTAAAACGAGAAATATCCGAGCCGCTGGCCAAGCGGCGGGAGCTAGTTACTCGTTACGGTCTGGAGGATTCTTTTTACAAGACTCTCCGTCGTGCTGATAAAGTCGTGAAAATGGTTCGTGGTTGATAAAGAGGTATTAACGATGAAAAAGATATGGTTCTCGACCATCGCCCTGGCTCTGATCGCCGACAGTGCTCATGCAGCCAATCTGGCGGTAATAACTACGCCGCCGGCATTGCTGAACTCCGTTGTCCTGATCGGGGCCGTAGTCTGCGGCGTTGGCGCTTACAAGGTCCTCAGCACCGTCCGCGGTGGTCTGCTTTCCCGTAGCTGGAGGATGTTCCTGGTCGGTTTTGCGGTGCTCGTGCTGTCTCAGGCCGCCTGGTTGATCGATGTGTTGGAAATATATGCTCTGCCGACTTATGTCGGTCCGGCCTTGTTGACCATCGCAATCGGTTTTTTGACCTACGGCATCTTCGAAACGAAAAAAGCGCTTGGCTAAGACTGCTTAAAGAGTTGACATACATTCATGAGCTGTCTATACTTATGGGACGGCTAAAAATGTCGAAATTGTAACATTCTATCATTGCGAGACTTAACGGTATATCAGTGAGCAATACTGTCGATATAGATGAACGGATTGGCAAATGCCAAAAAATCCTTTCTGCCGACCCCAACTCGCAGATATTCGCAGCTTTGGCTGAAGCTCACCGTCGTAAAGGGGAATTGGATAAGGCCTTCAGAGTCTGTCAGAACGGATTGAAAATACACCCGTCCTACGGTTCAGCGCATGTCGTTATGGCTAAGATCAACCTGGATCGCGGACTCTACGATTGGGCTGAAACCGAGGCACGCAAGGCGGCGGAAATTGACGGCTGGACGAGAGCCACAGAACTCCTCCTGGCGGAGATACATATCTACAAGGGTGAGTTCGTTAAGGCTATCAAGCTCCTGTCTCGACTTCATGAGGCCGATCCCAACAACCCGCAGATATCAAGGTTGCTTGACATCGCTCAACAACTGCCCAAGCAGCAACCGCACGTGGCCTCCAACTCTGAGAGTGCGCCGACCATTATCGTTCGTTCAGAAAAGCGCAACAAAACGGCGCCGGTGGCGGATAGTAATGCTTCCGTTGAAGCGACCGCAGCCCCGACCCCGTCCAAGCCGGCCCCGGAGCCGCTGACACCGCCAAGACTGCTCAAGGAAGCAGTCGGGATTTTGGGAGTGGAAGGCGCCGTGTTGATCAACCATGAGGGGCTCATTCTGGAATCGGAGTGGGGCATCAGCGATGACTCGGCCGTTTATGGTGCGACCATTGGCGATGTGGTTAATCATGTCGAGCAGGAATTGATAGAAGCCTGTTTCGGGTCCGTAAAATCGGTACTGATCGAGACTGCTCAGCGGACTCTGTATGTTATCCGGTCCAGCGCCGGTATCTACCTGTTCGTAGCCTCGGCTAAAGCCAACCTCGGCTCGCTACGCATGAAATTGATGGACCTGATGTCACGCCAGGTCGATTAGAGATAAGGAAGCGGTATGCAGATTACACCGAGAACAATCAGACAAGTTATCCTGCTGACAATGCTGCTTGTGATTGTCCCAATGATCGTGTTCCCGGGGCGTTTTGGCACGGATCTAGCCCGTGCATCATGGGTCAGCCTGACACTTGAATTCGTTTTCTACGGCGTTGTCACGCTGGCTTTTCATCGACGCAGCAGTCTGCTTAAACTAGCCCAGGCAGCAGGCATCTGTTTGGTTTACCGATTGGCGGTCGGAGCTCTTCTGGGAGTGGTAATCGCCGCCATGTATTCGATGCAGCTCAAACTGTCGCTGCAACTCGGTATGTTCAGTTATCTCCCGGGTTTGCTGTTTCATGTCGTTGCCACCCCGTTTGTCCTCAAGCAGATCGTTGATTTGACCTATCCGATTGAGAACATGGTGACTGTCGTGACTCAACCGGAGACAACACCTGAGGTAGAATCGGCTGCGCTGCCCGAGCCATCGCGCAAGGCCCCCGAGGCGCCACGCCGGATGCCTGAGCCGCAGCGTCGGACTCCCGAACCCACCCCGGCGGTAGAGACAAGCGGATTCACTTCAATCGCTATTTCCAAGAAAAAAGGTGTCAGCCATGAAGTGACCCCTCCGGCCGAGAATCGCCCGACAGCGACCAGGGCTGATGAGGATATGTCAACGGTACCCGATGCCTCCGCTTCAAAGGGGAACGGATTCGATCAGGCCACGCGTTATATCGGTGAAGACGGTTCGGTGCAGCTGGCTGCCGTGGTTGATCATGAGGGTCTTCTCCTGGGACACTTCAAGCGTGGCGAAATCGATCCGGCCGACTGGGCTCCCTGGGCTCTTAACTTCCGCCAGGTTAACAGCGGTTTGCTCGGTCGTATCAATTTGTCCAATCCTGAGAAAATAAACATTTTTCTGAACGATCGAAAAGTTACGCTTGCTTTCGACGAGTATTTTGCGCTCATGGTGGTGGCGGAACGTCAAATGGATGACTTCCTCAATATCCGCATCAACCAGAGCCTTGAAATGATCCGGAAATATATATCCAACCGATACAGCCCCGCGCTGTTCGAGAACGTGGAGATAGATCATGTACGAAGTGCTTAGCGATCTGAACAAAGCCACGGGCGTTACGGGCTCGATGATCGTGGGTCATGACGGTATCGTTATCGCTGCCGATCTCGATGCCGGGTTTGACGGCGATACGATCGGGGCGCTGGCCGCGTCGATCACTTCGAACATCCAGAAGTCGCTTGAACGCCTGGACACCAGACCCCTCAGCCAGGTTACGATCGAGGCCGAAAACGGGAAGCTGTTTTTTGGCGACGCCGGATTGGGCATCCTCGTGGTTACGACCGAGAAGGAAGTCAATATCGGCTTGGTCCGTCTGGAAATGAAGAATGCCATTAGCAAACTCAGAGTGTCGGCTTAGGCAGGTACGGGAAGGAATCCATGGTTTCAATTAACTATTCGGCTCGCGAGGTCTGCTGCAAGATCGTCTACTACGGCCCGGGGTTGTCGGGTAAGACAACCAACCTGCAGTACGTTCACAGCAAGGTTCCGGGTAATACGCGAGGCGACCTGATTTCGCTGGCCACGGAAGCGGACCGTACTCTATACTTCGATTTTCTGCCGATCAACATCGGAACCATCAACGGTTTCGCCGCCAAGTTCCAGCTCTATACCGTTCCGGGTCAGGTATATTACAACGCCACCCGTAAGCTGGTTCTGCGCGGCGTGGACGGCGTTGTGTTCGTTGCCGATAGTCAACCGGACAAGATGGATGAAAATATCGAGTCGTTGATCAACCTCGAAGAGAACCTGCGCGAGTACGGTTACGACATAGACAACATGCCGCTGGTAATTCAGTACAACAAGCGCGATCTGCCCGGAGTGATGCCGGTAGCCGACCTTGACGCTCGTCTCAATCCCAAAGGACGCCACACCTTTGAGGCTTCGGCCACGGTCGGCAACGGTGTGTTCGATACCCTGAAGCTGATCATTAAGCTGGTTCTTGATAAGGCCAAATCAGGCGGAACAACCTCATCGACGCGTCCTTCGCTTGAGACCAATCCGGTCGCTCATAAACCACAACCGGTTGCGGCCGTGGCTGAAGAGACGCCGATTCAGGCGGTGGCTTCACCGCAACCGCCGTCGCCGCCGCCCAGCGCTCCGACAGCTCAGGCAAATGAGTCTGCCGCAACGGATGCGTCACAACAGCCTTCATTCGATGAACCGCTGCTGGGAGGTCCGGCCAACGCCTCGGCGCCGCCGATGCCACAGGCTGAAGCTCCTCAGACTATGCCGAGTCAGGCAACTCCGGTTGCCGACTCTTCTGATTATCGCCCGTATCCCGGAGACCGCAAGAAATATCCCGAGTCGCCGACTCCTGCCGCGATCGAAACTCCGCAGTCCCACCCGGTAACGGAGAGTCCATCGATGGAGCGACCTGTTCCGGAGAGTGATATGGATCAGATCGAGTCGTCTCGACCGTCGATGGCGCCGCCTTTGAAAAGGCGCAAGACGGAAAAGAAACGCGGATTTTTCAAACGGTTGTTCGGTATTAAATAGGAATAACGGAGGTCTAAATGTCCGAAGATACTCTCATCATTTACGAGGAAGAGACCAGACAGATCGAGACCCTGTTGTCGAAGATGTTAAAGGGCGCCGAAGCGAAGTGCGCTCTGCTGGTTGACAAGGATGGTCACCTGATCTCCCGACAAGGGTTCACGCAGTCGCTTGACACAACCGCTCTGGCGGCGTTGCTGGCCGGTTCTTTTGCCTCGACCAAGGAAATCGCTCGGCTCGTGGGCGAGGACGAGTTTTCGGTGTTGTTCCACCAGGGAAAGAAAGATCATATTCACATGTCCCTGGTAGGCGATCGTTCTATCCTGGTGGTCGTTTTCGACGATCGGACGACGATCGGCATGGTCCGTCTTTACGCCAAGGAAGTGGCGGTAGAACTGGCCAAGGTTTTTGATCAGATCCGTGAGAACGCCAAGAAGGAGGGTGGCAAGAGCGGTATTTCCGACGACTTCGCCTCAATGGCTCAGGATCGTCTGGACGATATCTTTCAGGACTGATCAGCATAGTGAAACGGACGACGGCTGAGCCGTCGCCGAGCTAGGTACACCCACCGGAGAAACATCGCACTAACGGGCTAAGTATGTCTTCAGAACTTGGGGCAATGCTGGTCAAGGCCGGCAAGATCACACCCGAACAAGCCGAGCAGGCTCTCGCACTCGTCAAGGAAAAGAATGAGACGATCGAGTCTGCTTTGGTTCATATAGGTGCGGTCGAATCCGAAGACGATATCGCCAAGTTTGTCGGACAGCACCTGAAAATAGGCGCCCTCCGACTTTCGGATATCGAGCTTAATCCGGAAGTGGTTAAGCTGATTCCTCTCGATATTGCCCGCAAGTTCAACGTCATTGCAATCTCGAAGCTCAACCGCAACCTGCTGGTGGCGATCAGCGATCCGAACAACATCTACGTTCTTGACGCCATCAAGTTTATTACCGGCTGTACCGTCCAGCCGGTCATTTCCCCCGAGAAGGCGATTGAGAAAGCGATTGAGTCTTATTACACCGATTCCAGCGGTCTCTCCGAGATCGTTAAAGGTCTTGAGGAAGATCCCGACCTCGAGGTGGTCGGCACCGATGAAGATGGTCCCTCGGAATCGGATCTGCTCTCGGCTATTCAAGATAAGCCGCTGGTCAAGCTGGTGGACTCGATCCTGTCTGATGCTATCCGTCTGGGGGCTTCGGATATTCACATCGAAATGTACGAGAAACGGATTCGGGTTCGTTATCGTATCGACGGCGATTTGCGTGAAATGGCGCCGCTGCCGTTCAAGTATCGTGCGGCTATCGTCTCGCGCGTGAAAATCATGGCTGAGCTGGATATCTCTGAACGGCGTCTGCCGCAGGACGGCCGTATCAAGCTCAAGATTCACGGGCGAACCGTTGACCTGCGTGTTTCGGTACTGCCGACTATCTTCGGTGAGAAGGTGGTTATGCGTATTCTGGATCCGCAGGCCCTGCGGGTCGATCTCACCCAGTTAGGTTTCCGTAAGGAAGACCTGGGCAAGTTCGACAAGGCGATTCACCTGCCGTTCGGCATCATCCTGGTAACGGGACCGACCGGTTCCGGTAAAACGACCACGCTGTATTCGGCGCTGAAGACGCTGAATACGATCGACGTGAACATCATGACCGCTGAGGACCCGGTTGAGTTCAACTTCGACGGCATCAATCAGGTGGCCGTCAAATCGAACATAGGGATGACCTTCGCAGCTGCGCTGAGATCGTTCTTACGTCAGGACCCCGACATTATCATGGTCGGTGAAATTCGTGACGGTGAAACGGCCGAGATCGCCATTCGAGCCGCTCTGACCGGTCACCTGGTATTCTCTACCCTCCATACCAACGATGCTCCTTCGTCCATTAGCCGTCTGATTGACATGGGCGTGCCGTTCTATCTGGTAGCTTCGGCAACCAAACTGATTATGGCACAACGTATGATGCGCAAGATTTGCCAGCACTGTAAGGAGGAGGTCAATCTGACCCCTGAGCAGGTGCAGAGTCTTATGGTCCCCAAGGACTTGCTTCGTAATATCAGGGCTTTCAAAGGCAAGGGTTGCGATGAATGCAACGGAACCGGTCTCTCCGGCCGAACCGGTATCTACGAGGTTATGCCCATTTCCCGAAAGGTTGAGTCCCTGATATTGGACAAAGCTTCGGATACGGAGATCCGGCGCGTTGCCCAGGAAGAGGGAATGTTCAGCCTTCGGATGTGCGCGGTCGAGAAGATGAAGGCCGGGATTGTATCAATCGATGAGGTCTTTGCCACGACCTCGACCAACGAGTAATAGTCTCTCCACAACCGTCTTATCCCCCAACAGTTTATCCGGTCATAACCGGTGTTTTGGCGTTCAAGAAAGCAGTCCTTCAAGCCGATATAGAGAGAAGACGCCCTTATAGGCCCGTTGACTACAAACATTCTGGAGTAACTTGCATGGTATCTCTGAGAGAGCTGCTGGAAGAAATGGTCAAAATGGACGCTTCAGATCTTCATTTGACCGTCGGATCACCGCCCGTTGTGCGCGTAGACGGCAAGCTGCAGCGTCTGAACTACGATCTGTTAACCAGCGAACAGACCAAAAAAATAGCTTACACGATGCTCAATGAGAAACAGAAACTCAAATTCGAACAGAACTCGGAGTTGGATTTCTCTTTCGGTATCGAATCGATGAGTCGTTTCCGCTGCAATATGTTCATGCAGCGCGGCAACATTGCTGTGGTTCTCCGGCAGATTCCATACGAGATCAGAACTTTCGAAGAACTTCAATTACCCAAAGTAATCTCGACCTTTGCCACCTTGCCGCGCGGTCTGGTACTCGTAACGGGACCGACCGGTTCGGGTAAATCGACTACTCTGGCATCGGTGATCGACAAGATCAACAAAGAACGTCCGGTGCATATTATCACCGTCGAGGACCCGATCGAATACCTGCACCGCCATCAAACGGCTCTGGTTAACCAGCGTGAAGTATACTCCGATACCAACTCGTTCGCATCGGCTCTCAAGTACGCGCTGCGTGAGGATCCTGATGTGGTGTTGGTGGGTGAAATGCGCGATCTCGAAACGATCGAGGCGGCACTATCGATTGCGGAAACGGGCCATTTGGCGTTCGCGACGTTGCACACCAATTCAGCGGCGGAGTCGATTAACCGTATCGTCGACTCGTTCCCGACCAACCAACAGGAGCAGATCCGTATTTCGTTGTCGTTCTCGCTCCAGGCGATCGTGTCGCAGTGTCTGATTCCCAAGATCGGCGGCGGGCGCGTGGTTGCACTCGAAGTCATGGTAGCGACACCGGCTATTCGAGCGTTGATTCGCGACGATAAAGTGCACCAGATGTACTCCATGATTCAGTCGGGTCAGAAATACGGGATGAAAACGATGAACCAGTCGTTGATGGAGCTTGTCCAGGGCGGCAAGATCTCACTCAACGATGCGATGAGCTACAGTTCCAATACCCAGGAATTGGGTGAGATGCTCTCGAAACATAAATCCCCGGCGTTTACCTAGAGCGTCAAGCGATAGAAAGGATTTAACAAATGCCGGTTTTTGTATACAAAGGAAAAACCCTTGCGGGGGCGGCCGTCCAGGGTGAGCTAAAAGCCAAGAGTAAGGCTGACCTGGAACGAGTGTTGCGGCAGAACCGCATTCTGGTCAATTCCATAAGCAAAAAAGCTCCGGAAATTAAGATCAAGTTCGGTACCGGGGTTAAGAAGATCGATGTTTCACGTTTCACGCGTCAATTCGCTACCATGATCGGCGCCGGTTTGCCGATGGTTCAATGCCTTGAGATTCTGTCCGCGCAGACCGAGAGCAGGGAACTGGCCAAGGTTATCGGCCAGGTCAAAGACGGCGTCCAGGGCGGTGCTACTTTGAGTGAGGCGCTTGCGCGTCACCCCAAAATTTTCGATCAGCTTTATACCAATATGGTCGAAGCGGGTGAGGTCGGCGGCGCCCTCGATGCGATTCTCGTTCGTCTTGCCGTCTATCGTGAAAAAGCCGACAAGCTGATACGCAAGGTCAAGGGCGCTATGATTTACCCGTCCGTGGTGGCTTTCGTAGCAGCTGCGGTGACGATCGGTATGTTGACGTTCATCGTTCCGGTCTTCGCCAAAATGTTCTCCGGACTCGGTTCCGAACTGCCGAAGCCGACACAGATCGTATTGGGTATTTCGAATTTCCTCCAGGCCAATTTCCTTTATCTGATGGCAGGATTCATCGGTCTTGTCGTCGGTTTATTCTGGTGGCGTAAAACTCCGGCCGGGGCGCTCAATATCGATAAGACTCTGCTCAAGATGCCGGTATTGGGTAACCTGGTGCGTAAGTCGGCGGTAGCGCGGTTTACCCGCACGCTGGCTACGTTGCTTTCTTCGGGTGTTTCGATTCTGGAGGCGTTGGAGATTACAGCCAAAACCGCCGGAAACCTGGTTATCTCGAATGCCATTAACAAGTCAGTCATGGCAATTGCCGAGGGAGATACTATCACCGGCCCGTTGAAAGAGTCGGGAGTGTTTCCACCCATGGTGACACAGATGATCTCGGTCGGTGAAAAGACCGGCGGACTGGATGAAATGCTTAACAAAATCGCCGACTTCTACGATGAAGAGGTCGATGAGGCCGTCCAGGCGCTGACTTCAGTGATCGAACCGATCGTTATTGTCGTTATGGGTATCGCTATCGGTGGTATTATGGTTGCCATGTACCTCCCGATGTTCGACATCATCGGCAAGATCTAGTTGGTCTCGAATTAGTTAAAAGGATCAACGATAGAAAAGAGACCCAACGGCGCCCTGACCGGGCGCCGTTGGCTATTATGGAAAGAGCGATCAACCATAAGCGCCCCGGTTGGCTCCTGCCGCTTCGTCTGGCCAGTTATGTAATTCTTTTCGTGGTCGTGGTTTTCTGGATGGACTACCCGCACTATTTGCGGGTACCGTTCATTCTCTATTCGATCGCAACGCTGGCTGTGGCGGTTCTATTCGGTCTGCACCGGCGCTATCCGGTAAATTCCGCGAGAACGGTAACGGTAGCGTTGCAGTTCCTGTTTGAGATCGCCATTGAAACCGGAATCGTTTACACCACCGGTAATGTCAATTCTCCTTTCTTTGCACTGTTTCTGCTAACTATCGTTTCAGCGGCTCTGGCTTATAATCTGATCGGTACGTTGATCGTTGCATCGCTGGCTTCGCTCGGAGATGTTTTCATCATCTGGCTGGGCATCGAGTTTTCCGATATCCCCGGAGAGTCCGGATTACGCGGTCTGGATGCGCTTCTGCAGGCGCAGGACTCGATTTTCTACTCGGTTTTTCTGCACCTGCTGATTTTTTACCTGATTGCCTTCATAGCCGGTTTCCTGGCTGAGCGCCTGCGCATTCGTGACCGTCAGTTGGCCGATGCCTCGGCTGCCTTGCGCATGGCCCGCCTCGAAACTGACGATATCCTGCGCCATCTCAATTCCGGATTGCTCACGGTCGATCAGGACGGCCGTTTGATTTATTTCAACCGCGCCGCCGAACGTATTCTCGGTTATAGCGAAGGGGATGTCCGGGGCATGCTCTGTAACGATGTGTTCGCCCAACGAATGCCGCAATTAGCCGAAGCCGTAATGGACGGCATCGAAAACAACACCCAGTATCCCCGAAAAGAGATATCGATCCTCAATGCCCACCGCATTAAAACACCGCTGGGGCTCGCGACTTCCCGCCTCCAGGGGGAAGAGGGCCGTCTACGAGGTGTGATTGCCATTTTTTCGGATTTGACGGATGCTAAAAGACTCGAGGAAAAGGTCCGCGCGGCTGATCGGTTGGCCGCAGTGGGCGAATTGTCCGCTTCAATCGCCCACGAAATTCGCAATCCGTTGGCTGCGATCTCCGGATCGGTTGAAGTGCTCAAGGGAGAACTTCAGGTCGCAGGTGAGAACGCCCGCCTTATGGATTTGATCGTTAAGGAGTCGGACCGCCTTTCTAAAATCACCACGGAGTTTCTTCAGTACGCCCGAATCGACCGGCCAACCATGGCCAAGGTGGAATTGTGTCATCTGGTGCAGGATATCATTCAAGTGGTGTATCACCATCCTTCGTACCATGAGAACATTAAAATCAGTTTTCAGACAAACGAATCGATTGTCTATGTTGTCGGAGATGAGGGGCTGATTAAGCAACTACTGCTCAACATTGCCGTCAATGCCTGTGAAGCAATGGATGCCCAGCCGCACGAGTTGGAATTCTCCCTCGAAAGACCGGAAGAAAGAAACCAGGTGCTCATAAGAGTCACTGACGACGGTCCCGGAATTACCCGGACCAACCTGGCTCGTATTTACCAACCGTTTTTCTCGACCAAGAAGGAAGGGACCGGACTCGGACTGGCGGTGGTGCATCGAATCTGCGCGGCGTTGAAGATCCGCAGCCAGGTGGATTCGATACCCGGGCGAGGGACATCTTTTTCGTTCGTTTTACGTCCTTACGGTTGTCTTGTCCTGGATGACACCACTGAGGTGTTGTTGGTACCGTCCGAACAGCCGGTTGAGTCGGTTTAATCCAATTATTTCCCTATAGCATTTAGAGACAAGCCCGGGCGGCTCTAGCCTCCCGAGCGGTTCATCGATCAGTATGGTGTCTCATAAATTTGAGGGGTATCAGGTGATTTATCCCGCTTATACGTTCGTTTTTTTTCAAAGAGCTGTCCTATGTTAACTGACAGGTAAAAACCGCGGCCGGAGCGGATTTTTCGGTCAATGAACCTTCATTCGTGCAATATGTTGCCTATTATTCGGCAGTTTTACGGTTCCTTTGACTAAAGCCTCGAATTAGCCTTGACAACTGGTTAATAGCGATATATTTCTCGACCTTAAGACTGATTGTTTGCTCGACTTAGAGCAGGAACTTTAGAGGAGCATTTGTGTCATGATCACTAAACAGCAGGCTCTTGACTACCATGCCAAGGGCAAGCCGGGCAAAGTGGAAGTGAATCCCACCAAGGCCTGCGTTACGCAGTTGGACCTTTCTTTGGCGTATACGCCGGGAGTGGCTCAACCATGCCTTGAGATCGCTAAGAATCCCAATGACGTTTATAAATACACTGCCAAGGGCAATCTGGTGGCCGTGGTTTCAAACGGAACCGCCGTTTTAGGTCTTGGTAATATCGGCGCTGCCGCCGGCAAGCCGGTGATGGAAGGGAAGGGCGTTCTCTTCAAGCGCTTTGCCGATATCGATGTATTCGATATCGAATTAAACACCGAGAATCCGGATGAGATCATCAAGGCGTGTGAGCTGCTCGAACCTACGTTCGGCGGTATCAACCTCGAGGATATCAAGGCTCCGGAGTGTTTCTACATCGAAGAGACGCTCAAGAAGTCGATGAACATCCCGGTTTTCCACGACGATCAGCACGGCACGGCGATCATTTCGGCCGCTGCTTTGATCAATGCTCTTGAGATTGTCGGCAAGGATATCAGTAAAATTCGTGTCGTATACTCCGGAGCCGGCGCTGCGGGAATCGCTTGCGCCAAGCTGTACTGTTCGTTGGGAGTGAATCCGGAAAACCTCCTGATGGTCGATTCCAAGGGTGTGATGTACGAAGGGCGCGGTGACTCGTTCAACCAGTACAAGGCGCAATTCGTTCGCAAAACCGATTGCCATACTCTGGCCGACGCTATGAAGGGCGCCGATGTGTTCGTAGGAGTATCGGTGGCGAATACGGTTTCCAAAGATATGGTCAAATCAATGGCCAAGGATCCGATCATTTTTGCCATGGCCAATCCGGATCCGGAAATCACTTATATTGACGCCAGTGAAGTCCGCAAAGATTTGATTATGGCGACCGGGCGTTCGGATTATCCGAACCAGGTCAACAATGTGCTGGGTTTCCCGTTTATCTTCCGCGGTGCTCTGGATGTTCATGCCACGGCGATTAACGAAGAAATGAAAATCGCAGCGGTTAAGGCTTTGGCTACTCTGGCCAAGCAGGATGTCCCGGAAGAAGTGGCCAAGGCTTACCATGTGGACCATTTCAAGTTCGGGCGGGATTATATCATCCCGAAGCCGTTCGATCCGCGTATCCTGGTCTGGGAGGCCTCGGCGGTGGCACAGGCGGCTATCGAGAGTGGTGTTGCCCAGCGTCAGATCGATATGGAAGAATACAAGCAGCAGTTGGATGTCCGTATCGGCAAGGGACGGGTGATCATGCGCGTTATGAAAGAACGTGCCAAACGCCGTCCAAAGCACCTCGTATTCCCGGAAGGGCAATCGGTGCGTGTACTTCGTGCGGCTCATATTCTCACCATGGAAGGGATTGCCACACCTACTCTTCTGGGTAATCCGGAAGCGATCCGGGAGTTGGCCGATCAACATGAAGTCGATATGGACGGAATCAAGCTGATCAACCCGAATACTTCCGATAAAGGCGAAGAGTACGCTGCCCGGTTGTTCGAGAAGCGTCAGCGTAAAGGGGTAACCATGGCGAAAGCTCGCGCTATGGTGAAAGACCCCATTCACTATGCTCTCATGATGCTCGAACAGGGAGATTGTGATGCTGTGTTGTCGGGCGCTCAATCGGATTATCCGACAACCCTGCGCCCGGCTCTGCAGATTGTTGATCTCCAGGATCATGTCTCGCATGTGTCCGGCCTGTTCGTGATGATACAGCGAGGAGAAGTTTATTTCTTCGCGGATACCACGGTTAATATAAACCCGACCGCCGAGCAGTTGGCCGAGATCGCTCTTGGAGCGGCGCGGGTGGTCAAAAACGGTTTCCATATTACTCCGAAGATTGCAATGCTGTCGTTCAGTAATTTCGGCTCAGCCCCTCATCCGGAATCTGAGAAGGTGGCAGAAGCAACCAGGATAGCGAAGCAACTGGCTCCTGATCTGGAGATTGACGGCGAGATGCAGGCCGATACGGCCATGATGCCTGAATTTATGGAACGGCATTTCCCGTTCTCAAAGCTCAAGGAACAGGCCAACGTGTTTATTTTCCCCAATCTGAGTGCCGGTAATATCGCCTACAAGCTGACTCAGCGAATGGGTGGCTTCCAGGCTGTCGGACCGATCCTGATGGGACTGCGTAAGCCGGTGTATGTTCTGCATCGGACCAGCGATGTCAACCAGATCGTTGATCTGGCGACAATCGCGATTGTTGATGCTCAGGTGGGAGATACCAGTTCGCGGACTCTTTAGTCGATTCCTTATAATATCTTCACCGGCCGCGGCTTTGTGCCTCGGCCGGTTTTTTTTGTGGTACGCTCGGCTCTTCTACGGCAGTGCGAGACGATAGATTCTGTCCCAATCCTGGTACACCGAAAGATACAGGCATCGCTCGGCCGGATCATATACCGCCGACCAGGTCGTCCCGCTCTGCTCGACCCGGTGCAGCATTTCATGAGCGCGGGTGCGAGTCAGGCCGGTTCCGAGGCTGTCGAGGTCTTCGGCCAGCGAGCGGTAGCGCCAGCAGATCGATTTGAGGTCGGTGTCGCTCAGACCGAGCAGCGGCTTGTTGGTCATGATTTGAAAGGAGCCTTCGGGAGCGAATGACGCCCACTTGTGGCCGTCGTGTTCGAGCACGACCGAAGCGCCGGACTTGTCGGCAATGAGCAAATGGCAGCTCAGCGAGTTGGTGTCGAGATCGAACGGGGTGAACCGGTCGGCCAGCGCGACCGCTTCCGCGACCGTGCCGCACCGGTCGAGCATCTGCCGGATGAGATAAGTGATAAACAAAGGCCGTTTCTCCGGCGTGGCGTGAACGGGGATCGTGTTGATGCCGGTGGTGATGACCACCAGGCCGGCGTCGTTCATCCCTTCGACGGCATAGAATGGGGCCACGTCGAAACGACCGCCATAATCGCTCCTAATCATCCCGGCCAGATCGAGATTCTCGCCGAAGCCGATATCAATGGCGCGACTCAGACAGACCGAGCGATGACCCGACGGGGGAGAGTACAGACTGACCAGAATCGACCCGACGTTCTGATTGTCCCAGTTGCGGCCGACCCAGAAAGTGCCGGCGCCGGCGCAGGCGAAAGCCGAACAAAAACGCCACGGCTGCTCGATCCAGGGCCGGTCGATCATCTCCTGATTCGTCTCGGCGAACAGACCGTCGGAGGGAGCGAAGCCCGACAGCAAATACAGGCCGCCGGTGGAATAAGCTTGGCTGATCGGCCGGGCCGTAACGATATGCAGAGGCTGGGCACGGTCTGAGACCGCCGCCGAGGTGTCGTCAAAACTAACGTCGATAACTGTCTCGGCCGCGTCGGTGGCCCGCGCGAAACAGACCAGCAACACGCCTATCGCGGTGATTGATCGAATCGAAAGCATAACTCTCCTTTGCCTGGGTCTTCCGATCAGACGGCCGAGCGCGCAATTTGTTGCACCACGGGGCCGGCAGGGCGCCCGGACAGTCGTTTGCCGCGACTGTCGTGTGCGGGGACACAAGGCCACCCGCTGTGCGAGTCCGGCGCTGTGGCCCCGTGCAGCCAGGGAGCTTGTCTGCCGGGCGATGCTCCGATCCGGTGACGAGCTGCGTCGCCCCGGCGCGGGACTTTTGGCTTGTTTTTGCCTTATAATTGTATAATTTTCCAAGGTCTTACGATAGGTATGTGGATTTTATTACGGAGATACCATGTTGTTTTATAAGCGTCTAGGTTTGCTTGCGTTTATTGCTGTTATCGCTCTTTCAGGATGCGGTAAACCACCCACCCCAATCTATCTGGCCGATAAAGCCGGCTATACTGATTTCGTTGCCCGGGTAGATGATCGGTTCGGTATCACGATGGCTGACCTCTATGATTCGTTGTACAACAGCGATCGTATGGCCGGCGGCGGTGTTATGGAACCGGAAGCAATTAAAGCGGTACTGGATAGTATTCTGGTCGATACCCTGGTTGGTTTTCTGGCCGATGAAACCGATATATCGAAGTCGTATCCTGATTATCGCGGTTACCAGAACTTGTATAGCACGGCCCTCCTTCAGGCCTTTTTTGACGAAAAAATAAAGAACGAGATAAAAATAGATTCGGCTGAAGTAGTTGAGTTTTACTACAGCCGACCGGATCTGTTCTCGGTGGAGGAGCAAGTCCTTCTCTACCATATTTTAATTTCTCACCGGGGGTTCCTGCTTGGTCCCGATTCGATAGCTTTTAAAGCGATGGATTGGGATTCGCTTCAGGCCTATACCAAAGCTTATGCCTTCGAAGTCAAAGCCCGACTCGACTCCGGAATGGTCTTCGAAAAGGTGGCGCAGCAATACTCACATGATTCGCATTCCAATAAACGCGGCGGTTATGTGGGATGGACCAAGCGCGGCACATATAACGATCCTTTTGATTCGATTGCGTTCAATCTTATGCCGGGTCAGATTTCGGAACCTTACCCCGACGATAACGGCTGGCATATCATTTGGGTGCCGCAACATTTCAATACCGGGCTCCAACCGCTCGATACGTCTTTCTATCAAATAGCCAAAGAGACATTGACGAATATGAAAACCAACGAGCGGGGACGAACACTTATCGATTCGATAAAAACTCTGCCGCGTGATATCGTCTATAACGAACCACTGCTTGATACGAATATCTATAAGGTCGAACGGTCGGAATGGGTGGCGGTGGTGAACGGAACCGATACTATCGACTGCAACGAAGTCAGGTCTTTGGAAGAAGCATATCGCGGTAATAATCGAATCGATAATTCGACGTCTGAAATGAAACGGGAAATGATCGATCATCTGGCCGATCGCAAGATGATGCTCGAAGTGGCGCATGATCTCGGCATCGATACGCTCGATTATGTTTGCAAACAGGAGTACGATATTCGACATTCGTTCGCTCGCCGATATGCTGCTCAGGATCAGGCTGAACCTTCCTGGTTGCCCTCAAAAGAAGAAATAGAAGCCTATTACAACAAGCATCTGGCTGATTTCCGAGTAGACAAGCCCTTGAAGGTACAACATATCATCGTTCCCGACAGCATGATGGGTGAACTGGTGCGAGATCAGGCTCTGGCCGGGGTGGATTTTATGGAGCTGGCGCGTCAATACTACCCGGGAGAATCATCAATCAGGGTTGATCTGGCCGATCTCGGATGGATAAATAAAAATGATGTTCCTGCAGAAGTCTGGCGGGCCGCCATCCAGACTTTAGTCGGTAATATCTCACATCCGGTGAAGACAGAGTTCGGATACCATATCGTTAAGGTTTTGGATCGCCATGAGACGAAAGGTGTCGATGAGGCCAGCCCGGAAATATCTAAAATACTCCGGCGGAAGCACAGTCAGGAAGTCTACGGCCGATTCCGCGATATGTTGTATGCCCGATACGATGTCAGTTTCCCCAATAAAATCAGTCCCGTACATCTGAGACCGGTCGATCAGCGCCAGGAGGGTCATGGCGAAAGCTCCGGACAATGATGCCGGGCAGATAACGTTTGCCGGCGAACTCCTTCGTAAAGGCACTCACATCGGAGCGTTGGTGATCCCGGCCGGGTATTATTTCCTTGGTCTCTCCAAGGGGCAGATGCTGGCGATCATGGTGCCGATCGCTCTGGCTATGGTTCTAGTCGATATCTCACGGTTTAAAGGGTGGTGGCTCTGGACCGGATTCGCATACCGATTCGAAGGGGGGATGATCCGAGCTCATGAGAAAGCGGGTGATTTTACCGGGGCCTCGTATATTCTCACCACCGTTTGTATCTGTGTTATTATTTTTTCCAAGCCTGTCACGATAGCAGCCCTGGCGTTTATCATTGTCGGCGATACTCTGGCGGCGTTGATCGGACGCCGTTACGGACGACATAAGTTCTGGAACAAATCGCTTGAAGGCTCAACGGCCTGCCTGATCGGCACGATCGCGGTGGCGCTGGTGGCGCCTGATCTGGCCCTGTCGGTGGGCATTACCGGAGCGGTGGTGGCGGCGGTAGTGGAGGCTTTGCCGCTCGGCGTCGATGACAATGTGAGCGTTCCACTCTTGTCCGGGTTGGTGATGACTTTGCTGGAACGCGTTATGTCGCAAATCTAGCCGTACTCTAACTTTTTTCTTGTTCGCCTCTGAACTCACGTGTATAATGGTTATGCAGTTCGGGGCTTAAGGCAAAATCGCGGGAGTATCTATGTCGAAGGGTAAGGTTAAGTATTTTAACGACTTAAGAGGCTGGGGCTTTATTTCTCCGGAAGAGCGTGATCAGGATGTATACGTTCATTACACTGCGATTAACATGGACGGCTACAAGACCTTAAGAGAGGGGCAGGAAGTCCTGTTCGATGCCTCACAAACATCGGCCGGCTACTTACAAGCGAACAATGTGGTAGTCTGCAACTAAGTTTTTTTATTTATGGCCTTGCAACGGGTCGTCCTATGGACGACCCGTTTTCTTTTGTATCTGTCCGCGAAGGCGGCCACAGTCGGCTTGTTTGACGCATTCCGAGTCGGTATATTGTCCGGTATGAAACCAATCGATCTTCGATCCGATACCGTCACCCGTCCCGGAGCAGCGATGCGTCAGGCCATGGCTACTGCCGAGGTGGGCGATGATGTGCTGGGGGATGATCCCACCGTAATCGAGCTGGAAACCTACTGCGCCGACCTTTTCAAATTCGAAGCCGCCCTGTTTGTTCCATCGGGTACGATGGGAAACCAGGTTTGCCTGAAAACGCATACCGAACCGGGCTGGGAGCTGTTGTGTGAGCGCGAGTGTCATATCGTAAATTACGAAGTCGGAGCGCCGGCGCTTCTGTCGCATTTGATGATCAACCTGCTCGATAGTGAGAGGGGTATGCTCACGGCCGACCAGATTCGCGCCAACGTGCGGGCGATTGATATTCATTGTCCCCGAACGCGAATAGTGGCTCTCGAAAACACGCACAACCGTCATGGCGGAACGATTCTGCCCCAGTCGGAAATCAAGCAAGTCCGTGAAGTGTGCGACGAAATGGGATTGATCCTGCATCTGGACGGGGCTCGTATCTGGAATGCACATGTAGCAACGGGGATACCGCTGGATAAATTGGTTGCGCCATTTGATTCGGTCTCGGTCTGTCTATCCAAAGGATTAGGGGCGCCGGTGGGATCGGTTATCCTGGGTGGTACCGATTTCATCGGGAAAGCACGACGTATCCGGAAGCTGTTCGGCGGAGCGATGCGACAGGTGGGAATTCTCGCCGCGGCCGGTCTCTGGGCCATCAGGAACAATCTGGAACGTCTGGTCGAGGATCATACCAACGCCCGCCTGATCGCCGAGCGCCTCAGTGCTTTGCCGGTGTTCGATATCGACCTTTCTCGGGTTGAAACTAATATCGTTATAGCTGATCTAACCGAGGACCGGATTGCCGAAGAGGTTCTCCGTGAGCTGTATGAGGCAGGTGTCTGGGCGGTTCCGTTCGGGCCAAGGAAGATCAGGTTCGTGACGCATCTCGATGTCAGCCGGGAGGATTGCAAGGAAGCCGTGACGCGAATCGAGGAGTTGTACGGATAAATGATCATTCATCCTGCCGACAGTTTCACCGTGCTTGGTTCCTCTTCCGGGATGCCGCAACCGGATCGAGCCAATGCCGGTTATTGTCTCAAGATCGGCGATGACCTGACCTTGGTTGACTGCGGCGGCGGGGTGACCTCGTCTTTCATACGTTGCGGATTTGACCCATTGGCGGTGTCTCGGGTTGTGATAAGTCACACTCATCCGGATCATTGCGGTGATCTGCCGCTATTCATTCAGGCGACTTATCTGGCCGGACGCAAAACGCCGCTCGATCTTTACCTCCCCGAGGATTTCGTTGAGCCGTTCGCAGCCTATATGCGGGCGGTATATCTGATCGTCGAAAAACTGCCGTTCACTGTAAACCTCATACCCTATATGGCCGGAGAGGTATTCGATTATCCCTGTCGTCTGACGGCTTATGCCAATCGCCATTTGCAGGGATACGCCGAACTGGTCGAAAAGCTCGGGTTGCCCAATCGCTTACGATGTTATTCGCTGGGCGTCGAGACGGAGAATAAGTCATTGCTTTATTCGGCCGATATTGCCGGATTTGCCGATATCGCCGATTTGATTAACGGTCGTGACTTTGCCGTGATCGAAGCGACTCATCTTGATTTGAACGAGTTGTTCGAAGCGTTGCCCGGATCAGGAACGAGACAGGTGGTGCTGACACATTTGGGTTCTTCTGAAGAAATAGACCGATTGAAACAAAAGATAAATAAGTCGGGACGGGATAATATAATCGTAGCCGAGGACGGACTGATATTGCCGCTGTAGTGGCGTAGAATAGACCTCGATCTCGAATGGGAGTAACATGGATATTAAAGCGATTCAAGAATACCTTCGCGAACAAAACCTCGACGGCTGGTTATTGGCTGATTTTCACGGCCGCAACAGCATTGCCATGAGTTATGTCCGACCGCAGGGAATGATCACCCGGCGGTCGTTTTATCTGATTCCGGCCGAAGGGGAACCGATTGCCTGGGTTAATCCGGTCGAGGCGGACAAGTTCGCCCATTTGCCGGGACGCAAGATCGTCTATCACGGCTGGCGGCACCTGGAAACGGAACTGGCCGAGGTGCTGAAACCGCTGCGACGAGTGGCCATGGAGTATTCATCGTTTGAGCGATTGCCGTACGTCGGGCTGGTCGAGGCGGGAACGATTGAGTTGATTCGGAGTTTCGGCCTTGAAGTTGTCTCCTCAGCCGATCTGGTGGCGGCTTTTCAGGCGCGGTTGAGCGATATCCAGATTGGCTTACATCGCAAGGCGGCGAATGAAATCATTAAGATAAAAGACCGGGCGCATCATCTGATCTCGGAGCATTTGACCTCCGGTAAAACATTGACCGAATATGATGTCGTTCATTTTATCGAGGAGCAGTTTGCCGCGCACGGTATGACGGCCGATCATGCCCCCAACTGCTCGGTCGATGCCAACGCCGGAAATCCGCATTATGAGCCGACTCGCGAAAACTCGAAGACGATAGAAAAGGGTCAGTTGGTTCTGATCGATTTGTGGGCCAAACATGACCAGCCGGATGGTGTCTATGCCGATATTACCTGGATGGCATTCGCCGGACGGGAAGAGGATATCCCTGAGAATTACAAGAAGATTTTCGCGGTCGTCACCGCCGCGCGCGACCGGGCGATTGAGTTTTTGAAAGACAACATCGCCGTGCGTGCGGTGCGTGGGGCGGAAGCGGATGATGCCTGTCGAGCTATTATCGAGGCGGCCGGGTACGGTGACCTGTTTACGCATCGCACCGGCCATTCGATTGATTCGGAAACACACGGTTCGGGACCGAATATCGACAACCTCGAGACCGAGGATGCCCGTGTGTTGCAGCCGGGGCATCTGTTCTCGATCGAGCCGGGGATTTATAGTAAACGATTCGGATTCCGGTCGGAGATCAACTGCCTGATTACTCCCGGTGGTCCCGAGATAACGACCCTGCCGCTGCAATACGATATCGTGCCGTTGCTCTGAAATGTTCGTTATGTCCCAACAGGTCCGAGCCTGGATCGACCGGTACGGCCAACCGGCCGAAGTGGCGTTTCGTATGCCGACTCTCGACGAGGAGTTCGAGATGATCCGGGCCTCACAGAAACAGGGCCGAGCGCACGATGTCACCCTGTACATTCGCAAGGCCGATCGTTTCATCGTCAACGCCAAGCCGTTTTATCCGCCGGGGCAATACCGGGCGCCCTCCGGTGGACTGGAACCGTCGGAGAATCTGGAGGACGGCGTAGCGCGTGAGGTAGCCGAAGAAACCGGCACGGAGGTGACCTTGCAACGGTTTCTGCTTATCTCGCAGGTGACTTTCGTGCGGTCGGAAATGCCGCCGGTATGGGAGGGTTCAGTTGTACCGTTCATGGTTAAGCCGCACGACAACGGTTCCTGGCCGGAGCCCTCGTCGAACGAGGAAATTCCCTGGGTTTCTTATGTCTTCCTGGCGGATTATGTCTCGGGGGATTTCGAGTTCACCGACCGGCGTGAGATCAAAGAGGTCCGGCTGGCGCGGCTGGATGAGTTCGACGGTTTTTCTAAAATCATGCGTCAGTCTCAGACGGGCGGCTTGCATTACCGCGCGGCCTTGCACGACACCGTGGCGATGTTGCTGGGGGAGTAGGGGAGACTGGACGTTCGAGCAACGTGACAAACCGCGTCTTCCTTAATCGTAGGTCAGGACCCTTTCATAATATCAAGGGTCCTGACCTACTGCTACTGCCACTCACAAATAAGGACCACCGGCAGAGACACCCGGCGGTAAAATTAAAGGCAGGTCTCGGGGAGACCTGCCTACGATTTGGTTTGATTTAATTGATGTGCTGCTACGGACAATCGGCCGGGACCGGCCCCCCTTGGAACATGTAAGTGACCAGATAAACCAGATCGGCAATGTCGGGTCCGTATCCGCTGCCGTTAATGTCGACTTCTTCCGGGCAGGGAAGTGCCGGACCGGACGAGAACATGTGCGTTACCAGGGTGACCAGATCGGTGATGTCGGGTTCATAGGCGCCGTCGCCGTTGGCATCCCCTGTGATACCCTGGCAGCAGCCGCAACCGAGATCAAGCACCGACGACAGAAAATCATCGGCGACACTCATGATGTATCCAAGGTGCCCGATCGAGTCGGTCGCTTGTGTCGTTGCGAAGGCGGTGTAGAAAGCCAGGGTGTCGCCCGGCATTAAGGTGTAATCCTGAATGTATGTCAGCATTGTGTGAAGATCGGCGGTATCGGTTGTCGCCTGGTGGCCTGCGACAGCCATCTTAGAGCACAACTCCTCCGGCGTGGCGTACCAGAGACTGGAATCATTGCGGGCGACATAACTTCCATAGATAAATGACGCTCCATCCGTGATGCACGCGTCGTTCAGCCAGGCGGCCAGCGGCTGGATGCCCCCGAAGCGTGCGTCGTTCGGATAACAGCCATCGCCCGTTCCCTGCTGCGTTATCAGGCCGGTAGCGGTGTTGTAGCCGGGAACGTTCTCCGAGCCGGTTTCAGCCGGGATGTCCCAGTCGATTACTTCACCGACCGTCACGCCGGGATGCATATAACCGTCGAACGAGAAGATACGCAGTCCCTGGATCATAAACTGCTGACTGGTTGCGGTAGAAGTCGGGACGTACCAGATCTTTTCGAGCCCAATGGTGAAATCACTGCTTACGATACAGCCCGAGCGATACTCCGAATAGTCCTCGGTAATCTGTTCGAATTCCTTAGGTTCCAATCCCCAGTCGGGGAGTCTAACGGTGCAGTTGTCGTACAACGACCAGCTCAACACCGTGTCGCCTGTCTCAGTAGTGATAATCAACGGGGTGCCGTCGTATAGGTAAACCGGCTCACAATCGCCTTGAGAAGCATAGTCTAGGGTGTTGCCTTCATCACCCTTGACCCCTATGGAGCCGTCATTCGCCACTTTCAGATAGAATAGATCGGTTAATAGATCATCTTCTATGAAGTACCGGAAATCGCACGAGTCACCGATACCGTCGCCGTCGATATCTTCCTGGGCCGGATTGTAAATCTGCCCGCAATTGTCGGTGATCGGACAATCGGGACTGGGCGTGTACGGGTCGCTGAATCCGTCGACATCGGCGTCGGAGCAGGGATCACATTCATTGCCGATCCAGTCACCGTCGGTGTCTTTCCAGTCGGAGGCCAGTTCCGGGCAGAAGTCAACGGAGTCGGGGATGCCGTCGCTGTCGGCGTCGCCGAAGGTCATCAGGGGATAGGGATCAACCACACCGCCGTCGCCGCCAATCTCGTAGGGGGTGTCGCCGATGCCGTTGGAGTCGGCATCCACCCCGGTGTAGTTGTACCAGTAGTTGCCTTCAAGTTCCCCCTGTGAATACCAATACTCGGTCAGACTGCCGTCATCCGTTGCCTGGATATCGTCGCTGTATAGTCCGTTTTGTACGAAACTGTTGTGGTGGATCGAGTTGTTATTCCCACCGCACATGCAATGGGACAGGGTGATTCCGGGATGAGTGTTGTAGTAAAGATGGTTGTAGCAAATTTCATTCTCGTTGGAGGTAATCAGAGAGATCGCCGGACCGCTGCAATAAGTGATGTAGTTGCCGCGAATGACGGAATGTTCGACCAGGTAGGAATTGTGGTCGACCCGAATCCCGGCGTCGGTACATTGAGCGATCACATTGCTAATAATCTCGTTGTAATCGCAATCCCAGGTCTCGGTGGAATCAACGGCATAGGTCTGGAACAGGATCCCGGTGGTGTTGGCAACCACGACACAGTGGCGGATGAGGTTGTGCGATGCCGCGGATATAGCAATGCCGATTCCTTCGTTGTTGGCCACCTGGCAGTATTCTACCCGGCAATAATCGGCGTCGGCGATCATGAGCCCGGCCGATTCGCCCCAGGTGTATACGTATCCACCGCCGTCTTCGATCGACAGGTTCTCGACTACGACGCTGTCGTGGCGAATCGTTACGGTGTTGTAGGGCATTCCGCCGGTAATAGTGACGAAATTTCGAGCCACACCGCGCAGCGTGATCTTTTTGTCAATCTCCACCCGTTCTTCATAAGTACCGGCAGCCACGAGAACGGTGTCATCGTCATTGGCGGCGTTAATACCGCCCTGAACGGTGGCATAGTCATCGGGTACATTTATGATGTCGGCCAGAGCCTGAGACGAAAGGAGAAAGAGCACAAGAGCGATTAGCTTCTTCATTTTTCCCCCTGGATACAGATTTGTAAAGCTACTTCAAGATAAGGATTCTATGCCGTTTGTCAAAGGAAAGAGAGGGGGAAATTACCCATTGGGGACATTGTGGATTGTTCTTGGTGGAAGCAGCCTTGAGGTGTTCGATATTGCGCTCCGTGTCCCGGGTAATACGGGATTGCTGATAAACCTCAATCGCGGCGGAGGCAAGCCCCGTCGCTACGCGTTAAAGAGCCTTAACCTCACGTAGCGGGCAGACTTGTGTCGCCCGCATTACAGTTGTGTTTTACTGAATACCCGCGTGTATGACTTCTTCAACACTCCCAATATAGCCCGGGATCTCAGGAATCCCGGGCTACGGGAAAGCTACGGAAATGCCTTGTATTGGCAGACCTTGGGGAGATCTGCCCCTACTTTTTTACCTTCGCTTTGAGCCATTCACGGTTCATCTGGGCGATGAACTTGACCGGGATCTCCTTGGGACAGACCGCCTCGCACTCGTAGTAATTGGTACAATTGCCGAATCCCTCGGCATCCATCTGGGCAACCATTTTGCGCACGCGCTCGGTTGCCTCGACCTTGCCCTGGGGAAGATTGGCTAACTGCGAGACTTTAGCCGCCACGAACAGCATCGCCGAAGCGTTTTTACAGGCAGCCACACAAGCACCGCAACCGATACAGGCCGCGGCGTCCATAGCGGTGTCGGCCTGTTCCTTGGAAATCGGAATGGCGTTGGCGTCGGGGACACCGCCGGTGTTGATCGAAACGAACCCACCGGCCTGCATGATCCGGTCGAAGGCCGAACGATCGACGATCAGGTCCTTGACGACCGGGAAAGCCCGCGCCCGCCAGGGCTCGATATATATCTTATCGCCGTCTTTGAAATGCCTCATATGGAGTTGACAGACAGTCGTACCGCGTTCGGGACCGTGCGGTATTCCGTTAATCATCAACGAGCACATGCCGCAAATCCCCTCGCGGCAGTCATGATCGAAAGCGATCGGTTCGATACCTCGCTCGATCAGGTCCTCGTTGACTACATCGAGCATCTCAAGGAATGACATGTGAGCCGATATATTCTTCGCCTCGTATTGCTCCATGCGCCCTTTGTCATTCGCGTCTTTCTGGCGCCATACGTAGAGAGTAAGATTCATTACTTGTAGCTCCTTGTGGCCAGGTGAACGTTCTCGAACTCAAGGGGCTCCTTGTGAAGCTCCGGTTTTTGTCCGACGCCTTTGAACTCCCAGGCGGCGACATACGCGTATTTCTTGTCGTTACGCAAAGCCTCGCCTTCGTCGGTCTGGAATTCCTCACGGAAATGTGCTCCGCAGGATTCGGCCCGGTCGAGGGCATCGTGGCACATCAACTCGCCGAATTCCAGGAAATCGGCTACGCGCCCGGCTTTTTCGAGCGACTGGTTGAGCTCTTCGTTTTCACCCAGCACCCGGACATTTTTCCAGAATTCATCCCGGAGCGGCGGGATCATCTCAAGCGCCTTCTTCAGGCCGGCCTCGTTGCGTCCCATGCCGCAATACTCCCACATGATCTTGCCTAATTCCCGATGGAACGAATCGACCGTGCGGGAGCCTTTGATCGAGAGCAGTTTCTTCATGCGGTCAAGGGTCTCCTGCTCGGTCTTTTTAAATTCAGCATGGTCGGCTTTGATGTCGTTGTTGCCGCTTCGAGCGAGATAGTCGCCGATCGTATAGGGGATGACGAAATAACCGTCGGCCAGGCCCTGCATCAACGCCGAAGCCCCGAGCCGGTTGGCGCCGTGGTCGGAGAAATTGGCCTCGCCGATCACGAATAAACCGGGGATAGTGCTTTCGAGATTGTAGTCAACCCAGAGTCCGCCCATAGTGTAATGAGCCGCCGGGAAGATACGCATAGGTACTTTGTAAGGATTTTCAGCCGTGATCTTCTCGTACATTTGGAACAGATTACCATAACGATCGCGGATGACATCCTCACCGAGACGGTTGATGGCATCGGCGAAATCGAGATAAACACCGAGACCGGTTTCGCCGACCCCGCGTCCTTCGTCGCAAACCTCTTTGGCCGAGCGCGAAGAAATATCACGGGGAGCGAGGTTGCCGAACGACGGATATTTACGTTCGAGGTAATAATCGCGATCCGACTCGGGGATTTCATTCGGCGGCCGTTTGTCGCCTTTGTTTTTAGGCACCCAGATGCGACCATCGTTGCGGAGCGATTCCGACATGAGCGTCAGTTTGCTCTGGTAGTCGCCGGCAACCGGAATACAGGTCGGATGAATCTGGGTGTAGCAAGGATTGGCGAATGCCGCTCCTTTTTTATAAGCCCGATAGGCGGCCGTGACGTTACAGCCCTTGGCGTTGGTGCTCAGGAAAAAGACGTTGGAATACCCGCCGGTGGCGAGAACGACGGCATCGGCGGCGTAAGAAGATATCTCACCGGTGACCATGTCGCGAACGATGATACCGCGTGCGCGGCCGTCGACTACGACCAGATCGAGCATTTCGGTTCGATTGAACATTTTCACTTTGCCGGTACCGATCTGACGACTTAACGCTGAGTAAGCCCCCAGCAGTAGCTGCTGACCGGTCTGGCCGCGAGCGTAAAAGGTGCGTGAGACCTGAGCGCCGCCGAAGGAACGGTTGGCCAGCAGGCCGCCGTATTCACGGGCAAACGGTACTCCCTGAGCGACACACTGGTCGATGATGTTGCAGCTTACTTCGGCCAGTCGATAGACGTTGGCCTCACGAGAACGGAAATCACCGCCTTTGACCGTGTCGTAAAACAAGCGGTATATCGAGTCGCCGTCATTCTGATAATTCTTGGCGGCGTTGATCCCGCCCTGGGCGGCGATACTGTGCGCCCGCCGAGGAGAATCCTGATAGCAGAAACAAAGCACATTGTAACCGAGTTCGCCGAACGAAGCGGCTGCCGCACCGCCGGCCAGACCGGACCCGACCACGATGATCGTATATTTACGCTTATTGGCCGGATTGACCAGTTTCATGTCAAATTTGTATTTGGTCCATTTTTCAGCAATCGGTCCGGAGGGAATTTTAGGATCGAGCTTCATATCAATATCCTCCTCCCGGCAGGGTGACGCATCCCGTCAATACCGCTACGGGAATACTGATGTAACCGACAGCGACACCGATGCCGATAACGGCACCGAGCAACTCGTATCGTTTTCGCCAGGTCTGATTGTTGAGACCGAATGTCTGAAAGAGACTCTCGACAGCATGGTTAAGATGGAACCCGAGAACGATCATGGCGATGATATAAATCCCGGATATCCAGGCGTTACGAAAACCTATAACGACCATGGAATAAACATCGAAACGCCCCAGGGAATCATGCAGGCCGGAGTATTCGGGATTGGTTACCACCAATGTGAAATGGAGCAGGTGGTAGATAACGTAGAGAAGTATCACCAGGCCGCTGTAGATCATCGTCCGTGACGAAACCGAGGCCTGAACGGTATCCTGGTGGGCGTATGCAACCGGCCGAGCGGAGCGGTTTTGAAGCCAGAGTTTGATACCCATCCAGATATGCACGATGAAGAACAGCGCCATTAAGACTCGCTCGATCCAGAGCAGCGAGCCAAGGCCTTTGAGGAATTCAGCGTAATGGTTAACTGCTTCCTGCCCTATGAAAACTTGCAGGTTGCCGATCAAATGCCCGATGACAAACAAAATAAAGACTGTGCCGGTGACCGCCATGAGTAATTTCATACCGATTGAGGTGCTGATCACCCCGACCGGTCGGGCCGGCGCAGCCACGGTTTGAACATTAGCCATATAATAGCCCTTATTGTTGAAGGAATGTTAGCCACATGAGCTTTTTTAACTTAGTAAAGTGGATACATTAGCGCAATGTTGTTTTAATCACGGCCGATCATGAATTATGCAATTAAGCCGATATCTAATGCTGTTGTTTTGGTTGGAACCGATTGATGATTGTTCGGTATCAGAATGTTGAACGGCATGGAGTTATAATTCGTTTGACATGACTGGCCGCCGGTGCTATCATGGACAACAATGGTTTTGGTACTTCTATAGTCAATTATCCGTATCTTTATAGATCAGGAGCTTTGTATGCGCGTGAGTAGAATCTTGATCGCTGTAGGTGCCTTATTGCTGACGGCTGCTCTGGCGGTTAACGCGGCCGGCATCAAAATGGCGATCTCCGGTGAAGGGGCAGTCAACGAGCGGACGATCCAGGCGGGCAAACCGGTATCGTTCGATATCATAATGATGAATGATTCTTTACGAGCCGGCATCACCATCGGCTTTAAGATCGTTTCCGACGACATCAAATCGGTTACACATGTGTCCGATTCGGGAAGCAATTGCTTGAACGAGCGTTGTGACGTCAAGGGCTGGAACGGCTTCGAGGATGCCTCGATCTGGGATCTCTACGGCATGATGGTGATCGAAAAGAACTGGGACGGAGCTCTTCCGGAACTGCTCGGCTTCGGTGGTATTTGCAACAAGCAAAAGTATCTTGCCCATGACTGGGAGAAGAAACTCTCCTTTGAGTTGATCGTGGATCAACCAGGGACGCTGGTAGTTGACTCCTCGTTTTATCCCCCGGGCGGCAAGTGGCTCTATGCCTCCCCGCCGGGGACAATCGAAGCCCATGAGCCCTCATGGGGCGGTCCCTACGTCTTCAAGGTAATCGAATAAAACCTGAGCCGTCCGTCTGATTTCCAGACGGACGGTTTCTTTTGGGGGAGCGTGCCGATATCTTTCAACGAATCCTGACAGTATTGCTGTCCCTGGGGTATTTGAGTGTTCCTCATGTCCAGGCGGCATCGTACCGGGTAGAACCACAGCAAATCGGACCGGCGACTGATGGCGGGGTAGTGACGGTCAAGTTCATGGTGAATTCTGTAGACCAGTCTTATCCTGCCTTCTCGGAGTATCGACTCATGTTCGCTTACGACAGTATCGATGTCATAATGGAAGAGTTCACGTTCGATAATCTCCCGGACGGCAGTTGTTGGAATGGCTATGCGCGGCAGTTGACCGATGAATTATCCGGTTGCCGTAAGGCGGTCGTGAATGTCCGTGCGGTACAAGCACCGGGTGAGGATAATTCGCCGATCCTCATGCCCGAAAACTGGCCGTTGTTTACGGTGCGATTTCGAGCCGTCGGAACTTTTGCCTCCGGAGATGGTCCCGGCTCACCGCTTGAATTCTTCTGGGTCGATTGCCTCGACAACAGCTTCGTGACGAATAACGGTGATACGGTACTGATCGCGGAAGAGGTATTCGATTCCAACGGCTCCGCTATTTCCGGGACGACAGGACCGTTGCCTTCGGACTCCGGCCCTCCCGACAGTTGCCTGACGGTGCTTACCGCCGATTGGCCGGAAGCGCGCGCCGAGATCCGGTTCATCGGAACAACGATACTACCTGACGGCAATCCCACCGATGTCGAGGATGATGAGTCGATTCAAGACAGAGTGAACGGTATGGAATTGTTGGTTTCGCCGAATCCGATTCAGGACAATTCTTCATTCATGTTGTCAACAGCCGTACGGGGACATTTAAGCATCCAGGTGTTTGACATTCTTGGTCGAAAACGGGGTGAGTTCTCATCTACGGCAGGGGCCGGGACTTATCAGATCAGCTTGAGCTCGGTGGTCGATGTAACACATCTGCCGTCGGGGGTATATTTCTGCCGAATGACTCTGGGCAATGAATCGATCTGCAAACGAATGATACGGATCAGGTAATCTCCGACATTTCGATTGTGGCATTTCTCTCTTAGCTTTAGATTGACGTTATGGTTGTTCTGTTTGCCCTGTTGTTGCTGTTGCCGATATTCACCGCTGATTTGGTTGGAGAAAATCCAACTGAGCCGGAGCGGATTACGATCGCGATTGAGCGCGTTCGGGCAATGGCGGGGCGTATTGTCGATACGCTCGACGTGACTATTTCCGCTTCGGACGAGCCGCTGGCCGGATTCGATCTCAAGGTCGGTTGCGACAGCCGCCAGGTGGAAATTCTGGATGTTTTACCGGGAGAGATTCTGGATTCCTGCCGGTGGGAGTTTTTCGACACCAGACCGCGACACCATACCGGGAGCGAAGGAGCTCCGTTGCAGATATGGCGGACTATCGCGCTGGCCGAAACGATCCCGGATGAGATTCGCCCCGGTTGCTACGGCCTCGATCGTGTGGCTTCGCTGATCCGCCTGGTGGTGTCAAGCGAACATGTCGAGTACGTACCGGATACAACCGTCCCGATCTTTTTTTACTGGGAGAACTGCGCCGACAACTCGGTATCCTCGTCCAGCGGCAATGTCCTCTGGCTGTCGATCCAGGTGACGGACTATTTTCATCAGGCTATGAACCAGACTGACTCGCTTTTCCCGACTCGTCGTGGGGCGCCGCGATCCTGTATAGATCCGGCTACGCCCAACAAACCGATCCGGCGGATCGATTTTCACAACGGCGGGGTGGAGTTCGTGACACCGGTGTTGGAGCCGGTCGTTCCGGATTCGTTGTAGCCTCCGTCACTATCCTGATCAGGTGAGGAAGGAGGGCGATAGTCTGGCTTGCGGGCGGCAGATGTCGGCCCCTGCAGTAGGGCATGTCTCTCCGAGACATGCCATTGTGTTGTTGATATGGTCTCTAATCCCACCCGTGGACGGGTGGGCCACCGGACCCTACAATTTGCATGTCACTTGAAAGCGCAGGTTCGAAGACGGACCTGCACTACGGTGATATTCGTAATGATGTTGATTGTGCTCTATCGTCAAGATTCATCACTGTCTGCCTCCGGTCTGTGTTGACTTTTTGCCCGATTTGAGCTACTGTTCCCGGAACATTTGGATACAGGAGTCGATGATGATATTCAACGGCAAACAATACACGGAATACACCCGGGCTTTCCCGGAAACGGCGTTCGACCAGCGACTGGTTGGGCGCAAACAGGCCTCGCGCATCCCGCATCGGGGCTCGAAACTAGTCTCTCTCGAAGCGGTGATGGATGTCCTGCACGACGGCGACGTTATATCCTATCCGCACTATTACCGGTTCGGCGACCGGGGCCTTCAGGCCATCGTTGAGATGTTGCGGAAGACCGGTAAGAAGGATATTAAAATTTACGGCAATGCCTTTTTCGACAATGTTGACCCCTGGTTGATCGAGGCGATGCGCGACGGTATCATCGGCGGTCTCTACGGTAATCCGTATCGGAAACTGGGAGAGAGCTTTGTCTCCGGAGAATTACTCCCGTGGGTCGGGGTTGGGTTCTCGCACGGCAACCGGGTGCGGAAGATGCAGACCGGTGAGGTGAACATAAAAGTCGCTTTCGGTCCGGTGCCGATTGCCGACCGCTGGGGTAACGCCAACGGACTGATGGGTAAACCGGAACAACTTTGCGGTCCGGTTGGCCTGTTCGCCGAAACCGAATATGCGGAGTATGTCTGTCTTCTGGCCGGCACAATTTCCGACTCGATAGTGCTCCCGGCGCCGATATCCATGGAGCAGGTAGATTTCGTCGTTCACATGGATCCTCCCGGTCTTAACGAGGGAATCGGTTCGGGGACGCTCGATATCGCCAAAGCTCGCGCCAATACCTTCAACGCCCGGGTCGCGGAGAACATTACCAATGTTATCAAGGCTTCCGGGGTGGTAAAACCTGATTTCTCGTTCCAGGTCGGTTCCGGCGCCGGTTTGATCGTATTGGAGAATATCCGGCAGATCCTTAAGGACTCCCAAACACGAGCGAGTTTTTCGATAGGCGGCTGCTGCGGTCTTCATGTCGACATGCTCGAAGAAGGAACGCTGTATCAACTCATGCACGGGCAGCTTTTCGAGCCGAGTGAGAAGATGTTCAACTCGATGATCAACCATCCGAGACATTTCGAGATTTCGGCCTCGTATTATGCCTCTATCGCCAGCAAAGAAGCGGCCGTGAACATGCTCGACCTGGCCGTGCTCTCGACCCTGGAGGTAGACCTAGGTTTCAATCTTAACACCGTTTGCGCCAACGGCCGGATTATTGGCGGAATCGGCGGCGGGCAGGATGTAGCCGCCGGAGCGGACCTGACTATTATCTTTATGCCGCTTGCTACCGGTAAGGACGGCAAGGGATTCCCTAAAGTGGTCGAGAAGGTCTACACACGGACGACACCCGGTGAAGTGATCGACGTAGTCGTAACCGAGGAATATGCAGCGATCAACCCGGCGAGTACTTCAACTCACAAGGATGCCATCCTCGAACGGGCGAAGGATTTCGGTGTACAGCTAGTTACCATTGAAGACCTGTACGCCAAATCGACGGCCAAAGCTCAGAGCTTCGGTAAACTGCCGACCCCGGCCGCTACGACCGATGAAGTGGTACACATAATCGAATGGCGCGATGGCTCGTTGCTGGACGTCATTCGCAAAAAGGCGTAAAACCTGTTTGTGATGAATGTCCCCCCCGAGGGGTGAGTGTTGAAAAAGCCGTACGCGCGGATGTTCAGCAAAACCCGTCTGTAATGCGGGCGACACAAGGCCGCCCGCTACGCGAGGATAGAGTTCCTTCACACGTAGCGGCGGGGCTTGTCTCCGCCGCATAAGAGGTTTTTCAACAATCCTGAGGGGTGGGGCATCGAGAATTGTAGGGCAGGTCTCTCTCGGAGAGGCCGGCCCTTTTTTTGAACCGGTTTTTCAGAACTATTTCCTCTCGGACTTGACTTGCTAATCATCGCATGGTTGTAGTATCCTTCTACTAAGCTGAGGTTAGGAGAATGGAGGAACCTGATGCTGAGAAAAATACTATCGGTTGTTGCCGGGCTTTGCCTCTGGGCAGTTTTACCGATGAGCTCTCTTTCCGCCGGAGAAACTACATCGGATACGGCCTTTCGCCAACCCGAATATATGTTCCCCAACGAGTATGATTCCGGTATCGACGACAGTTCGGAGTATATCCCTGTCTCGTATTTTCATCTCCTGTCGATCCCGTTTCATGACAGCGATCGGATTTTACGGGTGTACTGTGAGCAACCCTGCTTCGTGGATTCTTTCATAGGTTATTGGTACGGCTATGGCGTTCAGTTTATCGATCGGTGTCGAAACCATGAAATTCGAATAACCGTATATGATCCTTCAACCCGAGAATCCACTTATCTGGGGATTGTCCATGAACAGCACGGTTCGAATCACGGGGGGATATTTATGCCGATAGCCCTCACCAAAGATGACCGCAACGTTGTTTTTCGAGCCTGGATGGGCTCTCCGGCTGCCGGCGGAGGTTCTCGGGATTACGGCTATGCAATGGCGCCCGTCATAGCGGTAACCGACGACAGCTCCCGCCTCGCTCTGACAGTTCTCGCCCCACGCGGTGCTTTGTTTTACGACAACTTCGGAAAAGTCGTATACCTGGATAACAGCGACAACATGCCGTCGTACATTCAACCGGGACCGAGTCACAACAGTGGAGCGCTATTTTCCCGTGATCTTGTAACCGGGACGAAATCGAAACTCCTTGAAGAAGAAAACACCACCTACGAGTTGAAGGGCATAGATACCGTTGAAAGAACGATTGATCTGGTAGCGATTCATTATGTTTTCAACGATAAGTGCCCTAAAAACGAAGACGGTTATTTCTGCGCCGAAAGAAGCCGGGAAACGCGCACAGTGCCGTTACCGTGACAAGATATCTTTGAGGATTTCATGCTGGACCAATCCGGATTCGAAAAATGGGCCGGGAACTACGATGAAAGCCTGGCTCGTTGTCTAGATTCTTTTCCCTTCCGGGGGTACTACGACGTGCTGGCGGAGGTGGTCGCTCGGGTCGAACCGGAACAAGGCATGAAGGTAATGGATGTCGGGATCGGCACGGGGCTGCTTTCGGAAGAGTTGGCCCGACGGGGTTGTGTCGTCTACGGTGTTGATTTTTCGACAAGGATGCTCGAAAAGGCACAGGCGCGAGTTTCTTCGGGGCGTTTCGATGCGGTTGATGTAACACGGGATCATTTCGGGAAATTCAACGATCAGCGGTTCGACCGGATTGTCTCATCGTATTTCTTACATCATCTCGATCTTGACCGGCAGATGATCTTTATCCAAAGAACGTTGAGAGACAACTTGAATCCCGGGGGACGAATTATCATTGCCGACATCGGTTTCGCGAACGAGAAAGATTTCGAGGCGGGACAGACGAAGTACGAAGCCGAATGGGACGATGATGAGTTCTATCTGTGCGGTGAGTCGATTGTTGGCCGTCTCCGCCGAGAGGGGATCGCGGCCAGGTATGCGCAGGTCAGCGATTGTGCCGGGATATTGGTTTGTGAGTAGTGACAAGAAGGCTCAGATAAATTGTCGGTGGGCGGCAGGCGTCCTGGTGGTGGTCCCCCCGTCCACGGGTGGGATTAATGCCCTCCTGGCTTCTCCCAAGCAGGTTCGAAGACAGACTTGCGCCACGGACTCGATGCTTGATCGGCCGGGATCACGGTGATTCCGGCCGATGGAGTTAAGGTCCCCCTTTGTGAGGGAGAACCGGCTTCCCCATTTTCATTGACAAAATCGACCGATTCGGTAGATTGCCCGCCAGAAGAGAAAAGCCGGGCAAACCGAATCGAGAAAGGTGCCCCACCCCTCGGGTGAGATTCAGATTGCAAGCAATCTGACCGACAGCTTCGATAAGGGGTTATGATCTGGAAACCCGAGGCAAAGGGAGTGTTGAAAAAGTCATACGCTCGGATATTCAATAAAAACACATCTGTAATGCGGGCGACACAAGGCCGCCCGCTACGCGAGGTTAGGGTACTTTAACGCGTAGCGGCGGGGCTTGTCTCAGCCGCGATGGAGGTTTGTCAACAATCCCCAAACCCCTGGCCACCGAAGATCGGGCCGGATGGAAGTCACGGTTTGTCCCAAGAGAGGAATCGACTATGCGTCTGTATGAATTCGAAGGGAAAGAGCTTTTTGCCAAGTTTCGTATCCCGGTTTCCGAACGCCGTGTGGCAAAAACCCCCGATGAGGTCTATGCCGCAGTCGAGGCGATGGGTGTCCCGGTGGTGCTCAAATCACAGGTACTGATTGGTGGTCGCGGCAAAGCGGGCGGAATCAAATTAGCCGACGGCGCCAACGAAGCCCGCATGGCAGCCGAAGAGCTGTTCAAGCTGACCATTCGCGGCTATAAGGTCGAGTCGATCCTGATTGAGCCGAAGCTCGACATCGAGAAAGAATACTATCTCGGCGTCACCATCGATCGTGCCAACTACAAACTGGTAGTGATTGCTTCCGGCGAAGGGGGCGTGGATATCGAAGAAACCGCAGCCAAGTCGCCCGACAAGATTGTCCGGTTCCCGCTGGCAATCGAGGAGGACCTGTACACCTTTGATGCCCTGCTGATCGCCAAGAAGATCGGTATTCCGCAAGACCTGATTAAAGACGGCGCGGCGATTCTGGTCGGTCTTTACAACATGTTTCGCAAGTACGACGCCAAGCTGGTTGAAATCAATCCCCTCGTGTTGACCACAGAGGGTAAGCTGGTGGCGGCCGACAGTCGTGTGTCGCTCGATGACGACGCCGTGTTCCGGCACCCGGAGTTGAAAGAGCTGGGAATCGAGAAACGCCATGAAGAAGGAGAGATGACCCCGCGCGAGCAGCAGGCGACCGAATGGGGGATTCCTTATCTCGATCTCGACGGCAATATCGGCATGTTTCCCGGTGGGGCCGGTTTCGGTATTATGGGGAACGATTTTATCCATTACTACGGCGGCAAACCGGCAAATTTCATGGACTCCGGCGGCGGCCCCAGCCCGGAGCGGATCGCTAGGATGCTCGTTTTACTCGATGAGAATCCGAATGTGAAGGTTATTTTCGGAGCACGGTTCGGCGGTATCAGCCGTTGCGATGATTTCGCCAAGGGTGTGATTATGTTCCTCAAGGATCACGGCTTGTCCAAGCCGATGGTTATGCGCATGACCGGCAATATGTGGCAGGAGGGAGTCCGGTTGATGGAGGAGGCCAAGAAAGAAAACCCGGCGTTGTTCGAGAAAATTGAGGCGCACGGAATCGAGACGCCGATCGAGGAGATCTCAAAGCGAGCTGTTGCTCTGGCGATGCAGGAAGGGGGTAACTGATGGCTATCCTCGTCGACAAAAACAGCAGGGTGATGGTGCAGGGGATAACCGGCGGAGCCGGGAAGTTTCACACCGAGCGGATGATCGCTTACGGTACGAACATCGTGGGCGGTACTTCACCGGGTAAGGGCGGGCTGACGGTCGAGAAGCTGCCGGTGTTCGATACCGTGAAAGAATGTGTCGATACCACCGGCGCGGATACTTCGGTGATTTTTCTACCCGCGCGGTTTGTTAAAGAGGCCGCGATCGAAGCGATTCGGGCCGGGATAAAATTCCTGGTCGTGATTCCCGAGCATATCCCCATCCACGATATGTTGCACGTCCGGCGCGAGGCGGTCGAACACGGCGTAACGGTGATCGGCGGCAACACGGCCGGAGTTATTACACCGGGTGAGGCGAACCTGGGCATCATGCCGGATATCGCCTTTACACCGGGCCGGGTTGGAACGGTTTCGCGGTCGGGTTCGATCACTTATTACGTAGCCGATACCCTGACGCGGACCGGCTACGGTGAGACGACCTGTGTCGGTCTCGGTGGCGATCCGGTGCTGGGATCGACCTTCGACGAGATTCTGCTCAAGTTCGAGGCCGACGAAAAGACCAAAGCGGTTGTTATGTGCGGTGAGATCGGCGGTGTGTACGAAGAGCGGGCGTGTGAGGCGATCGGCCGCATGAACACCCCGGTGCTGGTAATGATCGGCGGTGTGTATGCTCCACCCGGCAAGCGAATGGGTCATGCCGGAGCGATCGTCGAGGGGAAGATGGGGACGGCGCAGGACAAGCTCGACGCTCTGGCGGCGGCGGGCGCGCATCCCTGCCGGACGTTCCTTGATATCCCGGCGACGCTGGAGAATTTGGGCGTGTAGAGCGGTTTATCAATATACGCATTTAATATGTGACCCCCCCGATCTTGATGATGAGGTCGGGGGTGTTTATGTTGAGGGGATAGCTGAAGAGACTTAAAAACGAGGCTAGGTTAGACAGTGAATCTAGTAGGTCAGGACCCTTTCATAATATCAGGGATCCCGGCCAGCGATTATTCCTCCGTGGGCGAGCGGGTCACCGGACGTTCGTAGATCATCTCATCACATTCTCAACCTCAATGTTGCCTTTTTAGGTCCAAATTCGTATACTCTGATCAATGAGATCAAAAATACATCATAAAGGACCTCCCACATGACTATCTGGGATATTCGCTCCAAGTTCATTGAGCAGATCCGCACTCTGCCGGAACGGCTCGATGAAATGGTTGCCGGTCTCGATGGCCGTAAGCTCGATACAACCTACGGCGAGGGCAAGTGGTCGATTCGAACTCTTGTCCACCATCTGGCCGATTCCCATATCAACGGTTTCGCCCGGTTCAAATGGCTCCTGACTGAGGACAATACGATCCTCAAGACCTACAATCAGGATGACTGGGCCGCCTTGCCGGACTATGAAATGCCGATAGAGCCCTCACTGGCGATTATTCGTGGGCTTCATGAGCGTTGGGCTTACCTTCTGTCTAACACCTCAGCCGATGTCTGGACGCGTACCGTCCAACATCCCGAAGACGGTGAATATACGCTGGACTCGTTGCTTGAGGCGTATGCCCTTCACGGCGAAAAGCATCTGGGACATATCAAACAAGCACTGGCACGGCTTTAATTCAGCTTACAAGCAGCCTGTACGGGTTGCAAAGAATTACTTCATTACTGCGAAAGATCACTCACAGAATGTGACGTCGTTTGCATAATGGTACAAATGTGAGAGTCTCTGTGACGGGACTTACCAGCCTTTTTTTATCCACATATTGCCCCATGTCTTTAACGGTCAGATCGTTGTGAATTAGCTTAAATGCAGCACTAACCAACAGCATGGCAGTTGCTTAAAAGGGGTGGGCAAAGAATTGTTTTTACCTGCCAAAATACGATAATTACAGTCCTGATAACGATTGTTAAGCAAAGATAATACTTGAAGTTCTAAACCTAACCTATTTAGGAGCAATTGTAATGAAAAAACTGATGCTGTTTGCGATGATGGCTGCTCTCGTAGCTCTTCTGGCAATCGGCTGCTCGAATGACGACAAGAGCATGGCGCCGGTAGCGACATCGAATTTATCCTCAGCTCTATTACTCCCCCATGGTGCGGTGATTGAAAATGCCACACTGCATCTCTATGTCATCCAGGAGAATATGCAGACGATTAACATTCATCGTGTAACAGCCGCCTGGGATGAAGCCACCATTACGTGGAATAACTTCAGCGGAGCTTATGACGGTACTGTCTGGAGTTCGTTCAACGCCGATGCCTGGGGTTGGTTGACGGTCGATGTAACTGCTCTGGTTCAGGCCTGGGTCGATGGCGACTTCGATAATTACGGTCTGCTGCTCGATCAAACCGACATGAATTACCCGAGAGCCGTCTATTTTGCCTGGGAGAACGGTACTAACTACCCGTACCTCGAAGTAACTTACAATGCCGGAATGGGTTCGACCACTGAGACAACCGATCCGGTTCAGGATGCTTATATCTGGGAAGTCAATCCCAACGATAATTTCGGCCTTCGTGAATATCTCTACACCGGTTGGGAAGCGCCGAACGACCTCGAAAAGCAGGCCCTGATTCAGTTTGAAATCGATGTCTATGATATCCCTCAGGATGGCTGTACTCGTACGATCGGTTATTGGAAAACTCACGCCGGTTTCGGTCCGCAGGATGATGATGTAACGCCGCTGTTGCCGGTCTATCTTGGCGACATGGGCGGTGCTAAGAGCCTGTTCATCGACAATGCCGCGGCTGCGGTGGATGTTTTCAAAATGAAAGCCTACGGCGGAGCCAAAAACGGTATTGCCAAGCTGTATGCCCAACTCCTTGGAGCCAGGCTTAACATGCTGTCAGGCGCAAGTACGATGGATGTCGCCGATGCTATGAGTGAGGCTGATGCCTTCCTGGCAAACCATGACTGGATGGATTGGAGCTCTTTGTCGCCTATGGATCAGCAAATGGTTCTGGCCTGGAAAGATATGCTTGACGACTTCAACAACGGCTATATTGGCCCCGGTCACTGCGAATAACACCTTAAGAATTTACCGGGCTAATACAAGGCTCGCGGGATTACCCGCGAGCCTTTATTTTTACATGCAACTCGGTTGCAGGTTATTGCACTGCTTAGGTGAGGGGATCAACAGGTCATCTGGTTTTATCGCCGTGATGTCTCAATCAACCTGCTGCAAGAGCTTATCACGAGCCTGATTCCAGCCTTGTGCATTATTTGAACAGCCATTACCGGGAATTAGCACGTTTTTTGCTTCCTTTCGCTCAGGATACGATCCTGCCATGGGAATCGGTGTCCATGAGAGAGAAAAGAGAGAATCAATGCAAGATACGAGAACAGTTAAACGGAGAAAAGGTATGAGACTGTACCATGCTATTGGGCTGTTTCTGATGGTTGCGTTGTTGGCGGTAGGATGCTCCAACAACTCTGATGATGCCGTCAACCCGGTGGACTCTTCAGTCGCCAATTGTTGGGGACATGACTATGATCCCGATCCCGATCCAGAGTGTCCCGCGGTTACTTCTGCGGTTTTGCACCTGTACCTGATTCAGGAGAACTACCACCCGGTCAACATCCATCGGATTACCGCTCCGTGGGATGAGACTACAATCACCTGGAATAGCTTTAACGGTGCTTACGATGCCACCGTTCTGGCCACCTTCGATTCCGATTTGTTTGGCTGGAAGGATATCGACGTCACTACCCTGGTTCAGATGTGGTCTGACGGTGATTACGACAACTTCGGTATGCTCCTTGACCAGGTTGAAGAGGAATACCCACGCAGTATTTTCTATGCTAAGGAAAACGGTGAATACATTCCGTACCTGACCGTTTCCTACGACGATGGTACCTCAGTCGATATCGAGGTGCTTCAGGATGCCTACATCTGGCTGGTCAATCCCGACGATAACATGGGTACGCGCCATGTCTGTTACACCGGTTGGGAATTCGAGACCGATCTCGAAAAACAGGCCATGTTGCAGTTCGAGCTGCCGGTTTGTGAACCGGAAGAGGAAGACGGCGGCTGCACCCGCACCATCGGTTATTGGAAAAACCACGCCGGTTTCGGACCGCAGGACGACGAAGTGACGCCGCTGCTGCCGATCTGGCTCGGTGATGAAAACGGCGCCAAGAGCCTCTATGTCGACAACGCCGAAATGGCTCGTAATATCCTGGCCCAGTGGACTTACGGCTGGCCGGGCAACGGCATCACTAAGCTGTACGCTCAGTTGCTCGCTGCGAAGTTGAACATTGCCAGTGGTGCTTCCGATAACGCGGTCGAAGAAGTTATCACCCAGGCTGATGCCTTCCTGGCGGAGCATGATTTTACCGACTGGCGCCAGCTTCATTTCTGGACGAAATCAAACGTGCTGTACTGGAAAGGCCAGCTCGACAGCTACAACAACGGCTGGATTGGCCCCGGTCACTGCGATGATAACAGCGGTGGCGGTGGTTGTGGCGGCGGATTCCCTCACTGGGGCTGGGGCGGTCCCTGCGGTCACTAATTCCGGAGTGATTCCGACAACAATCAGATTGACAAGATAAGTTATTAGACGATAGACTTCATGAGCTACAAAGGCCCGCAGTTTAAGCTGCGGGCCTTTTATTTTTCAGAGAGGATGGAAGGCTCTATTGGCAGGGTGCTGCCGGCTCGCCACCCATGAACATGAAAGATACCATCCCTACCAGGTCGGTGATGTCCGGAGTATCCCCGGAGCCGTCCCAATTGGCGTTTTCAAGACACGGCGGAGGTGGTCCGTTCTGGAACATATACTGAACCAGGTACACCACATCAGAGATAGTTGCCGTCGATCCGTCGAAGTCGATATCGCCACGCCTGGTGCAACAAACTTTTACCTCATAGCAGTGTGGACCATCCCAACCCGGTGTAATAATCCCTATTCCAGCCACCGCCCACAACCAGAAGCCGGAAGGTGGATAGAATGTAGAGTCAAGACAGAGTGTTTCGCCCTCCGCGTCACAACCGGTGTAAATCGCTGAGACAACTTCGTCAAAACCTTCCCAGAGACCTATTTCCATCATTCCTGAATAGCTAAAAGCAACCGTGTCGGCGCCTGAGCCGTCAGAGGAGAAAGTGTCAACGACGGCGACCAGCGAATACAAGTCGCTCAAGTATCTTAAACGTCCGTTGTTCGTGAAGGCAAGCTCGGCGCCGCTGGCCGGATAGAATGATTCCGGACCATAGACTACGAAACCGTTGGTCATACCAGGGACGTAAGTGTCGGAATCGTTCGTGTAACGCAGGTAGTAGGTGACTGCACCGGGATTCAGATACGAAGTACCGGCGGGGCCCACTGATCCATTAACATCGGTCCAGAGGCCGTCAATGTGGTCGACCGATATTGCTCTTTCTTCACTAAAAGCAAAAGTTGCAGTAAGGACTAAAATAACAACAAGTAAGAACACTTGTCTCATCGTGATACCCTCCAAGATGCACCGTCGGTGTTTTAGCCTTTCTATATAAATTATAGAATATCTCTCCCTATAAGTAAAGGTAATCTTTCAACAGAAAGACCGTGTCACCCAGTGGCAACGCGGTCTGTAATGTGCGACTTAATCAGAAGTCTGTATATGATGTTACTTCAAGAGCACCATCTTCTTGGTGTCGGTGAAGTTGTTGGTCGAGAACTTGTAGAAGTAAACACCACTGGCTTCGTTGGAAGCATCCCATTCAATGGTGAAGTTACCGGCCTCGGCGGTACCCGCAAAGGTGGCAACCTTCTGACCAGTCACGTTGTAAATGGCCAGTTCATACTGACCGGCTTCCTTCATCGAGAAGCCAATCGTGGTGGTCGGGTTGAACGGGTTCGGGTAGTTCTGAGCCAGGCTGAAGCTGGTCGGCATCTGAGTCAGGTTAGCAACCGAACCGTTAGCCGAAGCCAACTCGATCGACAGGACCTGGCCGTTGACGTCCACGAACTCACCGTTGAAGGTGTTGCCGTTCAGCGAGGAAACGAGGATGCGGGTGACGTCGCCGTCAGAGGCATACTTCAGTTCCATGTTGTCGGCCAACAGAGTCGGGGTAACATCGCCGGCTACGGTCAGGAAGGCGCCGCCCATCTCGCGATCGACAGCCACCACACCGTTGTCGATGGTGTAGTTGACATTAACAGTGCTCAGCTTGTCGTAGGGCTCGGCATCGCCAACGATCACACGGATCAGGTAGACCAGGTCGGCAACCGACAGAGTCAGACCGTCAGCGTTGACGTCGGTAGCGGCAATCTGACCGTCGATATTGACTTTGAAGACATCCAGGCCCTGAATGAAGTAGTTGCTGAGAAGAACCGCGTCAGCGATTTCGTTCGACTCACCGTTCAGGTTGATGTCGCCGCGAGCGTCGATGTCGTCGGCACAGATGATGTCAATACCACCGTTGTAGAAGTCGATGATCCGGTTCGGATCCGGCTTATCCTCGATTGGATTCATGCAGTCATCGGGAGCGCCGAAGGTGGTCGGGAACGTGGTCGGCTCGGAAGTTACCTGGATGTATACGGTCTCAGAACCGTACCCGCTGTAATAATTCCAGACAGAGCTTTCAATACCCTGGACAACGCTGTCCTGAGCGGTCAGCGGGTAGTAAGCCAGGGAGTTGTCGCCGCAGTCGAGCCAGTGGAACCGGATCGGTATGAACTGGCACTCGAAAGTCCGGTCGTTGGTGACCAGAAAGTCCAGAGTGAACATGACGGCCGGGAGGCTCGGCTTTAAGCAGGTCGGATGGTGAGCGCCGTTATTGGTCTCAGCTATGCCAACCACACGCAACATGCCGCTCGGGCAAGCGTTTCCGCAGTTGCCTGAAGCGCCCAGGCGGTAACTGAAATACTCCCAGCCACAGCCGCCATCGTAGAACGCCGCGCCGGCTACCGCAGCCTGCAGAGTAAGGGCGGAGGCATCATAACTCATCAACAAATCGAAGCCGGCCGGGACTTCAGAGCCGGTGTTCATGGTAACATCCACGAAAGCGTGCTGGCCCTGGATCACACCGTAAGGATAGTAATCGTCGCCGTGGTTCTTCTCGATCATGATCTCGAAGTTGGTTTCACCCTTAACGTCGACATAAGCTTCACAGGTGGCAGCGTCGACGCCGTCGGTGGCTTCAAAGGTCAGAGTGTAAACGACGCCGGTGTCGTTGATGGTCGGAGTGAAGATCACCGGGTTAGTACCTGTGACCGTTCCTTCCGGAACCGGGAGGATGCCGACAAAGTTAATCGTAACCGGGTCGCAGTCGCCATCGGCGGCAGTAACGGCAACGGTCGTAGCCATGTCGGCGCCGGAGAAGTAGGTGGTGCCACAGCCGTCCGTGAAGGCCGGACCAATGTTGGTGAAAGCCAGGTCGTAGACACAGGTATTACTACTAGGAGCGCCGGATATCCCGTCGTATGCTGCAACTTCAACATACAATGCCGAACCAACATCGGCGAGACTAGGAGCATAACTCCAGGCACCCGTCGTGGCGTTGATAGTACCAACACCGCTGACGATACCCCAAGTGAAGGGATCACCTTCGGGATCGGTTGCTTCAAAATTATAGCTTACAACGGAGCAATGTGATCCGGTGTAGGCGGAGACCGGGCAATTCGTGATTTCAGGAGGGATGATCAGAGGTTCCGTAACTAAATAGCAGTACGGGCCATCCCATTCCGGAACGCCGCCCGGAGCCCACAACCAGAGACCTGACGGCGGGTAATACATCGAATCAAGACACAGGGTTTCACCTATGTTGTCACAGCCGGTATGAATCGCCGCCACAATCTCATCGAATCCGTTTTGGATGCCAATATCGCCCATGACGGAGTAACTGAATGTAACCTGGTCGTCGCCGGTGCCATCCGAAGAAATGGTGGCCACCGAGTGCACCAGACTGAAGTAGTCACTAAGGTACTCGCCACTCCCGAACTCGACCTCTTCACCTGTCGCCGGGTAGAATGAAGCCGGGCCGTTAATGACGTAACCATTGGTCATACCTTTGACGCTACTACCGGTATTGTTGGTGTAGCGGATGTAGTAGGTCACCGGGCCCACAGTCAAATAGCTGATGCCGGGGCTACCAATTGCGCCGCCATCATCGATCCAAAGACCATCGATATGGTCAACTGAAATTGAGCCCCCTTGGGCAAATGAAACAGAAGCGGTGAGGAGTAGGACCGCAGTAAGCACAACAATGTGCTTCATAATTGAAACCTCCAAGATATTAGTCAAAAGCTGAAGTAACCACTTTCGAAGTACATAGATGAACACCATAATATAGGGGAATTCCCCGCGTCGGTCAAGGGTTTCTATGACTGTAGGAAGTTAGAAATTGGTTAAATTTATTAACCTCTACCGCCCTAAAAAGAACAATTTGCGAAACTGAACAAATAGTCTATTTTCTGTTTTATGAAAGGTTTGTTTGAAATCGCTGCCCGCGTTTTTCGTGGGGATGGAATCGAGGCTGTTCATTGTGCCTCAATTGCGGTTGTCGACGAGCGGGGCAATTTGACCCACTATCTGGGTGATCCCGAATTTGTGACGATGACTCGCTCGTGCATTAAGCCGTTTCAACTCATGCCGTTAGTTGCCTCGGGAGCCGCAACGTATTTTGACTTTGATCTCCGTCAACTGGCCATTATGGCCGGTTCGCACAATGGTACCGATGAGCACCGCGAGGTTGTACTAACGAATCTGGCCCGAGCCGGTAATGGTCCGGAACATTTGCAGTGTGGTTGTCATTGGCCCATAGGCATGGAGGAACGACGTATTTGGCCGACTCACGGCGAAGACAAAGACCCGGTTAGGCATAATTGCTCCGGAAAACATTCCGGTTTCCTGGCAATGGCCCGTTATCTTAAGGCTGATGTCGCGCAATACCTGCGTCCTGAATCACCGGTTCAACAGCGAGTATTGACCACGGTAAGTCGATATTGCGGTTTTCCGCTCGACCGAATGACGATTGGTGTTGACGGCTGTTCGGCTCCCAACTTCCCCTTGTCGTTACTGAGCTTTGCTCGAGGTTTCATGAAACTGGCGGCCGGGCGGGGGAGTGATGACGTACCCGCTACTGCTGCCGAGACAATCCGTGAAGCCATGATGACTTATCCTGAGATGGTGTCGGGAGAAGGACGATTCGATTTATCGCTGGCGCGAGCTTTCCCCAACCGTTTAATCTGCAAATCAGGAGCGGAGGCGATTGAGGGGATAGGACTGATGGATCCGCCGGTCGGTATTGCGGTAAAAATCCAAGACGGTAACTGCCGGGCTCTCTGGCCGGTTTGTGTTGAAGTTCTCCGGCAGTTAGGTTATATTAAACATGTCGATAATGATTCACCTCTGGCCCGATTCGAAAGGCCGGAGATACGCAACGTGCGAGATTTTGTAACCGGTCAGATCGTGCCGGACTTTCAATTGAGAAAAGTATGAAACCGACACCTTCTAAAAGTATGGACGCCCGAATCTATCTGGGGCTCGACTATCATCGTCGCCGGGTCAAGAACGTAACGTAACCGAGTCTCCCTTAACCGATGTTGACGCTATCAACTGAAACGTAAAGGAGGTACTATGATTCGGAAACGTCAGCCTGCAGAGCCTTATCGCATAAAATCGATTGAACCGATCAAGCTCTTACCGCGCAAGGAGCGGCTGGAGCGAATAGCCCGCGCCAAGTACAACATTTTCAAACTGGATGCCCCGGACATCTATATAGATTTGCTCACCGATTCCGGTACCGGAGCCATGTCGGTTCAGCAATGGGCCGCACTGATGCTCGGTGATGAAACCTATGCCGGAGCCCGTTCGTTTCGCAAGTTCGAGGCGACCGTACGTAAAATTACCGGCAAGAAGTTTATCGTACCGTGTCACCAGGGGCGTTCGGCAGAGAATCTCATGTTCTCGACAGCGGTGAAGCGCGGTCAGTACGTTCTCAACAACACACATTTCGACACCACCAGAGGCAACACTCTGCATAAGGGAGGCATACCTGTAGATCTTCCCTGTGCGGCGATGCAATCAGACGAACCGCTTCCGTTCAAGGGGAATATGGATATCGAGAAACTCGAAGAGTTTATCGGTGTCAAAGGGCGTGAGCAGATCGCTATGGTGATTATGACCATCACCAATAATTCGGTCGGCGGACAGCCGGTGTCGATGGCCAACATCGAAGCGGCTTCTGCCGTCTGTCATAAGTTAGGAATTCCCTTCATCTTCGACTGTGCACGTTTTGCCGAGAATGCCTATTTCATCAAACGTGATGAAGAAGGCTATCAGCATAAATCGATCCCGGAAATCGTAAACGAGATGTTCTCCTATTGCGACGGTGCGATGATGTCCGCTAAGAAAGACGGCCTGGCCAATATCGGCGGATTTATCGCGGTGGACAATGAGGAGTTGTACTCCAAGCTCACGGAACTGTTGATTCTGCTTGAAGGCTTCCCGACCTACGGCGGTCTTGCCGGGCGTGATCTGGAGATTCTGTCGGTTGGCCTTGAAGAAGTGATGGATTATGATTATCTGAATTTCCGCGTTGATCAGGTAGCTTATTTCGGTGAAAAGATCAAAGAAGCCGGGATCCCGATCGTAGAACCGACTGGTGGGCATGCGGTTTTTGCCGATGCCGGTCAACTTCTGCCGGGCATTCCGCCGAAGCAATACCCCGGTCAGGCGCTGACTATCGCGTTTTACGTGGAAGGCGGCGTTCGTGCGGTGGAGCTGGGATCGATTATGTTCGGAGGCTCCGATCCGAACACCGGCGAAGCGTTCGTTGCCCCAAGAGAGTTGGTTCGTCTTGCGCTGCCGCGTCGTGTTTACACCAACTCGCATTTGGATTACATCGCTGAAGTCTGCGAGCGAATCGTTGCTCGGAAGGATCAATTGAGCGGCTACAAGATCACCCGAGAGCCGGTGTTCCTGAGACATTTTACCTGTGATATGGCGCCGCTGAAGCCGGAAATGGTGATCGCGGAATAGAATCATGGGGATTCGGACAAAATCGGTTGGCAGTATTGCACTGCTTCTGATAATCCTGATAGTAATGGCCGGCTGCGTGAAAGTGCAGACCGGCCATTCCGCAGAAGAGCGAAAGGAGTCCTCGACAACACGGGCGGCGGCGATCCAGGCCGAATTCGCGGCTCGCCTCAGAGAGGCTGATCCGGTCGGCAAAGTCGAGTTACTTAGTTCCGAGGTCCGTTTCGTCGCTGGTCGCTATCAGGAGTTCGGGCGTCAGTTCGCCGATGAATGGCAGGAAGCTGAAGAGGGGAGAGGAGTTGCGGTTGAAGCCGAAGAAATGCGGCGGATGATCGACCTCTGGATTGATGCCGACAAACCGATTCTTAAGGCCTGGGACGACAATCTCGAAACGGCCCTGGAGGAGATTAAACGTTCTCAGGTATTTGACCAAAGGCTTATTAGTACGGCTACCCAGTTATTGAATGTGGTCTACCGTCTAACTTCCTCAGTCATTTATCCCGGCAACACGCTCAGTGAATATCGGGCCAGGCAGGCTGACGCGGCTGCCGAGGTTGATCTGGAGGGAGATGAGTTGGAGCGGGAGTTATACCGCTATCGCTGATTCTACATACCTGTTGAGTTGTACACCTTCTGCACAACTATGCATAAAGCCAACCAGTGAAGTCAGTCTGACATTTCGGGGAAATAATCGAGAAAACAGTCTTCCTTGTCTGTAATTAGTTGCAAGTCAGAGAGATAGGCCTTGCGAGGCGGTTTTTAGTGATTTTTGGCCGAGAAGTTGCATGAATTGACCCTCGTTACCGAGATAGCCCTATTGACAAATTCTCGGGAACAAGATATACTCGATTGACTTATAAAAGGTAACGAAAGGACGAACTATAGCTCTAAGGTTAACGCTTAACTAGTTTTTGCCTGAGCCCATACCGTCTCAGTTAGTCTGAGGCGACCAGCAAACCGACTTTTTAAGGCTGTAAAACCAGAGCTATGTCCTTTTCGTGCTCCATTCTCAAGCGTCTGCTCCCGTTCAGTTTCTATTGTTTACTGACACGGTTTTTACCGTTGGTCGCGGTTTTATACCTAACACTTATATCCTTTGCTCAGGCTGAGACTCAATTAGTCGCCTCATCGGCTTCCTCGACGCGAGTTAAACTATCCTTTAAGCCGGATCTTTCCGATCTTGAGTTGGCGTTTGCTGTTGACTCCAGCCTGCTGCTTTTCAAGACAGTTGCTTTTGGAATCCCAACCGGAGTCGAACCGCGTGTAGAGATTCTATCGCTGTCGGGTGACACAACCGTATTCGCAAATCAGCCTTACGATCTCTCTCGATTGGCGGTTAGTGACCTGGCGGTCATTTCACGTCCGATCGAAGTAAGAGGGCACAGCATCGTCACGGTACAGGTTTTCCCGGTGCACGGTGGTTCGATATACCGCGAAGTTGAAATTGAGCTGTTTTTCGACGGTGGAACATCGGCGGGTTATGGCTCGGCCGATCCAATTTTCGACCGGATATTATCCCAGACGATAGTCAATTACGATCAGGCTCGTGACTGGACCACTCGGGCTCGCCCGGCATCCAAGCCTTCCGCCGTGGGACCATTCAGCGGCGGCGGCGACTGGTATCGTCTTGAAATTTCCAACACCGGTTTGATAAAAGTAACCGGCGATCAACTCCGTTCGGCCGGGCTGGCGGCAGGTTCGGTTAATTCGGCCGATCTGATGCTATGGGCCGGTGAGGGGCTTCAATTGCCGATGCCTCTCGATTCTGCCGCTCCTGATTTCGCTCCCGTGGCAGTGTTGATCGAGGACGGTGACGACGGTGTCTTTGACCGTAGCGACTACATTCTTTTCTACGGTGAAGGAATCGATCGCTGGGTCTATCCTGCCGGAAGCGAACCTTACTACGCTTCTCACCGCTATTCCGATTACAACGTGTACTGGTTAAATGTCGCCGGAGATCAGCCGTTGAGTCAGGGCCGGATAACTTCCGTTGACGGCAGTGTTACGGGAGTGGTCGATACGGTAATAAACGACTATCGGCGGCGGATTCATTCCGAGCGTGATGTAATGTTCGCCGTCGAGGTCGACAACCGCATTTATAATTATTATGACTGGTATTGGACTGACGGTCTCTCGCCGGAAGTGCACATATCGACTCCGAATCTGATTGATGACACGCAAGCCGACGTAGCTGTTCAGGTCGATCTGCCGACCGCATCGAGCAGTCTCAGTCTCCGTGTCAACGGCGTAACTGCCACTGAAGTCTCAAGCAGTCGAACCTTCTGGCGTTACACTTCCGATCGGTTGAATGACAACATCAACGAATTTCAACTCAGCTTCACGACCAACAGTACGGTTTTGCCCTATCTGGATTGGATCAATGTGGAATATGACTGTCACCTCGTTCCGGAAGCGGATCGTCTCGATCCGGCTTTCGTCGGTGGTTCCGGTCGGGGGCTGATCCGGATTGGTGACGAATTCTCCGAAACGCCCTTGATTTTCAATATCGACAATCCGCGTCAGCCGGTTCGGATTACCGGATTCGTGCAGTCTAGTGATACTCTTCGCTTCGAGACCGATCTCGTTGCGGAACAACCGAACCACTTCTATTTCAGCACTCTTTCGCGGGCTATAGCTCCCTCGGATATCAGCAAGGTGTCTCCCACTGATCTGTACACGGCTAATGAACAGATCGATTATCTGATAGTAACGGCTCCGGAATTCGAAAGCACTATCGCTCGCCTGGCGACCTATCGTGAATCTCAGGGGTTGTCGGTGCAAGTGATAAATGTCGATGATATCTACGATAATTTTTCATATGGTCTTTTAGATCCTACGGCCATTCGCAATTTTCTCCGATTCACTTATGAGAGTTACCCGTCGCCGTCGCCGATGGCGGTTTTGCTGGTCGGGGACGGGCATTACGACTATCGCAACCATCTCGGCACCGATGAACCGATCTATATCCCGCCGTACGTGAATGCCTATGATACATCCGATTCGTACAGTGACGACAACTACGTTTATTTCGAGCGATACGGCTGGCTCGATGCCGATTCATCGTACATGTTGCAGGACGACCGTGGCGTGGATATGGTTACCTCCCGCTGGCCCGCCAACACCACGACGGAAGTCGATCGCGTGATTGACAAAGTGCTTGCCTATGAGTCCGCAACGGATCTGGGAGACTGGCGAACCAAGATCACTCTGGTGGCCGACGATGAATTCTCCTCGGACCGGGACGATGAAACCGTCCACACCCAGCAGACCGAAGATCTCCAGCGTGATTATATTCCGCGTCTATTCGAACGGGATAAGATCTATTTGATCGAGTACGATTTCGTCAACGGACGCAAACCGGCGGCCAACGATGCCATCGTGAATGCTTTCAACGAGGGGCGTTTGCTGGTCAACTATGTCGGTCACGGTAGTCCGTATCTCTGGGCGCACGAACGAATTTTTACATCGGCTGATGATATCCCGAGGTTAAACAACGGCTACAAATTGCCGTTGGTTTTCGCCGCCTCCTGCGCTATCGGTTTCTATGACGATCCTGAAGGCGTGTCGATGGCTCAGCAATTTCTGCTGCACCCCGACGGAGGCGCTATTGGCGTGGTATCGGCCACGCGGCTGGTCTGGTCTTCTCTTAACCGGTCTTTCAATCAAACGGTGTTCGAAGTCATGTTCGGGAATCCGGACATGCCGATTGCGCAGGCGGTTTACACCGGCAAGCTGATTCATCTCTATGGCGTATCGTTCCCTTCGTTGATCAACAACGACCGCTCATATACGTTCTTCGGTGAACCGTTCGTATGTCTCGGTCGACCGCAATACGATATTGAATTCACCCAGGCGCCGGACACGCTGCGACCGCTCCGTGCGACAACCGTTTCCGGGCGGGTAGCCGATGATGCCGGTTCGTTGTTGCCGGTAAGCGGTGAGATCGAAATCGTGGTTTACGACAGCGACCGGATGAAAACCTACGTGCCCTCCGAACATGGCGGCAGCGGACCGAGTGTGACGTACAGCACCAACGGTGCGGCGCTTTATAAAGGTGAAGTCACGGTACAGGACGGCCTTTTCGAATTCAGTTTCGTCCCGCCGCTTGATATCAGTTATGGCGGTGAGAGCGCTCGTATCAGCGCTTACGGCGCCTTCGGTAATATCGACGCCGCCGGTCTGGCCGATTCGTTACCGGTTAGCGAGGCAATCTCGGAAGTGTCCGACGATGAGGGACCTCAGATCGCGGTTGGTCTTTCGGGGCGGACCAGTTTCACCAGTGGTGATTATGCAACGGCAACCGACACGGTGGTAGTTGTGCTCGATGATCCCTCCGGTATCAATCTGACCGGCTGGCTCGGTCATGGAATCACGTTGGTAATCGACGACCAGACTGAGGCGATGATCAATCTTACCCCCAGTTTCAGTTATTACGCCGACAGTTACCGGTCCGGCGGTCTTATGTTCGGTCTGGACACGCTGTCCGCCGGTCATCATACCCTGCATCTTAAAGCCTGGGATAACGCGAATAATTCATCAATGGTCGAGTTTTCAGTGGAGATAACAGCCGGTGAACAGGCGGTTATCTCGGATGTATTGAATTACCCCAATCCAATGCATGAGGAGACGCAATTTTCGTTCTACGCTACAGAATACCTGGAAAAGTTTTCCCTCGAAATTTACACGTTGGCCGGTCGCAAAATTAAATCTTTTAATCTATATTCGGTGGATGCCGGCTATCGTGACGATATAGTATGGAGAGGCGATGATGAAACGGGTGACCGGGTAGCCACGGGCGTTTATATGTTCAAGGCAACCGGACAACCGGCCTCGGGTCGCGAAGCGGCCGTTGTATATGGAAAAGTAGTTGTTTCTAATTAGATGAGGAGACCCCGATGAGTCCACACAGGTTGATACTCTCACTGGCTGTTGTGTTAATGGCGCTGCTGCTGGTCAGTGAAGCTCAAGCCGACATTTCCAACGCTGCGGTGTTGTATCTAAGAATTGCCGCCGGAGCACGTGCCGCCGGTATGGGTGAGGCGTTCGTAGCGATTGCCGACGATGCCACCGCGACCCATTGGAACCCGGCCGGTCTGGGCGCCTATCCGCTGGCTAATTCCTGGATCGAGAACAAAGTCCCCGCGGATTTGCAACCATTGACGGCTATTGCCAGCGTTCGTCAAAGCGGCGGCAACGACTACACTGCGTTCGAGGTCTGGGGTTTGACGGCCAAGGGTGTCGCTCGCAGTGATAATAAAGACTGGTATCTGGACGAAACGTTTTCCACGACCACGGACCAGACGGTAGCGGATATCGCCCGGCAGTATTTCAACCTGACCGATGAAGAGCAAGTTGCGGCAACGGCTGAACGAGTGGCGCAGGCGAACAACCGTAAATCCGAAGAGTATCTCGATTCGTTGAAGACGGCGATCCTCAATACGGTGTCGGCCGATTACTCCGAGCGCAGTTCTCTGGAGGTATATCTGGATTCTCTCATGGCGGCCTACGGTCAATGCCGGATTAACTGGGAGAAGGTCGAACAGGTCGAGGAATACCTCACTGACGGAAGTAAGGATGGAGAAATCACTGAAGTCGAAGCTGATCGTATCTCGATTGCCGTGGAAAAATCAAGGATGCGATTCATTCCCGAGGAACTCAAAGTTCCGTATTCAGCGATTTTTGAATATGAACCGAAGGTTATCACTTCGGTCGATCGTGGAGTGTTGTTTGGCGGCGAGGGCGGTCTGACATTCTACAACGGTCGTACCTGGCAGACGTTTAAAATGGAAGACGGATTACCCTCGAACAATATCCTCAGTCTGGCGACAATCGGTGAGCAGGCTTTTATCGGTACGGATTCCGGCTTGGCCCGTTTTGCCGGACAGCGTCTGGGACCGGTGCAAGGTCTGGATAAATTGCCGAAGGGCCCCGTGATGGCTATCGGCGCCGCTGATCTGAGTAATATCTGGGTTGTAATCGATCAGGACCTTTACCACTACGATGGAGTAACCTGGTCGAACTGCTTGGCCTACACTGTGCTTCTGGACGATACTCCGGAGTCGATTGCGGAGAAATTCGCGATTTTCGGCTCTGAGACCGAGAAGCAGTCAATGCTGAATAAAATGCGTGAGGTCAACCGCGACTTGATGCTCAACGGAATTGCCCTCCAGGCGAACGCCGGAGAAGTTGCTGTCGAAGACTCCACCGCTGATGAAAACGAGGATATGATATCGCAGGTTTTGGCGGGCACCGGGCTCGATACTGCGATGGTTGCCGAAGATTCTGTCGCCGTGGAAGAAGTCGCTGTGGAAGAAATCCCGGCCGACACCGCTGAAGTTGCGGCCGAGGTAACCACCGAAGAGGCAACGGTAGAGGAAATCCCCGTCGGAGATTTCAATATCGACGATATCGAGCCGGGGATGATCATCAGAGTCCCGTATACGGCCGGTTTGATCGGGAAAGTCAATGATATTTTCGCCGGGCGTGATCAGAACGTCTGGATCGGTAGTGAATACGGTTTGATGGTATTCAACGGCAGTTCCTGGGATCTTCCGGGCTATCGTACCTATCGTATCAAGGAAGGGGATACATTCGACGATGTCGTGGCGGCCAAGCGCCATACTGATGTCGCCGCGGCGGAAACCTATGCTCGACAGATTAGAGATATCAATATGCTCGACGGGGACAATCTCGAGGTCGGGCAGCGAATTAAAATCTATCGTAATCCCGCCGCCTGTGCGATCACCCAGATTTGTTACGGTCTCAAACGGTTGTTCTTCGCCACCGATGCCGGGATGATCGAATACGATGCGGTTTACTGGAGCCGCAGTTCGATCCGCAACCTGGCGCACACAAAATCCATCGGTGCTGTGGCCAACGGCAAAGAACTGTGGCTGGCGACTCCGGAACGAGTAGTTACCAAGGCCTCGGCCCGGTCGCAGTTCACGTTTATGCACGCCAAATGGCTGCCGGAATTGACGGACGACGTTTATTACGAATTTGTCTCTTTCGTCAAAGGGACCGAGAACTGGGGTACGTTCGGCGGTTGTGTTACCTTTATCACTTACGGTGAGATGCTTCGCACCGGTCAGTTCGGTGATACCCTGGATGTATTCGAATCGTTCGACGTGGCGTTTACCGGATCCTACGGTGTCCCGCTGACGCAGAAACTCAAAGTCGGTCTTTCGGCCAAGATCATGTACTCCAAACTTTCCGATATCGGCACCGCTTATGAAAAGGGTAAAGGAACTTCGACCGGCTTCGCGGTTGATTTCGGCATGCTGTATCATTGGAGCCCGCGTTTGAACCTTGGTATGGCTTTCACCAACCTCGGTCCGAGCATGTCATATATCGATGCTTCGCAGTCCGACCCGCTTCCGCGTAACCTCGCGGTAGGATTCGCCTATAAATTCCTGCAATCCGACTGGTATCAGGTTCTTCTGACGGCTGAGGCCAACAAGATCATGGTAGGGTTGGATGACGGCTTCAGCGAAGAGATGAAGCAAGTCGTGTTCAACTTCGGAGCCGAGATGGCTTATTCCGATCTGGTCTTCCTGCGGGGCGGTTATATCTACGATCAGGAAGGCGATGTTAAAACTCCGACGCTGGGTTTCGGTGTTCGTTTGATCAATCGCTTCCAGTTTGATTTCGCTTATATCCCAAGCACCAGCGGTGAATCGGCGGCGGCTCTTAAGAATACGCTCAGGTCGTCGTTCTCGCTCCTACTCTAACTGTAAGGATTCACTCTTGCGTATATTCTGGACCATAGGATTTGTGCTTCTGATCGTAACCGGTGCTCTGGCCGGACCGGGTGAGGTTCTGCCGATGAAGCGCGTGGATGATGGCGACCGGGAGAGTTTCAATAAAGTCGTTCATCATTCTCTGGCGCAGCAGCGACCGCCCCGGGAATTGCTTCCTCTGGAGCGGAGCAAACCGGGTGCGTTGCCGACCATGGCTCTGGCCGATGCCCTGGACACGATTCATGTCCTGGTGATGAAGTTCGAATTCCAGTACGAGGAAGTGGACGATCCCAATACCACCGGGCGCGGTCTGATGAACATGACCCATATCGTCGACTCGGTTGCCTATTACGATTCCCTCGGTCATTGGGTCGATCCCCCTCCCCACAATAACGACTATTACACCTCGCATATGAAAGCCCTGTCGGCTTATTACGAGACCGTCTCGCAGGGGCGGATCACGCTTACCTGGGATATCTGGCCCAAAACTTCGGATTCGGCCTATCAATTACCGCGCGAGATGAACTACTACGGGCCTTGCTACAGCGGTCTCCCCAGCGACGTGGCTTTTGACACGATCGTATGGGGGCTGGAGCAATACTTCCTGGATTGTTTCGAGGTGGCCGATGAAGCATCGCCGGACCTGGAATTTTCCGACTACGATTCGTATTTCTTATTTCATGCCGGGTCCGATCAGCAGAACGATCTCGGTTTCCCGACCACCTGTTCCGATCTGTACACCGGCTATATTCGCTATCGAGACGATGACACCTTGTTGGTGGACAACGATTCCACGCAGATTCTCGATGCTCTGATCATGCCCGAGACCGGTTGTCAGGACAATCGCGCAACGGCGCTGAACGCCGTGATTGCCCATGAGTTCGGGCATCAGTTGGGGCTGGTCGATCTCTATACGACCTCGACCTTTATCACCTCCGTGGGTGATTTTGCCCTGATGGATCACAACGGTTTCGGAACCGCGGTCGATCTGGGTTATGATGTCGGACGGGTGTTCGGAGCCTTTCCGGTATTTCCCTGTGCCTGGTCACGGGCGTATTTAGGTTTCGTCGAAGTGTACGATTTTCGCCAGGGAACGGAAATTCCGATTGCAGCGGCCGAGATCGTCTCCGAGGGAATCAAGGTCGCCCGGATTCCGATCAGTGAAAACGAATACTATTTATTGGAGAACCGTGTGGTCAATCCCGACGGGCGCGCCACCGGTCTTAAGGCCGACTCCAACTGGGTCTTTCTCTGGCCGGCCGACTCCGCAACCGCCGAGCCGTCCGGTGAATATGATTTTCTTCTGCCCGGTTCCGGTCTGGCGATCTATCACGTCGATGAAGGCGTGACGGTGCTCGACTACGACGGCGACGGGGTGAACAATTTCGACGACAATACCCTCCAGAACGATCCCTCGCGACGCTTCGTCAGCCTGATGGAAGCGGACGGTGTCATTGATATGTCCGGTTACTACGAATTCGGATCGAGACGTTTCGGCTGCGAAGAGGACTTGTTCCGCGAAGATCGCAACAGTTCCTTTACGCCCAACACCAATCCGCCGGCGATCGATAATTCCGGCAACAACACCAGGGTGCGCGTGACCGACATCCAGCGCCAACTGGAGTTCGTGGGAGGTTTCCCCAAGCGGCTCGATACTCTAATCACGTTCGATCTGGAAACGGAACGTTTGGTCGACGGCTTCCCGGTACGCGGCGGTACGCCCAGTCTGGTGTATTACGGTTACTCCCCGATCGTCGATGACCTCGATCGGGACGGTGTCCCCGAGATCATTTTCTCTTACGATGACCGAGTGATGGTCAGTGATGCCGACGGCGGCAATTTTCTGCATCGAATCACCGAGTGTGATCCTTGTATCGTATTCACGGATACGGCCATTGCCTCGGTTCATCCGGGCCGCAGCCATGAGATGCCGGTCTATTTCAGCCCCGGCGGGACAATCGTCGGTAATATCGTCACCGGTGATTTCGGCGATGAAACCTCACCGAGATTGTTGGCCGTCGGAACCGACGATAAAGTGCTGGTGGTACAGCCGACCGATGACAACGGCGACGGAATCGCCGATCCGGTTCCTTCCGGTTTGATCAGAATGACCGGAGATTATCCGCTGGGCATGTCGTTCGGCGACCGGCTGGTAATCCTTACCGGAGCCGGTAAGGTGGTTGTCAAAGATACGATCGACTCGGCGCCCCGTCAGCTTGCCCAGATTACGACCGATGAGTTTTTCGGTATGGTGCGAACCGACAACGCCGTGATTGTCGTTTCCGGCGACGAAGAACAGGCCGGTCAGACCGCCTATACCCGGTTCCATTATCTGGATATCACCGACCGCGATTACGTCGTAACGGATCAATCGACCGTGACTGCCGAGATCGAAGGTCGTTTCGAATACGGACCGGTGATGGCCGACTTCAATCGTGACGGCGCCTACGACATCGCTCTTATGTCGGCCGACGGTGAAATCGTACTCGTCTCGGTCGATTTGTCGACCTTGCCGACACTCGGGACATCGCCGGAGTATACGGTTATAGCCGACAAGGCAACCGGATACCGATTCCAGACCAACCCGGTAGCGGCGGATATCAACGACGACGGTTATCCAGAGTTGCTGATTGCCGGTTACAACGAGCTCTATGCCTTCAATCACGAGTTGACGCTGATTACCGGTTTCCCGGTCGAAGTGAACGATCGGTTCCCGGATGATGATGTCATTGCCGCTCCGATCGTGGCGGATATTGCCGACGACGGTATACCTGAAACGATGTTCCCGACTCTGGCCGGCAATATCAATTCGATGGGACCGGACATGACATATGGTTTCCCGGTGTCGTCCGGTGAAACCGGCCTGGGCAGCGTGGTCTACTGGGTCGACTCAAGCGGCGGCCGGATCGGATATAAGGGGTCCGACGGCTGGTTCTACGCCTGGGAGGTAGACGCCGATACCACGACCGATTACTGGCCGATGTACGGGCATGATCCGGAAGGCACCTTCCGGTTGTCTGACAGCCAGTTGACCACCCCGGCGGTTTTCGCCTCCGGATTCGATGAAGATAAGTTCTACTCATATCCTAACCCGGTAACGGAAGGACAGACCACGATCCGTTACTTCCTGCCGAGTCAGGCGACTGAAGTGAAATTGCGTATATACGATCTCTCCGGACAAAAAGTGGCCGAGATGAACGGCCCGGTTAACGGCGGAGTAGACAATGAACAGGTCTGGGTATGCGGATCGCAGACCCCGGGAGTTTATCGCTGTGTTATCGACGTCGACATGGCCGGCTCTCATGAGACCGCTTTTACCGACATTGCAATTATCAGATAAGGAGCAATATCAATGAGAGGACAAATGAGATTTGTCACAACACTGAGCGCGTTTATCCTGATGGTCGTTTTGGCCGCGGCCGCGAACGCCTCAGAAATCACTCCATCCGTTTTCGATCAAGCCCTGACCTCGACGAGGTACGGTTACGACAACGGCTCGGAGACAGCCACTCTGAGTTTCTCGTCCGAGGATGCGGAAGAGGATCTGTCGCTTTCCGCGATTGCTCAGGCTCAGTCTACCCCGCCCGACTATAAATCTCCGGGAAAGGCGTTTTTGTACTCACTGGCCGTGCCCGGACTGGGGCAATGGTATTACGGCAGCCGAATCAAGCCGGTTGCTTTTCTGGCTCTTGAGGTGTTAGGCTGGAGTCAGGCTCTTAAATACCATAGCAACGGAAACGACCTGACCGATGAGTATGAGCAGTTCAACCGCGATCATTGGATGAGGGCTCGTTATTACGAATACCTGGTTCATGTCTATGACACTACACGGCCTGACTTACTCAGTCCTCGACCCAAGGAAATTACGCACGTGCTTCCGGATCAGGAGACACAGCAGTTTTTTGAAATGACCGGCAAATACTCGCAGTTTGCCTGGGCCTGGGACGACGCGGAATTGAACGGTCTGACCTGGGATGATCTGGATGGCCAGGTAGACACGATCAAGGACGCCGCGAGCACGCCGGCATCGGTCAACCGCGAAAAATACGAAACCATGCGTAATGACGCCAACAACGAGTACGATAAATCGATGAAGTTCGTTTTCGTTATCATGGCCAACCACCTGGTGAGTGCTTTCGAAGCCTACTTCATGACTAAAGGACATAACAATTCACTGCGTTATGACCAGGAGTTCGCACGCGTAAAAATACAACCGGGACTCCGCAGCTATTACAGTTGGAAGGACACTCCTTACGTAACGGTGTCGTACAGGTTCTGATGCGGATAAGAAGATCAAACATGAAAGCCGTGTTTTTCGCGGCGGTGCTGGTGATGATCGGCGCCCTGTCGGTGTCGGCCGTTGAAATGAAAAGCACCCCGGTACAGAATGCCATGCAGGCAGGCTTTGCTCTCAATACCACCCTGGCGGGACCGACCCTGGACAAACCTTCGATCTTCGACGGCAGCAGCAAATCCGTGGAGACGGCCGCCGTCGAAGAAGGCCACGGCCGTAAGTCGGCCAGGGTAGCAGCGATGTATTCGTTGCTTTTGCCGGGATTGGGCGAGCATTATGTCGGCCAGAAGAAGAAGGCGCGATATTTCTTTGCCGGCGAAGCCATGAGCTGGATAGCGTATATCGGCTTCCGGACTTACAGCAACTGGAAAGAAGACGATTATATCCGCATCGCCCGCGAGCATGCCGGAATCGATCTCGAAGGCCGCGACGAGGAAATAATCGACTATGTCGGGTTCTACGATGACATTTATGTCTACAACGAACTCGGCCGGGCGCTTGACCGAGAGCGTCCCTATCTGGCGGATAACGCCGCCAACCATTGGTCGTGGGATTCCGATGCCGCCAAGGCTTTGTTCCGACACACCAAAAACCGGGCCAAGGAATTCGATCGCCGGGCGGATTTCACTATTGGCGTTATGGTTCTGCTTCGCATCGTATCCGTGATTGACGCCATTCACGCCGCCAACCATTCAGGACGTCGAATGGATGATCTGGTCGACAGCGATAATAACAAGCTGGAGTATCGGGTTGATGCCGGACCGGTGGGGAATAACCTTCAGGTTGGTTTAACTCTTGTCAAGAAGTTCTGATTTTATCCGGATAATCCCGGCAGCGTTGATATTGCTCCTTACGCTGTCGGGCTGTCCCCGGAAACCGGCGACCATTCTTGACACCCGCCCCGCTCCGACGGTTGTGATCATCGACGGGGAAATTAGCGGTGTCGTTTTCAACAAATCTCTTGATCGACCCTATGGCCTTGCCCTCACGCCGAATGGTTCGGTAGCGGTCGTGGACCGTGGAAACCATCGTGTCGTACTTTTCAACGAAGAACTGACTCCGATTTTAGAGAGCGGGGAATCATTTGACGGTATCGGTCCGTTGAAAGACCCCGGATACGTGTCGGTTGATATCCTCGGCAATCTGACCGTGGTGGATGAAGGGCACAACCGTCTGGCCATGCTGGACAAACGGTTGATCCTTGAACGCGAGGTGCCTTTCCGGGACGAGGACGATCTGAACCGTCTGGGTTGGCCGGTATCGGCTCAAAGGTTGTCGAACACCGATTACTGGGTGACCGATCGCGACAACAATCAGGTGGCGGTGTTCGATTTCGTCGGAACGTTCGATACCGTCTTTGGCGATTTCGGCTGGGACGGCGGTCAGTTACGCAGCCCGGAGAAGATATTTCTGGATCGTGATGATTATCCCTGTATCTGTGATGCGGGTAACGGACGGATCATTTGTTACGATGGTTTCGGTCGTTATAAATACGAGTTCAAGAATCTTCCGGCCGGTTATCCCATTGCGGCGGTGGCCGACCGCAGCCGAATCTGGCTGGTCGACGGCGCCGATGAGGGAGCTTTGTTCCTCTATACGGCGAATGGAAAACTGGTCGGACAATGGGGGCCGAAACTAATCGGAAGCGATATCCCGTTGAAAAGACCATCCGATATCGTCGTTTTGCCTGACGGACGTCTTCTGCTCTCGGACACCGGCAACAATCGTTTGCTGGTGCTAAAACTTCTTACCGACTGATTCCTGATAACGGGATAACACATTTCTGTCGTTCCTGAGCGAACACCGGGGCAACCTCCAGCGCTGTCTTACCAGATAAAAGTTGACGTGTCGGGTCTCCGGTACTTAGCGTATGTACGTGCCAACCACCCTCGAAACGATTAAAATCATCCGCCCGGTTAACTGCCTGCTGGCTGCGGTCGGAGTTATTGTCGGGGCGTACCTTACTCCGGTTTCAATGCACTATTACGGTCCGGCCATGGCAGCGCTGTCGGCATTTCTGGTATGCGCTGCCGGCAACGTGGTAAACGATCTGTGTGATGTCGAGATCGACCGGGTCAATCGCCCCGATCGAGTACTCGTGCGGCAAGCCTTAAGTCCCCGTTATGCGTTGTGGTTGTCAATCATTCTGAACCTCCTGGCTTTGTTAAACGCCGTTTGGCTCAGTGGGCCGGTTACCATAATGGTTGTTCTGGCTATCGTGTTATTGTTGCTGTACAATCTCCGCGTCAAACGGATTCCGCTGGCGGGCAATATCATTATTGCTTTATTGGGGGCAATGACTTTCATCACCGGAGGTCTGGCGACCATTCCCGAAATGGCCTGGCGTTTACCCGGACCGCTCATTCCGGCGGTGTTTGCTTTCCTGCTGCATTTAATACGTGAGATCGTCAAAGATATCGAAGACATCGAGGGCGATCGTGCTCTTGGGATTATTACCCTGCCGCAGAAAACCGGCGTACGCGGAGCGCTGGTACTTTCGTTTATATTGCTGCTGTTGTTGGCGGCGGCCACTATCGTTCCGGTCTGGAAAGGCTGGTACGGCCCTTACTACAAGGTTATCACGTTGTATATTATTGACTTGCCTCTTACCCTCGGATTTCTTTTCATAATCGCCAGGCCGGGTCGAAAGGCTTTTGGAATCGGCTCGTTTGCCCTGAAAGCAGCTATGGCGGTTGGGGCTGTTGCGCTGATTCTGGCCTGACATATTTTATTGAAACAATCGTAACTCGCCCTGGTATAATCCAAATGTGGCAGATACGTCCCTTCGGGACGATAGCAGGGTGAGACAGGTTGGCTGATAGAGCTTTGAACGAGCAAAGGAAGCTGATTTGTGCCTATGCTAAAAACATTTGTCGTTTCTGCGATTATAACGGTCATGCTGACCGTCGCCGCTTCGGCGGGGATAACGGTCTCACAATCTCTATCAAAAAGCCAGGTTGCTTTCGAGGACTCGGTCCGGTTCAAGATTAAGCTCATCTGGGACGGCTCCCAGGCAGCCTATCGCTTTCCCAAACCGCTCAGCCCTGAAATAGATAAAATGAGGGTTCGTGGTTTCGTTTCCTCGGTTGCCACGGCCGGCAGCGGCGAGGATGAAGTCACCACGAAAACGTTCCAGTATACTTTGATTCCCAAATCATCCGGGCTCGGTTATATCTCGCCGGTGACGATTGAATATGTCACCTGGCCCGATTCGATTCCCGGGGAGTTGGTCACCGAAGCGCTCACGGTACAAATTGCCGAGCCGCAACCGAAGATCGAGGACGAGGGATCATCGACCTCATGGCTGATCGGTTTGATCGTGGTGATCGTGCTCGGGGGCGCCGGCGCGGCCTGGTGGTTCATGAAGCGTAATCGACCGACCGAACCGGATCTGCGACCGGGGGACAAATTCCTCGCCGATCTGAGTCTTGCCAGGCAAAATTCCGGAAACGATTTGAAACGGTTTCAAGATAGTCTGTGTAGGATACTGAGTGAGTATCTGGTTTCCGTAACCGGTCTGTCGCCCGACGGGATCGGCGACGAGAAGCTGGCGGACGAGTTGACAGAGAAAGGTATGAACGCTGCCGAGGCGGAAAAGCTGGCCGGATGGTTTACCCGGGCTCGTCTCGACAAATACCGACCGGTGAAAGCCGAGCCGGGTGAGGTGATCCGCCTCGAGGCGGAGATCCGTGCATGGTTTGAAAAGAAAAGTTGATTTTGAATAACTTTTGGAGGACAGATGCAAACCGACATTGATCAGATTCAGGCTCAGGTCGAGAAGGAATCTGCCTTTGTCCAGCGCCTGACCGATCAGATATCCAGTGTTATCGTGGGCCAGAAATACCTGGTCGAGCGACTCCTGATCGGTATTCTCGCCGATGGTCATATCCTGATCGAAGGCGTTCCTGGGCTGGCCAAGACTCTTTCGGTAAAAACGCTGGCTGACAGTATTGACGCCAAGTTCCAACGGCTGCAGTTTACGCCGGATCTGTTGCCGGCCGACCTGATCGGTACGATGATCTACAATCCGCAGAATTCACAATTCACGGTCAAGAAGGGGCCGATTTTTGCGAATATCATCCTTGCCGATGAAATCAACCGCGCTCCCGCCAAGGTGCAGTCGGCTCTGCTGGAGGCGATGCAGGAACGCCAGGTCACGATCAGCGATGAAACCCACAAATTAGACGAGCCTTTCCTCGTCTTGGCAACGCAGAACCCGATCGAGCAGGAAGGAACCTACCCGCTGCCCGAGGCACAGGTGGACCGTTTCATGCTCAAACTCAAGATCGGTTATCCGACACCGGCCGAAGAACGTGAGATTATGGATCGCAACACCGGCTCGGCGATTCCCAAGTTATCGCCGGTGGTAACTCCGGCTGAAATTATGCAGGCCCGCAGGGTGCTGCGCGATATCTACGTCGATGACCGCGCCAAGGAGTATATCGTTAACCTGGTATTCGCGACCCGTGAACCCGAGAAATACGGTCTGGCCGATCTGAAGGATATGATCGATTTCGGTGCTTCGCCCCGTGCCACGATCTATCTCAACCTGGCCGCCAAAGCCCATGCTTTCCTCAAAGGCCGGGGATATGTGACACCCGAGGATATCAAGGTGATCGGTCACGACGTGCTGCGTCACCGCGTGATCGTAACTTTCGAGGCGGAAGCCGAAGAAATCGACTCCGATCACATCGTTACCAGGGTTTTCGACGCGGTCGAGGTGCCGTAAGGGATCGTTATGCTGCCGAAAGATGTTCTCAAACGGATTCGCCGCATTGAAATCCGGACTAAAAAACTGGTGAACGATATGTTCAGCGGTGAATACCATTCCACCTTCAAAGGGCAGGGGATGGAGTTCGAGGAAGTCCGTGAGTACGTGCCGGGTGATGATATCCGTCTCATTGACTGGAACGTCACCGCCCGCACCGGCTTTCCGTACGTGAAGAAATTCAAGGAAGAGCGCGAACTCTCGGTGGTGTTGCTTTACGATGCCTCCTCGTCAGGTCGTTTCGGTACGCGCGAGCGTTTCAAAAACGAAACCGCCGCGGAACTGTGTGCGCTCCTGGCCTTTTCGGCGATCAAGAACAACGACAAGGTCGGTATGATCATTTTCACCGATGAGGTGGAAAAATACATCCCGCCGCAGAAAGGACGGGGGCACGTGTTGCGCCTGATCCGGGAAGTGTTGTTTTTCAGACCGAAAGGCCGAGGGACCAACATCGCCGGCGCCCTCGAGTATTTCTCGCGGGTGGTGAAGCGTAAATCGGTCGTGTTCCTGGTCAGCGACTTCATGTCGGACGATTTCTCGCAGCCGTTGCAGATCGCCAATCGTAAGCACGATCTGATTGCGATCAAGATCAGCGATCCCCGGGAGTCGACCTTCGAAAATGTCGGCATCATCGAACTCGAAGACGCCGAGACGGGCGAGGTGTTCACGATCGACACCGGGTCACGAGCCTTCCGCAAGGATTTCGCAGCCAAAGCGAATGAGGACTCGTTGCGCCTTCAGCATGAATTCCGCAAAATCGACCTGGATTTCATCGACATTCAGAGCAATGAGTCATATATAGTTCCCCTGGTCAATTTCTTCAAGGCGCGGGAGGGACGGCGATGATTCGCGGATTGACAATTTCGCTGTGTCTGGCAGCGCTGGTCCTGGTCGGTTGCAACAGCGGCGAGAATCCGCAGATTACGATCGAACGGCATAAGAAACTGGCCGGTGAACTGCGCGACAACAAGCTCTATGAAGCGGCGCTGGACGAGTATGAAGAACTGGTCGAAAGCAATCTGCTCGATGATCCGGCCCAGGCCAATATCTGTTACCTGATGGGCAAGATATACTATGAAGACCTGGCCGACTATCCTCACGCCGCGGCCTGGTACGTCCGCGCGCGTGCGCTCGATCCCGAAGGATCGTTTAAAGCCGAACTATCCCGTAATCTGGTGGCGTCGTTGCAGAAGATGGGGCGCATGGTCGATGCCACCCGGCAGATGGCCGCCGCGACCGATATCGACTACACACCGCCCGCAGCTGGAGACGAGATCGTAGCCCAGGTGGGCGAACGCCCGATCTGGCGCTCGGAGGTTGAAAACAGCATACAAACCCTCCCGCCGGAAATCCAAAAGCAGTTTTCCACGCCTGAAGCACGAGCGGAATACCTGCATCAATATGTTGGCATGGAGTTGCTTTTCAGGGCGGCCGAGCGTGAAAACTACACCGATGATCCGGATATCCGGAACCAGGAACGACTTCTGCACAAGAAGCTGCTGGTGGACAAGTACGTCGTTGACAAGGTCATGCCGGATATCAAAATCGACACGGCTGATGTTCGTAACTTCTATCTGGCGCGGAAAAACGACCATTACGACGGTGCGCCGTACGATTCGGTGCGTGCCCAGGTTTTTATGGACTATCAAACCGAAAAGGCTCAGTCGGCCTTCCAGGATTATATCGCACACCTCGCCGAGGCCGAGAAGGTCGAGTTTTTTGACAAAAGGATGAAATAGATCAGACTGACATGCTGCTTAGACGACTATATATAGCATTGTTGCTCATGGCTCTCTCCGTCGCCGGTGCTTATGCCCAGGCCGACATCCCGGATACGGTGGCTTCACTGCCGGGAATCGAGATTCATACCTCGGTGGATAAAGCGGAGTGTTATATCGGCGACCGGGTCGAGTACACCCTGAGTATCGTGTACGATTCGACCTACGAACTGGTGCCGCCGCCGCTGGGGGCCAATCTGGGCGGTTTCGAGATCAAGGATTATCAGGCGGATGTTATCACCCGGCTCGATGACGGTCGTATCCGTAGCGATAATAAATTTATCGTATCGACCTTCACTACCGGTGATTATGTGATCCCGCCCATTCCGGTGTTGTTCACATTGCCGGATTCCACCCATAAAGTGGTATTGTCGGAAGCGGTCCCGATTAAGGTGCTCTCGTTGCTGGAAAACGCCTCCGATACGGCCGACATTCGCCCGCTGAAAGCACCGTACGAATTCGAACGTGACCTGAAACTGTATTACTACGGCGGGGGAGCTTTGTTGCTGCTCCTGTTGCTGTTGATCCCGTTATTGATCTGGCTGCGCAGCCGTCGTAGACAGGCGGAACCGGTCGATCCCCGTAAGCCCTGGGAGATTGCGTTCGAGTCACTCGCGCAACTGCAAAACAGCAATTTGCTGACGGAGCAACGGTTCAAACAGTATTACGTCGAATTGACCGAGATTGTCCGTGGCTATCTGGGTGTGATGTACCTGCGTGATGTGCTCGAAATGACCACCGAGCAGTTCCTCGATACGTTCCTGCAGGTGCCGATGCCGGGTGACATTTATCCGCGTTGTGCCGAATTTCTCAAGCACGCCGACCTGGTCAAGTTCGCCAAACACGAGCCGGGCCTGGAGCGGGCGGAACAGGATTTGTCCGAAGCCCATGATATTGTCGAAGCGGTACGGGCCGATTATATGCGCCGTCAGGCGCCGCAGACAGTCAACGAACAGGATGAGCCGAAGGGGGTGGCCTGATGGACTTTGAACTGGCCGGCTTTTCCATAGACCTCTTCGGTCACGAGATTACCATCAGTCCCTGGATTATCCTAACGGTCGGGCTGCTGCTGGCTCTTTACATGGGTTACTATTATTTCTTCCGTCGTCGCCGCGTAACGGCGGCCATAAAATACTCCGATCTTCGTATTGTCCGACGTGCCGCTCGCAGCGGCCGTACGCGCCTTCTGCCGCTGATACCGTTGCTGCGGATCCTGGCCGTGATGGTGCTCGTAGTGGCTTTTGCCCGGCCGCGGTCCGGCACGCAATACCAGGAAGTGACTTCGGAAGGGATCGACATTATGTTGGCGCTCGATGTCTCCTCATCCATGCAGGCGGAGGATTTCAAACCGAACAACCGTCTGTACGTGGCCAAGGAAGAGATCAAGAAATTCATCGAACGCCGTCTCAACGACCGTATCGGTCTGGTGGTGTTCGCCGGTTTCTCGTTTACTCAATGTCCCCTGACCACCGACTACGGCGTTCTGCTGGATTTCGTGGACGATGTCGATTTCGGTATGGTGAAGGATGGTACGGCGATCGGTATGGCCATCGCCAACGGCGTTAATCGGCTGAGGGAGTCCGAAGCCAAGAGTAAGATCATGATTCTCCTGACCGACGGCGACAACAACATGGGCGAAATTGACCCGATCACCGCGGCCAATCTGGCCAAAGCGATGGGGATCAAGATCTACACCATCGGCGCCGGTCGGCCGGGCTATGCCCTGACTCCGATACCGGACCCGCTTTTCGGCAAGCGCTATGTCAACCAGCCTACCAAGGTCGATGAGAAAACGCTGAAGGAAATTGCCTCGATAACCGGAGGTAAATACTTCCGGGCGCGTTCAGGCGAAGAGCTCGATGAGATTTACGGTTTGATCGACCAGATGGAAAAAACCAAGATTGAAGTAGCGGAACATGTCAGATACCGGGAGTTGTTCGTCTATTTCACTATAGCCGGTCTGCTTCTGCTGGCGCTGGAAGTCCTGTTGAGCAACACCTTACTGAGAAAACTGCCGTAACGGATATATGATATGCGATTTGCAGATCCTTATAATTTACTGATTCTTGCGGGCGTTGTCCTGTTGGGGCTTTTTGCCTTTACCATGCTGATTCGCAAGAAAAAGCTCCTCGCGCGGTTCGGTGACATTCCGTTGATTGTCAAGATTGCTCCGGATATCTCCTTTGCCCGGCAAGCCACCAAGATAACGGTATTGTTGATCGGGATGGTGTTCCTGGTACTGGTGCTGGCCCGGTTGCAGTTCGGAACTCACATGGAACTGCTCAAGCGCGAGGGGATCGATATCATGGTCGCGGTCGATGTCTCGAATTCCATGTCGGCTCGAGATATGGTCCCCAACCGCCTGGAAAAAGCCAAACAGGAGTTGCACGGCATCATCGACCACCTGCACGGTGACCGTATTGGCCTGATCGCTTTTGCCGGTGAAGCGTTCGTGCAATGCCCGCTTACGCTCGATTACTCCGCCGCGCGACTGTTGCTGACCTCGATGGATCAGAATTCGGTTTCGGTTCAGGGAACATCGCTCAAATCGGCGATCGAGACGGCGATGAAATCGTTCGATCAGCAGTCTAAAAAGCACAAAGTCTTGTTGCTCCTGACCGACGGCGAAGACCATGAAGGTGGCGTTGTCGAGGAAGCCGAGGCAGCCCGACAGGAAGGTATCAAGATTTATACGGTGGGTATCGGGAATCCCGCCGGTGAGCCGATCCCGGTGCTCGACCGCAACGGACAGCAGATGGGCTTCCGCAAGGACGAGAGCGGCGAAGTTATCATGACTCGGCTCGATGAAGAAACCCTGCGCGAAATCGCTCTGACCACCAGCGGCAAATACTACCATGCCACGGCGGGGGAAATAGAACTGGATAAAATCTTCGACGAAATCTCCAAAATGGAGAAGAAGGAACTCGAAGGCACCCTGGTGACACATTACGACGACCGCTTCCAATGGCCGCTGCTGATTGCGCTGGTGCTCGTTATCGGAGAATTCTTTATCCCCGAGCGTAAAAAGGTAAACCGGGAGAGAGAGCATGCGTAAGCAAGTTATGAAATATGCCCTGCTTGTCGGCCTGGTGACAGCGGCGGTCTCTGCTCAGGCGGAAACCTTTGCCGATTTAGTGCGACGCGGCAACGAAGCCGCCAACACCGGCGACTTCCAGAAAGCTCTCAATATGTACCGCGATGCCGAGACGGAGCGACCGGAAAGCCCGGAGCTTGAGTACAATATCGGCGGAGCTTTATACGGCGCCGGTGACTACGAGCAGGCTGCCGAACACTATGCCAAGGCGTTCGAGACGGAGGATATCCAACAGGAAGGGCGAGCGCATTATAATCTCGGCAACACTTATTTCCGACAAAGCAAGCTGGATAAGGCGATTGAGGAATATCAGAAGTATCTTGAGATAAATCCGGACGATGAGGATGCCAAGTTCAATCTCGAGTTAAGCCGGAAGCTGCTGAAGGAACAGATGAAACCGCAAGAGCAGCAACAGCAACAGAAAAATGATCAGCAGCAGCAACAGCAGCAGGATTCCACCCAACAGCAGCAACAACAGCAGGGGCAGGAACAACAGAAGGATTCGACCCAACAACAGCAGCAGCCTGATCAGAATCAGGGACAGGACTCCACCCAGCAGCAACAGCAGCCTCAGCCGAACGATCAACAGCAGGGGCCGCAGGATATGGAACAGCAACAAATGGACCAGCAGCAAATGGAGATGTCCAAAGAAGATGCTGAGCGGATTCTCAACGCCATTCGGGACGATGAGCAGGAAGTCCAAAAAAACTTGAAAAAGCCCAAAATAAGAGGCAACTACAGGAGTTCGAAAGACTGGTAAGAGGCAATCGTGATCAAACGCTTTCTCATATATTTGGTATTGCTGTCGGTTCTGTCGACACTGGCCCTGGCCGCGGCCGATGACGTTCAGGTAGAGGTTAAACTCAACCGTACCAGCATCGGGATGGATGAACAAGCTATTCTCGAAATCAAGGTTACGGGCGCCAGTCAGAATCTGCCGGAACCGCAATTGCCCACCCTGCCGGCGTTCGAGGTTTACTCTCAGGGAAGATCGAGCAATTACAGTTGGGTCAACGGTGAGGTTGAGTCCTCGATGACTTATCGTTATCTGCTCCTGCCGCAGAAGCCGGGGACTTACCCGATCGAACCGATCTCGGTGGTTTACAACAACCATCGCTACAAGGGTAATCAGGTGGAGTTGACGGTGGTATCGCAGGGAGCGGTGCCGACTCAGCAGGATACCGAAGAACGCGCCACCGATCAGAGCGGCCGTTCGCGTGATTATTTCTTCGAGGCGGTGGTTGACAACAAGAATCCCTATGTCAACGAGCAGGTATTACTGACGCTCAAGTTCTATACCGCCGTTCAGCATTATGGCAGCCTGGAGTTAACCAATCCCACGACTACCGGCTTCTGGACCGAAGATGTGGGTTCGAATCCCCCGTACTACCAGAGAATAAACGATCGCCGTTACCAGGTCATCGAGAAGATGTATGCCCTGTTTCCTACGCAAACAGGGGAGTTGACGATTGGCCGGGCGATGATTACCACCACTATCGCCTCCCGTGATCGCAATCGACGTGATCCGTTTAATGCTTTCGGCGATTTCTTCGGCCGGGGTCAGGAGGTCACGGTCCGCAGTCAACCGATCACCATCAACGTGAAACCGCTGCCGTCCGAAGGCCGTCCGCCCGAATTCACCGGTACGATCGGAAAATTCGATATGCGGACCAAGGTGGATAAGCGGGAGGTCGATGTCAACCAGCCGGTAACACTGACGATCAGTATCAGCGGCACCGGTAATATCAAGTCGGTTTCGGAGCCGGTAATCCCGGAACTAGATGATTTCAGAGTTTATCGAGCCTCGGCCAACGAGAAAGTAGCCACGGCCAACAACAAGGTCGGCGGCAGCAAGGTATTCGAAGAAGTATTTATTCCTCGGCGTCCCGGTAACCTGGAGATTCCGGGGATAGACTTCGCCTATTTCGATCCCGAGGCCGGGCGATTCAAGTCGGTATCGACGGACCCGATTCGCCTGAATGTGACCAGGCCGGAGGGGTATGTCGAATCCGCGGATGTTCCCTATGGCAGTCCCGGTATGACAATAGGGGCTGAGGCCAAAGACATCCGTCATATTAAATCCGATCCGGGTAATTTGTCGAAATCAAGCCGACTGATTTTGTTTGAACCGGTCTATGTCGTTGTCAACGGCTTGCCGGTGCTGGCTTTGATTGGCATCGTGGCGGTGTGTCGCCGCCGTCATAAGCTCTCCGCCGATACCGGTTATGCCCGTTCGCGGGCAGCGGCCAGAGTGGCTAAAAAGCGACTGCAGAAAGCACGTTCGCTGGCGGCGGTGGATACCTCCAAGGAATTCTATACGGAGATTTACTCCGCCCTGGTGTCATACATTGCCGACAAACTCAATATCTCACCACACGGCCTCACTTCCGACAAGGTCGCCGAACTGCTCCGGGAGCAGCAGGCCGATGAGGGATTGATCGAGCAGATTCTCGATGTAATGAAACGTTGCGATTTTGCCCGTTACGCGGCAGCGGCGGTCGATAAGGCCGATATCGACGGCTCTCTGGATAAGGTCGAGAAGATTATGATCAGGATCGAGGAGGTGCGCTTTGCGTAGACTCATCGTTATCACATTCATGGCTTTCCTGACGGCAGTACCGGTTCTCCGCGCCCAGGAGGACGAATTCGCCATGGGGAATAATTTTTACGAGAGCAAGGACTACCCCAGCGCTATCCGGATGTATGAATCAGTGTTGAAGCAGGGGGAAGAATCGGCCCCGCTGTATTTCAATCTGGGCAATGCCTATTTTAAAAACGGTGATTTAGGTCATGCCGTTCTGAATTATATGCGGGCACAGCGACTCGATCCGGGCGACGAAGATATCCGCAACAATCTCGAATTCGCCCAGAAATTCTCACGAGTACAGATGGAAGGGGCCGAATTGAATCCGGTCTCCGGTCTGCTCAACAGTCTGCTGGCTCCGTACCATGTCGATCTGCTGGCCTGGGCGGCCTCGGGTTGCTTTATTCTTTTAATACTGGTTTTGATTCTCAGGTTCGGTTTTGGCTTCATGGGAGCGGTGGCTCGGGCCTTTATCGTGGCTCTGGTCACACTGACGATCATAGCCTCCGCCTTGACAACCTATAAGTATCGTACGGAATATGTTGTCCGTCGCGGTGTGATTCTGGCCGAAGAGAGTCCGGTCTATACCGGGGCCTCGGAAAACTCCGATATTGAGTTACAAGGCGCTCCGGGGCTGGTGGTACGAATCCTCAACGAAGCTGACGGCTTCTATAACGTGCAGTTCGCCAACAACCGCAGGGGTTGGATTAAGAGCGACTTAGTCGCTGAAATATAACGACTTAGCAGGATCCCTCCTTCCCGATTAAACATTGACACCCACGCCGGGCTAGTCTATCTTAGCCCTTTGGTTTTCATTGGTCGAGGATTACACGTTTGAAGCTGTTGAAAAATAAGCAGTTTTGGGGAATCATTGTGGCTATTGCGCTGCTGGCTTTCTGCGTCAAGGATGTCAGGTTGTCGGAGTTGCGTCAATTGAGCCATCGGGTTGATCTTATCCATCTGATCCCCACCGTAATCCTCGCGTTTATTTATATCATCTCACGCGGGATGCGCTGGCGGTTGCTGGTATCGCAACAGAAATTTCTGCCGTTCTTTCGCGGTGTCTCGCTCTATTCCGCCGGTCAGGTACTCAATGTAGTTATGCCGGCTCTGACCGGTCAGGTTGGAAGGCTCTTTCTCTTCGCCCGGAAGGAAGGCATGACGAAATCATTCGTGTTTTCCACGATCGTGCTTGAGATTTTGTTCGATGCCATCAGCCTTGTCGTGTTTTTGCTGTTCACTTCGCTGGCCTTCGCCTTCCCGGAGGAATACCGCTCGGTGGGGATAATAATCGCCGTCGTGACTTCGATTATTCTGATTTTGCTTTACCTGATGTTGACTTTCCAGAGTCGGCTGGAGAGTTTGGGGCACCGTTACTGTCGCAACCGCTGGCCGGGATTTTATATCTCGATCAAGAAATTTATCCGTTCGTTCGGCAAGGGGATAGAAACCCTGCGTTCGAGCCAGCATTTTTTCGTGAGTCTGTTCTACTCACTGATCGGATGGACATCGCACATGTTCATCATCTATTTCCTGCTCCGTTCGTTCGGCTTCAATCTGCCGGTTGCCGCCTCGGCGGCCGTCATGATCATCAATACCCTGGCTCTGATGGTGCCGATAACGCCGGGTAATGCCGGTACGTTCGAAGTCGCCGTGGCTGCCAGTTTGTCGGCCTTTAACGTCGGTCGAAGTGACGCCGTTTTGTTTGCCGTAGCTCTCCACCTGCTGGATCTGTTCCCGGTTTTTATCCTCGGTCTCGGTTTCCTGAGATCCGAGAAGCTGTCGCTGGCGGAGATTAAATCCCAGCACGAAGATAAGATGATTCTGGATGAAATCGGCGAGGACGGTCACCTGCTGGAGGATAAGGAGGAACACCCGTGATTCAATCTTTCCTGTACGTCCCCGACAAGGGAGTCACGGCTCATGAGGGAATCGGCGATTTCGATGCCTGGATCGAGCAACCCAACGCCCTGCTCTGGGTCGACATGTGCAAGCCGACCGACGAAGAATCCTTTGTCCTGACCAACGACTTCAAATTTCACCCCCTGGCGATCGAGGACGTTATCTCCGAGCGACCGCGCACCAAGCTCGATGATTACCTGCGTTATCTCTTTCTGGTGTTTCAACTGGTCGATTATATCGGCCGCGACGAAGGCCTCCGGGTGAGTGAGGTAGACCTTTTCCTTTCCAAAAATTCGCTGGTGACGGTTCATTACGACGATCATCGGATCTGGGATTATCTGTACGCCCGGGCCGAGCGCGATGATCGGCTGATGATGCGCGGAGTAGATTTCCTCTTCCACGCCGTCATCGACACGATCGTGGACAACTTCAACACCACTCTCGACATTCTCGAATACGATATCGATCAGCTCGAGGACGATGTCCTGGCCGAACCGGATGAGGATACCGTCCGTTCGATTTATACCCTGCGCCGCGATATCCAGCATCTCAAGCGGGTGGTGCTGCCGCAGCGGGAAGTCGTATCGCAGCTCTCTCGGGGGCATCATTCGTTGATCTCCTCGACCGCCACGGTCTATTTCTCGGATATTTACGATCACCTCGTGCGCATCAACGATATCGCCGACTCGCATCGCGATACGCTTAACTCCGCCCTTGAGGTCTATTTCTCGGCGGTGTCGACCAAAACCAATCAGGTTATCAAAATCCTGACCATTTTCACGGTGGTATTCATCCCGCCGACGTTCCTGGTCGGCCTCTGGGGGATGAATTTCATCAACATGCCGGAGCTTAATTGGGAGAACGGCTATTTTTACTCGCTGGTCTTCATGCTGGCGATCGTTCTGGGCCTGATCCTGTTTTTCCGCAAGAAAAAATGGCTCTAAGAATTTCGGTCGGCCGCAACCTCTACATCACATTTACGTTATCCTAACTTGACCTGATAAAACAGGGAGATATATTAGATACCTTCCAGTAGGTATCTTAATAACCGTTTGCGAGCCGTTCTCCGCTCGTCGGTTCGGAAAGGACTATAAATGACCAAGATAAAGCAAAGCCCCAAACTGCCCGCCGAAACCCGGCGCAACCAGTTGATGATGGCGGCTAAAACGCTCTTCGTGAAGAAAGGGTACCGTGGTACGACGATCGACGATATCGCGAAGCGGGCTCATCTGACCAAGGGAGCGTTTTATTTCTATTTCAGGAAGAAAGAGGAAATCCTCCTGGCCCTGATCAAATCGGTCGCGGATGGGAATCGCGAGGCTTTGTGTAAAGAGATTGGCAAGAACGTCACTCCGTCACAATTCCTGAGAGTGCTGGTCGGGCTTCATTGTCAGTGCCGTGCATCCGAATACGGCGATCTGGTTGACATCTGGGTGCAGGCCTGGCGCGTCCCAAGAATCAAGCACTTCATTGTCGAACATTTGAAGCGAGTGGTCAACGACCACGCCCAAAGTCTCGATATGTCCGGTCTGCCGCGTGGGATTACCAGACGAGAGATATGTCTGCTAATCGTCGGAATCGTCGATGGGCTGTCGGTTATGAACCTCCTCATGCCCGATGAAGTCGATCTTGACCGGCAGTTACTGCTGTTTGATAAACTCACGCAGCCGAGGCGTCTCAAAACGGGGAAGGAGAGCAAATGAGCCATCGTTTTACCATCCTCGGGCGATCACTGACGGCCGCGGTGTTGACTCTGGCGATTGTGCTTCAGGCTGCCGCGATCACGGCGCGAACCTTGACGGTCGAGGATGCCCGAGCTATCGCTCTTAAGCACAATCGCGACTACCTGGGATCACAGCAGGAGATCATCAAGGCGCAGGGTGAGATCGGCAATGCCCGCTCCGGTGCTTTACCGCAGGTTACTCTTGGTTCCTACTATTCACGAAATCTCAAGCTGGCGCCGCTTTATTTTGAAGCCGACGGCGAGGTGCAGGAACTTCAGTTCGGATTCAAAAACAGCTTCGGCGCTTCGGTGTCGGTTTACCAGCCGATCTGGGAAGGCGGCCGGGTTTTCACGGCCTATAAAATCGCCCGGCTCTATAAGGATTATTCGGAAGAGCTTGCCTCCCAGATATCCGAGGTGGTGGTCTATCAGGCTGAGGTGTTGTTCTATCAGGTGATTCTCGAACAGGCGCGGCTGGATGTACTCAGCATGTCGTATGAAACGTCTCTTCATAACCTCGGCGTGGTCGAAAACATGTATTCTCAGGGAGTGGTATCGAAATTCGAGTTGCTTCGCGCCCAGGTTGAAAAATCCAATCTGGAACCTCAGATCATGGCCGCGGAGTCGAATCTGCTGCTGGCCGGCAAACAGTTCAAATCATTCCTCGGGATCGATCTTGACGAGGAGATCGAACTCAAGGACGTACCAACCGAGACTTCGCTGGTTGATCTGCCGAGTCTGGGGCAATTACGCGAAACGGCTCTTGTCGCCCGTCCCGAGATGCATCAATCCGATCTCATGGTCGAGATGCGCGAGAAGGCGGTTGGAGTGGCCCGAGCCGACTATTTCCCGAAACTCGGAGCGGTCACGGAGTACGGCTGGTCGGCCGAATCGGATGACTTCACGCTCGATGAAAACACTTCCCATTCCTGGACAGCCGGAATCAATCTCTCCTGGTCTTTGTTTGATGGTTTTCGTACCCGGAGCGCGGTCGGTATCGCACGAGCGGAACATCGACAGGCGGAGATCAACCGGGATGAGGCTATCGACCGGATAAAGCTCGATGTGCAGGAATCCTACGATCGTTTGATTCAGGCTAAGAAGGCGCTGGATGCCTGCGGCGAAACGATCGCCCAGGCCGAAGAAGGACTCCGGATTGCCGGTCTGCGCCATGAGACCGGGGAAGGTACCTTACTCGAAGTATTGTCCGCACAAACAGCCCTTACTCAGGCGCGCACGGCAATGGCTGAGGCGACTTTTGGATTCCGCGAGGCTCACGCCGCCCTTCGCAGAGCTACCGCAATGAACCTTTAGGTTGGAATAGATCACTATGAACAGAGAGAAACGAACAATTACAATCCTCCTGTCGGCACTTATAATCATGATGGTTGTCGGGTGCGAGCAACAACAGACAGAAACAAAACAAGAACGAGTCAATTCGGTCAATGTGACCGTATTGGAACTCAGCGATTACAAAGTGCAGCAGACCTTCACCGGCTCGGTCGAGGGAGAGAAGCAGGCTGACCTGTACGCCAAGGTGAACGAGGCGGTTGAGGCGGTCAGGGTACAGGAAGGACAGACCGTGACGGACGGCCAGGTGCTCATAGCGCTGGATAAAACCGGACCGTCTTCGATGTATCGCGAGGCCGAGTCGGTATTCCGTAACGCCGAGAAGAATTTCAAGAAGATGGAGTTCCTTTATCAGGAAGATGCCATTTCGGAATCGCAATACGATGCCGCCCGCACCGAATATGAGGTCGACAAAGCTTCCTTCGAGGGGGCCGCATCACTGGTCGATATTAAAGCACCGATTACGGGCACCGTTACGGCGGTCGATGTCTCTCCGGGGGATTATGTCTCGGTTGGCCAGAAACTCGCCACGGTCGCCACGACCGACCGGCTTCGGATCAAATTCGGGGTGGGAGCTCTTGAGGTTGGTTTCTTCAAGAAAGGAGCCGGTGTTGAGGTGAGCGCCGAAGGGATCGGCCAGACAGCCGAAGGCACAATCGTAGCGGTTGCCGGGTCGGCGGATCCTTCCTCGCGCGCCTTCCAGATTGAGGTCCTCATGGACAACCGCGACGGACGATTCAGTCCGGGTATGTTCGTTCGGGTGGCTGTTACGCTCGATACTCTCGTGCAGCAGGTGATCGTACCCAGGACTGCGGTTATCGATCTGAACGGTGTTCCAACCGCATTCGTGGTCGAGAACGCCGTCGCTCGAAAACGGTCAGTGGAGTTGGGACGTGATCTGAACGGCAAGGTGGTTGTCGAATCCGGCCTTGACGCCGGCGACACTCTCGTCGTTCTGGGCCAGACCTATCTCGACGAAGGCATGGCGGTGCGAATCATTGAGATGGAGACGATGGACTGATGAAGTTATCCGAAGTCTCAATCAGGCGACCGGTTTTTACCATAATGATGATGTCCGCCCTGCTGGTGCTGGGGGCATTTTCATATTTTGATCTCTCGGTCGAAATGTTCCCCGACATGGAATTTCCGTTCGTAGTCGTGCAAACGGTTTACTCGGGAGCTTCGGCGGAAGCGGTCGAGACCGAAGTTACCAAGCGGATCGAGGAGGTAACCAATCAGATATCCGGCGTGCGGCACATCTACGCCCAGTCGCAGGAGGCATATTCGCTTTTGTTCATCGAGTTCGATCTCGAAGTGGACGGCGCGGTAGCGGCCCAGGATGTCCGTGAAAAAGTGGCCGGGATTCGCGCCGATCTCCCGGAGGATATCGAAGACCCGGTGGTTTCTCAGTACGATCCCGGTGCGCTGCCGGTCATGTCGCTCGCTATCTCCGGCTTGAGGTCCGCGAAAGAAGTTACCACGTTGGTCGAGGACAAAATTAAACCGAGGCTGGAAACTATCACCGGCGTCGGCTCGGTGGATATTGTCGGCGGCTCCGAGCGTGAGATTCGGGTAGCCCTGGATCCGATCAAAATGGAGTCGTATCAGATTTCATACAACGACGTCAACAACGCCGTCATGGCGGGCAACCTGGAAATACCCGGCGGACGAATTACGGAATCATCGCGTGAATACCTGGTCCGCATGCTCGGCAAGGTGAAACGCGTCGGAGAACTGGACAGCGTTGTCGTGAAAAACGTGAACGGGACACCGATCTATCTGGCCAATATCGCCACGGTGTTGGACACGATCGAGGAGCAACGCTCCCTGTCGCGCCTAAACGGAGTGTCGGCGGTCGGCGCCAATCTGATTCTTCAATCCGGCGCCAACGTTGTGAGAATGACCGCCGGGGCCCGTGAGGTTATCGACGAGTTGAAGGAAGAACTGCCGCCGGACATCAAGATCGTGGTGGTTAACGATGACTCGGTATGGATCAACGATTCCATTCACGAGGTACTGTTCAACATCCAGGTCGGCACCGCCCTGGCCGTGCTGGTTATTTTCCTGTTCCTGTTGAACATCCGGCCGACGATTATCACCGGTATCTCGATTCCGCTTTCGATCATTGCCACTTTCACCCTCATGAAATTCCTCGGTTTCACCATTAACTTCATGACTTTGCTCGGCTTGTCGCTGGCGGTGGGTATTCTGATCGACGATGCCATCGTGGTGGTGGAGAACATCTATCGCCATCTGGACGAAGGCAAAACCCCGTTCAACGCCGCTTTCTGGGGGACCAAGGAAATCGGCTTGGCCGTTGCCGCGACGACCTTCTCCATTATGGTGGTATTCCTGCCGGTGGCCTTCATGGAAGGGATCATGGGTCGTTTCTTCTACCAGTTCGGGATGACGGTCGCGTTCGCGGTGTTGATTTCGCTTTTCGTGGCGTTCAGCCTGACCCCGATGTTGTCGTCGCGCTGGCTTCGGTCTACGCGTCAAAGGGAAAAGGAAGAAGCCGCCGACAGCTCATTGTTGTGGCAACTCTGGATGCCGATCCGCCGAATTCTCAACCTGTGGAACGTGGCTTTCGATGCGCTCAAACCGCGTTATGAACGCACGCTGGCGTGGGCTTTAAGGCACCGTTTCATTACCATGTTGGTTGCCACGCTTTCGTTTGTTGCCGCTTTGGTGGTCGGTACACAGGTTGGGCAGGAGTTCATTCCGAATGCCGACAACGCCAAGATGCGGGTTGAGATAAAAACTCCGCCCGGCACCGATTTGCAGGAAACCTCCCGCAGGATTGCCCAGGTTGAGGCGATCGTCGGGCAGCTCAAGGAAGTCACCAACCAGTACGTGACGATCGGGAGCGGTAATTCCCCGGTGAACGAGGGAGGAATTTTCATAACCTTGACTCCGGTCGAAGAGCGTGAGCTTTCGGCGTTACAGATCATGGATTCCACGCGAATACTGCTTCGCAATATCCCCGGCATTAAATACTCGGTCGGCAGCGGTGATGAAGAAGCCGGTTCCTCCAAGGCGATTGAAATCTCTGTCCGTGGTGATGACCTGGCCACTTTGACACGCCTCGTGCACGAGGTCGAAGGCATCGCCGAGACGATTCCGGGAGCTATCGACATTGACAATACCCTTGAAGAAGGCAAGCCGGAACTGCAGATACGAATCGATCGCCGAGCAGCCGACGACCTCGGGCTGAGTCTCTACACTTTGCCGATGACCGTACGTTCTCTCGTCGAGGGAGATGTGGTGACACGTTACCGCGAAGGAGACGAAGAATACGATGTCCGGGTTCAACTGGACGAGAAATATCGCTCGTCGGCGGACGATATCGGACGCATCCTGATCGAGAGCGACAAGAAAGTCGCCGGTGTCGAAAAACTGCTGGTGCCGCTTAACCGTGTGGCAACCATCGAGAAATCCTCCGCTATCGGTGAATATCTGCGCTATGATCGTCAGCGCGAGGCTCGCGTCAACGCCAACGTTCTGACCGGTTATTTTGCCGGTACCATTGCTCAGGAGATTATTAATCGGGCCGACTCGATTCAACTTCCTCCGGGCTATAAGATCGTCCCGACCGGAACCCAGGAGATCATGAACGAGTCGTTCTCGAATATCCTAAGCGCTCTGGTTCTGGCCATCATTTTCATCTACCTGCTTTTGGCCTCGCAATATGAGTCGTTTTTCGATCCTCTCTCGATCATGCTCTCGCTGCCATTGGCGGTGGTCGGGGCTATGGTCGGTCTCCTGGTTTTCCATTCGTCGCTTTCGATCATGTCGATGATCGGGATTGTGATGCTGATGGGGCTGGTAACGAAAAATGCTATTCTCCTGATCGATTTCGTGAAACAACAGCGCGCTAAAGGTGTTGATAGAACCGAGGCGATCCTGATCTCGGGACCGTTGCGTCTGCGGCCGATTCTGATGACCACCCTGGCCACCGTTTTCGGTATGTTGCCGCTGGCGCTGGAACTGGGACCGGGAGCGGAAATTCGGTCCGGTATGGCGCAGGCCGTTATCGGCGGGATGATCTCGTCGACCGTCCTGACCCTGGTGGTAGTGCCGGTGGTTTACACGATTATCGATGATACGGTATCGTTTGTGTTTCGGCGAAAAACCTACTATAGTCCGGATCAGATCAAGTTTGATCAGGAGAATTGATGAACTGTCATATAGCCCCGTTTAAAGGAATGGGCTATTCCGATTTCTATCTTGATTTTGTGTCCGAAAAAGACTCGGCCCGGCGTTTTTTCGCCTCGCCGAGTCTTGAGGCGACCGCCTATGCCCTCGATCAGAGAGCGTTCCCGCGTGAACAACTGGTCGCTTTGCTGAAAGCTCAAAACGAGTCATTCGGCGCCTCAGAAGCGACCATGGCCAATATCGAGCTGCTGGCCGATCCCCGGACCTTGTGTGTTTTCTCAGGTCAGCAAGCCGGATTGATCACCGGACCGTTGCTGGTGCAGGTGAAAGCTATCGGGATAATAAAGGCGGCGGCCGAGTATGCCCGCCAGCTCAAACGGTCGGTCGTACCGGTTTTCTGGATTGCCGGCGACGATCACGATTTCGATGAGGCCAATCACTCTTTCGTGCTGGATCGCCGGGGAGAGATCGTTAAAATTTCGTATGACTCGCCGCCCCCTGCGGCGTTGCCCACCGGTCAGGTGAAATATGATAATGCCGCTGAGCTAGAGCGCTGGAAAATGGAGCTCAAGGCAGCGTTGGGCGAATCGGATTTCACGGACGAGTTGTATGATCTGGTCGACCGCTGCTACACGACTTCGGACACGATGGTAAGCGCTTTCGGCAAAATGATGACCGCCCTGATGGGCAGACACGGCCTGATTCTGTTCTCCCCGAACGATGCCGGGGCCAAGAAGATAGCCGCGCCGTTATTCGAAGAAATTATCCTCAAGCAGAACGACCTTCATACTTCCATCGACCGCGCCAACACCGATCTGGTCGAAAACGGTTATCATACCCAGGTGGAGAAAAAAAACGAGTCGGCTCACCTGTTCTGTGTGCAGGAAGGTCGTCAACCGGTACTGAGGAACGGTGATAATTTCACTGTGGGTGAAACGAATTTCACTTGTGCTGAATTGATCGACCTGATTCGCAAGGAGCCGGATCGTTTCTCGACCGATGTCATGACCCGGCCGGTTTTGCAGTCTTATCTTTTCCCGACTTTGAGCCAGAAGGGAGGACCGGCTGAGATTGCTTATCTGGCCCAGATGAACGGTCTGTTCGAGTTGTTCGATTTGCCCGCTCCGTATCACAAAGCGCGCCCCACCGTGACGGTGATTGAGGCTCGTTATGCCGAAATGATTCACGATAATCACATCGAGTTCCGTGAGTTGACCTGCGATGTCGAGCGACTGATAAATCGAATTCTATTGGAGTCTTTCCCGGGAGATGTGGAGAAGGGCTTCGCCATGCTCCGTCATGACATCGAATATCATATCAACAAGTTCAAAAACGAATCTTTGCAGTTCGATAAAGGATTGGCCAAATTCGCGGAACAAACACAGGGTAAAATCGACTTTGCGTTGAAGAATCTCGAAAGCAAGACATTCGCGAGTTACAAGAGAAGCCAGAGCGACACTCGCAGCCGTATCTATCGGCTTTACAATGCCCTATACCCCAACCGAGGATTGCAGGAGCGGGCGTTGAATGTCTGCTATTTTATCGGTAAATACGGTCTAAGGTTTGTCGACCGTCTGTTCGACCGGATCGAACCGGAAATCACCGACCATCAACTGCTCGATATGAGGGAATTTTAGGCGATATGATTATCGGCATTACCTGTTATCCGGTCGCCGGTGGTTCGGGAATCGTGGCGACCGAGTTGGGACAGCAACTGGCGGCCAGAGGACACCAGGTTCATTTCGTTTCGTATGCCCTGCCGTTCAGGCTGGACAAATACCAGACGAATCTCATGTATCACGGCGTCGAAACAACCGCCTATCCGCTGTTCAAATATCCGCCGTATACGCTGACCCTGGCGGCTAAAATGGCCGAAGTCGCTCGCAACTTCGAGCTCGATATCATGCACGTTCATTATGCCATCCCGCATGCTGCCTGTGCTTATCTCGCGCGTCAGTTGCTTCAGCAGAACAGCCCCACCAAACAACCGAAAATCATAACTACCTTGCACGGGACCGATATTACCCTGGTCGGGGCTGATCCGTCTTATTACGACATCACGCGCTTTTCGATCCGTGCCTCCGACGGCCTGACGGCCGTTTCGAAATACCTTGCCGATGAAACCAGACAGGTGTTTGAGATCGAGAAAGATATCCGGGTAGTCCATAACTTTTTCGATGACCTCCGTTTTCAGCCCAAGATGAGTCATTGCAGTCGCACTGAGTTCGTTCAGGATGACGAGTTCCTGCTGGCTCATGTCTCCAACTTCCGCCCGGTCAAGCGGACGCTCGATGTGATCGACATTTTCGACAAAGTCCGGCAGGAACTGCCCGCTCGCCTGCTGCTGATCGGTGAGGGACCCGACACGATTCTGGCGCGTCGCCAGATTAACAAGAAAGGTCTGGGCGACCGGGTCATTTTCCTGGGCAACCAGAGCCGGGTTGAGGCGGTGTTGCCGTGCGCCGATTTGTTTTTAATGCCTTCGGAAGAGGAGTCGTTCGGTCTGGCGGCGTTGGAGGCGCTGGCCTGCGGCGTGCCGGTGATCGGGACGCAGGGGACCGGTCTGGTCGAGGTGGTTGATGACTACCGCGATGGTTTCCTGTTGCCGGTAGGGGATACTACCTCCATGGCGCGTGCGGCGATTGCCCTGCTCAAGGATACCGAGCGCCATAAGGAATTTCGCAAGGCGGCGGCTGAAATCGCTCGGCGACGTTTCTCCGCCGATAAGATAGTCGGTGAATATGAATCGTATTATCAGGAGATTCTCGATGCCTGACCACGACCTCGATGTCCTGGCTATCGCCGCTCATCCCGACGATGTCGAGATCACTTCCGGCGGTTTTATGTGCAAGATGGCCTCGCTCGGTCGTAAAACCGGCGTGCTGGACCTGACCGCCGGTGAGATGGGAACGCTCGGGACCGAGCACGATCGCGCCGTCGAAGCTGCTGCCGCAGCCAAAGTCATGGGATTGACCATGCGCGAGAATCTCGGTTTGCCCGACTCGGCGCTCGAATATACGCAAGCCAACAAACTGAAAATTGCCGAGACGATCCGTCGTCTACGCCCGGAACTGGTGATTCTTCCGCACTGGGAACAACGTCATCCCGATCATCTTGCTTGTTCGCGGCTGGGCTATGACGCATGTTATCTCGCCGATTTGAAAAAACTCGACCTGCCGGGTGAACCGTTCCGACCCCGCAAGATCGCTTATGCCTCCTATTTTCGTAACACCGATTATTCTTTCCTGGTCGATATCTCCGATTTTCTTGAGCAGAAATTTAAAGCGGTGGCGGCGTACCGGTCGCAGTTCGGCAATCCGGTCACGGCCAAGCATATATTTCAACCCGGTCTGGATGTCTACGAGTTGATGCGCACCCGCGCCGCGCAACTTGGGCAATTGGTCGGGGTGGCTTTTGCCGAGGCGTTCACGCTCAAGGAGCACATTCTTATCGACGATCCGCAACATTTGCCGGTCCGCTCGATTTAATTCTGATTTCGTGGGTGGCAGACGTCGGTGGTCCATCCGTCCACGGATTGTTGACAAACCTCAATCGCGGCGGAGACAAGCCCCGCCGCTACGCGTTTGAGAGGCATAACCTCGCGTAGCGGGCGGCCTTGTGTCGCCCGCATTATAGACGTGTCTTGCTGAACATCCGCGCGTACGGCTTTTTCAACACTCCCGAACGCAAAAGCCTATTTTCATTTTCTTGGTGCCCCACCCCTCGGGTGGGAAGAATTCGTGGGTCAGGACCCTTGCTCGTGGGCGGCAGACGTCTCGTCTGCACCTGTAGCAGCCACACCCCGCAAAACGTCTTTCCCCCGAAAGCGGGAATCCATCTTTATCTTTTTAGGTGCCCCCCCCCTCGGGTGGGAAGAATTCGTAGGTCAGGCCCCTTGCTCGTGGGCGGCAGACGTCCTCGTCTGCCCCTTGAAAACGCAAATGTTCGTAGTCCGGGATCCCTGCGATCCCGGACTTTATTTTGCGGCCCTTCGGATGTGTGGGCGGCAGACGTCTCCCCTATGTCGGCGAATCGCCAATAGTGTCAGATTATAAACTCCGGCCTTTCCAACTGTTTCTTACTTGTTGACCGCAACGGTTGACCATGCCTATTCTGTGGTCGTTAACGATCTGTGAGGATACACGATTATGCGCACCGCCGAACAAGCACAACTGCAACTCAAACAGGGCCTGCGAGTGACCTGGGTGGGGATGTTCGTAAACATCCTGTTAATAGGAGTCAAGATCGTTGCCGGCGTCCTCGGTCGCAGTCAGGCGCTGATTGCCGACGGCGTTCATTCGATCTCTGATCTGGTGAGTGACGTGATTGTCCTGCTCGGTTTACGTTGGGGCCGTAAGGGGGAGGACGAGGACCACCAGTTCGGGCATGCCCGGATCGAAACGATTGCCGCCATGTTGACCGGCATTATTTTGATCCTGATCGGATTTGGTCTGGCCTGGAGTGCGATTCTTTCGATCTACGAACATGAATCCTCACATCCCGGTCGTCTGGCTATCGCCGCAGCTTTTTTCAGCATCGTGCTTAAGGAGGCGATGTACTGGTACACGATCAGGATTGGGCGACGCATCCGCAGTAAAGCCCTGATCGGCAACGCCTGGCATCATCGGAGTGACGCCCTTAGCTCGATTGCGGTGTTGATCGGTGTTACCGGGGCATATCTGAACCCCGACTGGTCTCTGGCTGATGCCGTCGCGACGCTGGTCGTCACGTTCTTCATTTTCCGTGTTGGCGGAACTCTCACCTGGAGTGCGATGAAAGAGGTGGTCGACACCGCCCCCGATCCTGAGACACTGAAAAAAATAATGAGCTATGCCTCGGCGGTCGAGGGTGTTCATCAGGTGCACGATATCCGCGCTCGTTATGTCGGCTCGTCGATCCAGGTCGAGCTGCACATCGTGGTCGATCCCGACCTGACCGTGCGCGAGGGACACGCCATCGCCAAAGAGGTGGAGAAACAGGTTCTTAAAAACGTCGTGGATGTTGAGCGCACGATCATTCATGTCGACCCGGAACCCAAAGAGTCCGCCTCGACCGACTGATCCCCCCTAAATTCGTAGGTCAGGACTCTTGCTCATGGGCGGCAGACGTCCTCGTCTGCCCCATATCATACAGAATAACATTTGTAGGTTTGGGTTCCTTGGAACCTGACATGGTTGGATCGTGGAGCGAATCCCCCCGAAACCTGCCACGGTCCTGACAGCTATAACGTGGGGTTTGTTCTTTTCGGTGCTCCACCTCTTGAGTGGGGAGTCTGTCTTCTCTTTGTCCTTAAGCGGAAAACTTCCTTCAGGTCTAGGATAGAAGTCTCTTACAGCTAAATAAAATTCTTGCAAATTAGAAATAGAATTCTATTTTGCAAGAAATGATACATCGAAAAATACGACAACAGCTTCTGGAACGTTTGGAAGCATATCCGTCAGTAGCGCTGGTCGGACCCCGTCAGAGCGGTAAGACGACTCTGGCTCGGAGTCTGGCTGGAATCTATTTTGATCTGGAACAGGAATCCGAACGCCTTCGTCTGGACCTTGACTGGGATACGTTAGTGTCGGGAAAGGACCTGGTGATTCTTGATGAAGCTCAATCCTGGCCCGAGGTCTTCACTCGGCTGCGCGGAGCTATCGACCGGGATCGCAAACGTAAGGGTCGTTTCCTCCTGCTTGGATCGGTATCGCCGTCGCTAATGGTTCAGGTTTCCGAATCGTTGGCCGGTCGTTTGTCGTTAGTCGAGTTGACACCACTGCTTATGACTGAGCTTAATACGAAAGCCTCTCGAGACCGCCTATGGCTCTACGGTGGCTATCCCGATGGTGGGATTTTGGCCCCAAAGCAATATCCTCGATGGCAGGTGGATTATTTATCGTTGTTGACTCAGCGGGATCTGCCTTCGTGGGGTTTATCGGCAAAACCCCAAACAACTGACCGCATGATACGCATGCTTGCCGCCTTGCACGGTCAGATATGGAATGCTTCGCAAGTAGGGCAGAGCCTGGGACTTACTTACAAGACGGTTAATAACTATCTCGACTACCTCGAAGGCGCCTTCCTGATTCGTCGGCTTCGTCCATATCAGGTCAACATCAGAAAGCGACTGGTTAAAAGCCCCAAAATATATTGGCGCGACAGCGGTCTGCTTCATGCTCTCATGAATGTACCGGATAAACGAACTTTGCTAAATCAACCATGGGTAGGCGCAAGCTGGGAAGGTTTCGTTATAGAGCAGGTGCTTGGTGAACTGAACTTACACGGGAGGAACTTCGATGCCTACTATTTCAGAACCAGCGATCAACATGAGTTAGATTTAGTTCTGGATTTCGGAACGGAGTCTTGGGCCGTTGAAGTAAAATTATCTTCATCGCCATGTTCCGAGGACATGAAACGGCTGGACAAGACCGCCGATATGATCAATGCCTCTCGGCGTTTTCTGGTGTCGCAGACAAGACAATCGAGCGGCAACGATCATCGGGCTTCATGCAATTTACCCTGGTTTCTGGATCTGTTGCATAAGAAATGCTGACACTGATGCCAGTGTGAGATAGTAGGTCAGGTTACATGCTTGCAACCTGACATGGTTGTTTTATTTCGTGGGCGGCAGATGTCCTCGTTTGCTCCATATCACGATTCTTTGGCCGGTCCCGCCAAGATATATCCTCTTTAATCACCGGCAGTCGCATTTCTAAAACATCCTTCACAAGAAAACAGCTGCATAAATTGTATCAATCGCTATATTGATTATAGGATCAGGCAAGTCAGGGAATGTCATTCAAAATCGCAACCGGGTGAACCGACGGACCCGGGTAATCTCGTTTTATCATGGGTGCGCACGGCTACCCGGTCGAAGTAAGGAGGCCGGTTATGAGAACCTTTGTACTCATGTCAAAACTATGCCCCCAATCGCCAAGGCTGGCTGAAATGATGTCCGGCGCGAAAACCGGGCGTAGCCGTCGGGTGTGGATGAAGAAGGTCAGGGAGACCTGTCCGAAAGTCAAATTCCTGGCCAGTTATGCACTACTCGGTGGCTGGGATTTCATGGACATCTACGAGGCGCCCGACGAGGAGACCGCCGCCAAGGTCTCGATGATCTGCTCCGCGAGCTGTGATTACATGGTGGAATCCTGGACCGCCATCCCGGAGAAAAACCTGGAACGTCTGGCCAGGGAGGTCATGGAAGGAATCAGTTAACAATCGATTGCTCGCGTGAGTGGTCTTCGTAGCGATTATAACGACGACATGGCAGGTCTCGGAGAGACCTGCACTACGAGGACGACCGGAAAAACCTGAGCCCCGCGCAAAAAACCACCATCTCCGCCGGGATCGCTACCCTGGCAAACAGACGGTATTGCATACGAGGATACGTATGCTTATATTGGCGCCGGAAGCGGATGCTGTCTGGTGGCGGTCCCGGCCTTCAAAGCCGTGAGGGGGGCAATCGCATTGTCCCCGGTGGGTTCGATTCCCACCCCTTCCGCTTTTTTTATTGGAAATCCCCCTACATAGCAAAACTCCTCGTGATGATGTAGCTATCCTCAAGCAACTTTGTCATTGACTATTGTCCCCCGAGCGACCACCATTAGGCGTGGCTAGTCTGCAACTCGACTCTTCTTTGCAATACGTGAAGGGCGTCGGCCCGCGCAAGGCCGACGTGCTGGCGAAGCACGGCCTGCATTGCGTGCACGACCTGCTCATGTTCCTTCCCCGCCATTATCTCGACCGCACCAATGTTGCCCCCATTGGTCAACTCAAGGTCGACGATCAGGTAACCATCATCGGCACGGTCAAGGCGCACGGCATTCTCTACGGCAAACGCAAACGTTACGAGGTCATCCTCCAGGACAAAACCGGCGCGATTTCGCTCCTCTGGTTCGCCGGTATCAGGTATTGGGAGAAGACGTTCCAGAAGGGCCAGGTATATGCCGCCACCGGTACGGTTGGCTACTTCATGGGTTATCAGATGCTTCACCCCGACCTCGAACGCCTTGACGACGACACTGACCAGATGATCCACGCCGGACGTATCATTCCGGTTTATCCCCAGACGGCCGAGCTTAAAAAAGTCGGCATGGGGAGCAAGGGGATGCGGCGGACGACCGCATTCGTGTTCGAGAACCTGGTCGAGAAGATTGCCGACCCTTTACCTCCCGCCACGCTCGCCGAGTTCCGGTTGCCGCCGCTGCACGAGGCGATCAGGCAAATTCATTTCCCCGACGACCGCGACCAGATTGAGCGTTGTCGTCGACGGCTCGCGTTCGATGAACTGCTGCAATTCCAGTTCCTCGTGTTCGGCAATCGCAGCCGCCGAACGACCGTCTCACGGACAAATCAATATGCACCTCCCGGCAACCTGCTGCGGCAGTTCAAGGATGCCCTGCCGTTTCAACTCACGACCGGTCAGAAGAAGGTGGTCAACGAAGTAGTCGCCGATCTTCAAGTCGACCGGCCCATGTCGCGATTGCTCCAGGGAGATGTCGGCTGCGGTAAAACCGTTGTGGCGATTATCGCCGCCCTGTACGCCGTTGAGAACGGTCTCCAGACCGCTTTCATGGCGCCGACTGAAATTCTCGCCGAACAACACTTTGCTAACTGGAGTGAGCCGCTCGATAAGCTCGGCGTGCCATGTGGTTTGATTACTTCCTCGCTGAAAGCGGCTGAGAAGAAAGCCGTGGTCGAGGCCTGTCTCTCGGGCGAAACCAAAATCCTGTTCGGCACCCACGCCCTTATTTACGACAGCGTTCAATTCGCCAAACTCGGGCTGGTGATCATCGATGAACAACACCGTTTCGGGGTGGAACAACGCGCCCGCCTCCATGCCAAGGGAGACCATCCCGATCTGCTCGTCATGACCGCTACGCCGATCCCGCGCACCCTGTCGCTGACTCTTTACGGTGATCTCGATATCTCAACCATCGACACTCTGCCGCCGGGTCGTAAACCGGTCCGTACCGTCTGGCGACCGGCCGATGTTCGCGACAAGGTGATGCAGTTTGTGGTCGACGACGTAAAAAAAGGCGGGCAGGCTTATATCATCTATCCTACGATCGAGAAATCCGAGAACAGCGATCTCGAGTCGCTTGAAGAATCCGCGGCGGCGCTCGCCGAGGGCGCTCTGAAAGAGGTGAAGCTCGGCATCGTTCACGGTCGCGTGAAACCGACCGAGCGAGATCGTACCCTGGCGGCGTTCAAGGCGGGGGAGATTGATGTCTTGCTGGCTACGACGGTGATCGAGGTCGGTATTGACAATCCCAACGCCACCCTGATGGTGATCGAGCACGCCGAACGATTCGGCCTGGCGCAGTTGCATCAATTGCGCGGTCGCATCGGTCGCGGCCAAAAACAGGCGACGCTGGTAGCGCTGGCGCACGGCCGTCTATCGGACGTCGCCCGTCAGCGTCTGACCAGGTTCGCTTCGACCGTGGACGGCTTTGAAATTTCAGAGGCCGACCTGGAACTGCGCGGACCGGGGGAGATGTTCGGCGTACGACAGTCCGGGTTGCCCGAGTTGCAGATCGCCCGTTTGTCCGCCGACCGCGATTTGATCGAAGCCTCACGAAAGGTGCTGGCACGGCTGTTCGAGTCGATGGGCAACCTTGACAGCGAGGGCCGTCGTTTGTATAACTATCTCAAGATCAGCACCCGGCCGCATCGCCGTGATCTCGGCGGCGGCTGATGATTACATAACTTTTAAAGATCATTCTGACAGGAGCTATACATGAGCGCCGATGTCCCTGAAATGGACCCGCATTTTATGCAAATGGTTATCTCGCTCCAGGCGGGAGCGATGCAGCAATTGGGGAAGGTCGCCAATCCGTTTACCGGTAAGGTGGAACGTAACTTGCCGATGGCCCAGGCGACTATTGACCTCCTGGGTATGCTTGAAAAGAAAACCTCAGGTAACCTCACCGACACTGAAAATAAACTGCTCCAACATGCTCTCTACGAACTGCGGATGAACTTCGTCGATGAAAGCAAAAAGTCGGATACGGATGAGTCTGAATCCGAAGAAAACAAAGCCGAAGCCTCCCCGGAGGAAGAATCTCAAGCGGGGCAGACTACTTCAGATTAATCAGACTCAAAGGATGACAAATCCTGATTTTTGGCCTGTTCTCGAAGTTGATTCCGAATGCTACAAATATCCGGCAGGTATTGCCTTGTTTTTGCCGGATCTCTGCGTATATTATTGCTGTATATGGCGAATTCTCCCAACAATGCCGCTCTCGACGCTGTTGCTGAACGGCTTCGGGAATGTCTTGGCGACCGCTTCGAGTTGAACAAACCGCTGGCTCCCTTGACCAGTTTTAAGACCGGCGGCAAGGCTCGTTTTTTTATCTCCTGCACATCTCCCGAAGAACTATCCCGGGCTGTGACTACGGCTGCGGAAGTTGGTATTGACAGTTTCCTTCTCGGGGGTGGATCGAACCTGTTGATTTCCGATGAGGGATATCCGGGACTGGTTATCAAAGTGGCAATTCGTGGTATTAAGGTGTTGCCGGGTAATGTCATAGAGGTTGGGTCGGGAGAGGACTTGATGTCGCTGGTGCAATTCGCCGCGGATCATTCATTGACCGGCCTGGAATTTGCCTCAGGTATATGGGGGACTGTTGGCGGAGCTATTTACGGCAACGCCGGTGCATACGGGGGACAGATAGGATCGTTGTTGCAGGATCTCGATTTGGTTGACCGTAAAGGAAAAAACCACCGGGTAGATGCAGAATATTGTCGCTTTGGTTATCGAGATTCGTATCTTAAGAAGACGGGGGAAATAGTTGTCGTTGCTCGGTTTAAGCTGAAACCGGGCAAGCGTGAAGTGATTCAGGCGGAAGTCGACCGGATTTGGAAAATCCGAGAAGTTAAGTTTCCACCCGATGGGCTTTGCGCCGGCTGTTTCTTCAAAAATATACCGGACGAAAGCCAGCCTTACGGTAAACTTCCGGCCGGAAAGCTGTTGGAAGAAGTGGGCGCCAAGGGCCTCAAGGTCGGCGGCGCAATTGTATACGAAAAACATGCTAATGTTATTCTGAATACCGGGAACGCTTCCTCGAAGGATATCTCCGATTTAGCCGATATTTTAAGGAAGAAAGTTCTCGATAAGTTTGGTATAACCTTAGAGGAAGAAATAATACGTCTAGGATCATTCCAACCTTAAGGAGGACTTCTATCGACTGTTGATAAAAAACTGAGTTGAATTGCGGTGTTTTACCGACGTTGAGAAGTACGCTCCAACATCTTGCTGCTTTTGCCGTTGCCGTGACGGGTGCACTGGTCCTTTTAGTATGCCCGGCCCACGGTTTTGGTCGTTTTGAGGCTACCCTTGACTGGCCGCCTTCTTACATTACTCCTTATCAGTCCAGTAATGAAGATTTCTCGATTGCTCTCGGAGCTAAACCTAATCCCGAGGTGATCGGGGAACGCCCTTATGAGCCGAAGCTGAACCGAGCCAGTTTCGCCGATCATAGTTTGACATTCGTGCAGCAGTATGCCCGGATAGGGAGAGACTCCAAGGATCTCATCCCAGTCTCGGTTGATGCCGATGAATACATGCACTATCGTCTCGATAAGAGTCTTAGTGACAGCAGAAGAAGCGTTTCCAAAAGGGCGATGACCGACTCAGGCCGCCGCAAAGAAGATCGCGGACTGGGAATCAAGGTCGCACTGCCGAAGCGCCTGGACGCTATCTTCGGAGAGGGCGGCGCCGGCCTGACGGTTTCCGGCTATCGACGCATCACCTTCTCCGGCCGTTCGCAATGGACGGATGCTTCCGAGAGCGATACTTACAGCCAGAGCAAGTTCCCCTCGCTCAACATGGAGCAGATATCGCGGTTCGATATCACCGGAACTATCGGTTCCAAGATATCGGTTAAGGTTTCTCAGGACAGCCAGACCGATATCCCCCTGGAGAATCGAATACAGATTCGTTACAAGGGAGACGAGGACGATATTCTCAAGACCATTGAGGCCGGTAACACCAACCTGAATCTTCCCAACACCCAGTTCGTCGGTTATTCCTCACGAATTACCGGTCTTTTCGGTATCAAGACCGAGGCGCAGATCGGCAATCTGAGCCTCACGGCTATTGCTTCTCAGGAGAAGGGTACTTCCGACCAGGCCACATTCTCGCCGACGGGTGAGGAATCGGCGGACGATGTCCGTGATTACGAATACGCGGTGGATAGGATTTTTGATCTTGGCCTCGAAGGGGAATTGGACTCGGCCGATGTCGTCACCAATCTATTCGTGTTCGAACAGGAAACCGACGACGACAACCTGGAAGCATACAATGCCGATATGTACGTGTATCCCAACGATACCACCAAGTTTACGGCAGAACGGATGACTTCTATCCGTGTTAAAGAGGTTGATCCCACCCGCTATACTTTCTTCAACGATACCAAGCGGGGATTGCATTACATGGTTTTTACCACTACTCGTGCCTATAAAGCGTTTGGTGTCTGGATGGTCGTCAAGCGGGTGAACGGCACGATCGATACGCTGGGATCGATTGTCGCCGAACCGTATCGCCTTAAATTGATTCGTCCCTACAACCAGGATCCCGATAATCAGACCTGGCAATTGATGTGGCGGAACTGCTACGATATCACCCGCGGAGCTTCGATTGACGGTCTCACGGTTACGATTTACAAGGGCAATGCCGGAACCGAGAAGACGACCAGTATCAAGGATTACCAGGAACAGAGCAACCAAACCCAGAGTTATCTGGAAATTCTGGGACTGGACCAGTACAATACGACGAGTGGTAAGATCCCGGATGGAGTTATTGACGATCGTGTGGAGATATTCCGTCCGGAGTGGGGGTTGATCATCTTCCCCGAACGAGAACCCTTTAATTCTACACGTACGTTTTCCGACAGCCTTGGACGTGTCACTCAGAAACTCGATGAGCTAGTCCCTGATATTTACAGCTATTACTCGACTACCTCTCAACAAGAGGCCAGCCGCTATTTCATTCGAATTATCTCCAAAGACCGTTCGAGTGTAATCTCACTCGATAAGCCGAACATTATCGATGGATCAGAGCGCATTACTGTAAACGGTCATACGCTTACTCGCGGAACGGACTACGACATCGATTATAATTTCGGACGCGTGACCCTTAAATCCGAAGAAGCCCTTGATCCTAACGCCGACATCAGCATCGATTACGAATATGCGCCGTTCCTGAGTTTGCAAAAGAAAACTCTGTTTGGAGCCAGAGCTGAATATGAATGGAGCAAGGACCTGTCTTTCGGCAGCACGGTCTTGTACAAATCCGACCAGGCTCAGGAGCGTAAGCCTCGAGTCGGTGAAGAGACCTCAAAAATGTTGGTATACGATGTCGATGCCACGCTTAAATTGAGACCGAACTTCCTTACTTCTTTTGTGGATGCCCTGCCGCTATTGAATACGAAACAGGCCTCGGGTATCACTATTTCCGGAGAAGTCGCTCAGTCACACCCGAATCCCAACGTGGACGGAGTGGCTTATGTGGATGATTTCGAATCCGCCCTGGAGCAGTTGTCGCTGGGTGTCAGCCGTACTTCATGGCAGTTGGCCTCCCCTCCGGAACATATCGATGTCGGCAATTACCTGCGGGGTAAGGTGCTTTGGTTCCAGCCGCGCGACGCCGTTTTGACCCAGGATGTTTATGATGTCGATATCGGACGCGGCGAAGGCTCCCTGCGTACCATGAAGTTTATCTTCCGACCTCGACACGATAGTGTTGCGGTTAGTGTCAACGAGGACACCACGGCGCTGGTGCTCGATACGTTGGCCGGTCAATACCATAGCTGGGGCGGTATCATGCGGCGTTTCTCCGGCGTCGATGAAGACCGCGTGCAGCTTTTTGAAATCCGTATGCGAGGTTCGAAACGCGGTAAGTTGCATTTCGATTTCGGACGTATCTCTGAAGACGCCAACAGCGACGGCGCCCAGAACACCGAGGATATGGTGCTGGAGAACAGCTCTCTGGAAACGGAGGAAGACCGCGGTCTGGATACCCTGTTCGATTATCAGGAACCGAACTACATCCCGGGGGTGAATGTCGACCCCAACGGTGATAACTGGTATTTCGAGGGTGACGGCAAATGCCCGCTTCCGAGCAATGAGTGCAATCTAATCAATTGGGACGATGAATCGATCCGCTACGAATGGATCAACGGTACCGAAGGTAACATGAACGATCCCTCAGTACAGGGCCGTCCCGACGAGGAACAACTATCCTCGGTCTCGGGGTTCAACTGGACCAACGCCTATTTCTCCTTCGTGATCGATCTGGACGATGATGCCGAATTCCTTGTCGAGGGCTCCGAAAAAGGAGGCGCCGATAATCCCTGGCGGACTTATCGTATTCCGATTCGCGACACGACCATTCTCGATCAGGAAGTCAGCGACGGCAGTACCGACCCCAATTGGGCCAATATAACTCACGTGAGAGTCTGGTTCGAGGATACTACCTACAGCCTCATTCCGGATACGATCGAGGTCGCCGGCTGGTATTTCGTTCAGTCCAATTGGGCGGACTCGGTCGATGTCCACGATCGCAGTCGTGATCTTGCTGATGATGATAAGACAAGATTCGTTGTGGCATCGGTCAGCGAGGAAGACGGTACGTATACGCCGCCACCCGAAGTGGAGGCATACACGGATCCCAGCACCGGTCTGACGGAAGCGCAACGCGGACTTTTATTGCATTTTGAGAATCTGAATTTCTTCGATACCTGTCTGGCTACGAAAGTGCTGTCGGAGGTCGAGACTTATTCCGGTTACCGCCACATGGAGATGTACGTTCACGGCGGCGATGGTATTATCACGGATCCCAACGGAGATCAGCAGGTAGGTTTGTTCATGCGGATCGGGCAGGATTCGGCCAATTTCTATGAGGTCCGTAAATCAGTTTACCCCGGCTGGGACAGCCGCAACGATATCGATATCGATTTCAACGAATTGACGGCGGTGAAGGACTCGTTGATTCGCAACCTGCCCGATGATGAGACTGAAATCGACGGGGAAAGCGGCAACTATCGCGTATTGGGTTATCCCAATTTGAGCGAAATCAAGTATTTCGTTATCGGTGTCGCTAATCGCAACTTGGCCGACACGGTTGGAGGGGCAACCGGAAATATCTGGGTCGATGAATTGCGTGTAACCGATGTGCGCAACGATGTCGGTACCGCCGCGCGTATTTCGGTTAACGGCAATTTAGCTGACCTGTTCACTTATCGTTTTGGCTATCAGACGCAGGACCCTTATTTCCGTTCGGTTTCGACGGCGACTCGTGGCGGTAGCGGCAACAATCTTGGGAGCGGTAAAACCCAGACATCGTACAACTGGAATGTGACTTTTAACGTCGACCGTTTCATGCCTAAGTTCTGGGGCGCCAACATCCCCATTTCATACAGCTACAGCAAGTCAACTACGATCCCGCTGCTAAGAACGTCGTCTGATATCGTGTTGCCGGATGAGATACGTGAGCAGGAGAAATCTGTCTCGGAGACGCGGAATTTCACGATTTCCGAAAAATTCGCCTACAAGGGCAAAAACCTGCTGTTTATCCTGTTTCTGAATCGACAGGACCTTAGCGTTTCATACCGGCGAACGCTTTCGACATCACCGACCGCACCCTACTCTTTCGGTGAAAACATCTCGGTGAAATCCGGATTTGATTTGTCCATGAAGACGCCCCCGACTTTGTCGATTTTCTTCTGGACCAAATGGATTCCGATAGCCCGGCGGGTTTCAGAGACCGAATTGGGACTTTATCCGACTCGCTGGAGTCTTTCGGCCACATATACTCGGAATGCCAGTATCTCGGACGATGTCAATTATAACCGGCGTTCATCGCTAAAACGAGACCTGGTTGGGTCGATGGACATAAGTTATAACTTATTCCAGAATTTTAAAACCACCTATCGTTATACGACGAAGCGAGATCTGAGCGACCTCAGCCTGGTGAACTGGAGTCTCAAGAATCTCAAACTCGGTCTCGAAACCAGTTATACTCAGGCGTTCAGCGCCACCTATGATCCGAAACTGTTCGAATTCCTTTCCACGAGCTTTAGTTACAAAGCCAACTACAGCGACACGTATGATAAATCTTCGGAGTCGCTCTTAGGTAAGCTCTCTCGTGACATGGGTGTTACCGGTACTTTTGATCACATTAAGTTGTTCGGGGGGAATTCCTCCGGTGGACAGCGCCGTTTCCGCGGTCGACGTGCCAGTACCCGGTCCGGTTCGGAAAAACAACAGGAAGAGAGCGGAAAGCCATTTTACGATCCGGCGCTGTCCGTACTACGTTTCCTGACCGGTTGGATCAAAGCCCCGACTTACGGTTATTCTGAAAACTTCAGCAATCAGCTTCCCGGTATGGTCACGCGACCGAGTTGGGCGCATCGTTTCGGACTTGAAGACTATCCTGATGTCGATACCGTTACGGCAACTCGCTCGCCGAGTGCTTCCGAAGGCGAAACTTCTAATCTGGGGAGCGGCTTCACCTTCCTGGGTGGATTGTCCGTAGACGCTAAATACTCCCGTTCTGTTACGCGTGATCTGATCACGACCTCCAGCCGTTACGAGAAGATTAGTACGAAATGGCCGACTTTAACCATCCGTATCGCTCGTTTCGAGAAACTGCCGATCATAAGAGGAGTTGTAAATAAACTCATTGAGGTATTCGATCCCCGGACCGGCTATAGTCGCTCAACGCGAGAAACTATCGACCTCGACGCCGGACACACTACCTCCACGAGCGAGTCGATCAGCTACAGCCCTTTGATTTCGTTCAATTTCAAGGTGTTCCGGAAATTGACCCTGACGACTAAATACACTCTGACCAGAGATCGCAACGAGAACTTCAACCTGGCCTCGGGTAAGTCTGAAAAGATAACCAAATCTTCAAAGAAGTCGCTTGATTTCTCAACCAGTTATTCTTTCTCGGCACCCGGGGGGATCGGGATTCCGCTATTCGGTAAAATGAAGTTCAACTCGCAGATGTCAATCCAGCTTCGCGCCACATTTAATTCGTCTCTGTCTGAAACGTATACTCAAAGCACGGGCAAATGGGCGCCGTCAAGCGACAAATCCGATATGACCTGGTCCGCTTCAGCCAAATACTCCTTCAGTCAGCAGGTAAACGGCGGCCTCACGATGCGCTGGCAGGATTCGAACGATGCTACCAGTCATCGTAAGAGTCACGTACGTGAACTACAGCTTTGGGCGGAGTTACGCTTCTAAGCTCATATCTGCTATTCTCTATCAGTCCATCAAAATGGTTTCCGTGACTTGACCTTAACGGTATTTCCATTGACCTTTAAGGAGAGGCTGCCTTTACCTGCAGGTTATTTTCAATTGACTTGTTTGCGGTATTCCGAGAGATTGACCTTATGAGAAATGTATTTGTTATTTCATGTCTTTTATTGGCGATAATCATGTTCGCCTGTACCGGGGACAGTGGGCCGGTGCCCGTTTTTAACGGGACACGAGCATTTACTTATCTCGAACAACAGGTTGCTTTTGGACCACGCGTGCCCGGTTCGGAACCCTGGCGCGTTTGTCGAGAATACTTCGTCGATTTCTTCGACAGTCTTAATTTGTCCGTGGACTCACAGTCCTTCTACTTCAGAGATCCTTATTCGGGCCATGACATTCCTCTGGTCAACCTTATCGTGTCAGTCCCGGGAACCGATTCCGATCGAGGCCGGATCGCTCTGTTGGCTCATTGGGACACCCGCCCCATTGCCGAATACGCCACCGACAGCAGTCGCCGCATGCAACCGATTGACGGCGCCAATGACGGTGCTTCCGGTGTGGCCGTACTTATGGAACTGGCCAATGCTCTATCGGACGCCCCGCCGCCGGCAGCGGTTGATTTGATCCTGGTTGACGGTGAAGACTGGGGACGCCCCGGACATCTGGATTACTACATGCTGGGATCGAAGGAATTCGCCCGACAGGGCATCCGGGGACGCTATCGTTTCGGGATCGTGGTTGATATGATCGGCGATGCCGACCAGTCCATCCCGCGTGAGGGTTTCTCAGAGACCTATTGCAAGCAACTGAACGATATGATCTGGGAGATCGCCGACGAACAGGGAATAAAAACTTTCATGGACAGTGTGAGCGAGTCCGTTTACGACGATCATACCTCGTTCAACGCCGTTGGCGTCCCCTGTATAGATCTGATCGATTTCGATTATCCCTATTGGCATACAGAATTCGACACCCCCGATAAATGCTCCTCGAAGGCGCTGGAGAATGTCGGACGTGTTCTGATGGAAGTGATTTATAGACCGAACTTATGGCCAAAACTGAAATAAAAAAACTGCGTGATTTCCCCGCTATCGAAGAGTTGCTTCAAAGCCCGGCCCTTCAGACGGCAATATCCGAGGTGCCGCGTCCGATAGCAGCGGAGATTGTCAAACAGGAGACAGCTGCGGCTAAAGAACAGGTGAAGGCGGGGCAGGAGTTGACGCTGTCGCAGTTGCATCGCACGATCGAACGTGCGCTGGCGGCTATGAAACGCGCCGAAATAACTCGTGTGATAAACGCCACTGGAATTGTAATACATACCAATCTCGGGCGTGCGCCGCTGCCGATGGAATTGTTCGATGAAGTTAAAAAAGCGGTTACCGGGTACGGCAATATCGAATTCGATCTTCATCGCGGGGTTCGCGGCAAGCGCGGCATCGCCTGTGAAAAATACCTCGCCTCGCTTGCCGGCGCCGAAGCCGCCTGTGTCGTTAACAACAATGCCGCCGCTCTGTTGCTTATTCTGAATTCTCTCGCCAATCGCCGCGAGGTGGTCGTATCCCGAGGCGAGCTGGTTCAGATCGGCGGTGGTTTTCGCATCCCCGATATCATGCGGCGTTCCGGGGCGCGTTTGTGTGAAGTCGGTACAACCAACATCACCAACGCCAAAGACTACCTTAATGAAATCAATGAACGCACGGCGCTGATTCTGAAAGTCCACAAGAGCAATTTCATTCAGGCCGGTTTTACCGAGGAGGCCGATCTATCAGAATTGGTCCGAATCGGTCGCGAGCATGGGGTGGCGGTGGTCAACGATCTTGGCTCCGGGGTATTGATCTCGACGCGTGAGTTGATCGGCTATGATGAACCCAGTGTCCAGAACTCGGTTCGTGCTGGAGCCGATTTAACTTGTTTCTCCGGAGACAAGATGCTTGGAGGGGTTCAAGCCGGTTTGATCGTCGGTCGTACCGAATTGGTCAACAAGATCAAACGTAATCCGTTATTCCGCACTGTCCGGGTGGATAAAATTATCTATTCGATGCTTGAGAAGTTGTTCACGATCTACCTGAACGGCCGTCATGACGAAGAAATCAAGCTCTGGGCCAAAGTAAAAGTTCCGGAATCGGAGTTGTACAAAAGGGGCAAAGCCGTTCTTGCGGAGTTAGGTAATCCCCCCGGATTATCGGTCGAGGCGACGGATGCTTTCATGGGTGGCGGGTCATTGCCCGAATCAGCGATTCCCTCGGTCGGCATCGTCTTCTCACCCGACTACAACGCGACCGGCCTGATTCGTAAATTGCGCGAACAACCGACGCCGATCATCGGTCGTATTCAGGACAATCGACTCGTACTGGATATCAAGACGGTTGATCTCGAAGACCTTCCGATTCTGACGCAAGCGATACGTACGATTCTGAAATAGAACGATCTGCGAATATGCTCATCATTGGTACGGCAGGACATATCGACCACGGCAAGTCCGCTATCGTGCGCCGTTTGACCGGTACCGACCCGGATCGATTGCCCGAAGAAAAAGCACGCGGTATGACCATCGATCTCGGTTTTGCCTTTCGCATGCACGATCAGCGCCGGGAGATCGCTTTTGTCGATGTCCCCGGTCACGAACGCTTTGTCAAAAACATGATCGCCGGGGCGGGGGGAATCGATGTCGTTATGCTGGTCGTGGCAGCCGATGACGGCTGGATGCCGCAGAGCCAGGAGCATTTCCAGATTGTCCGATTGCTCGGAATTGAGCGGGGCATAATCGTTATCAACAAAATCGACCTGGTTGGCGATCCCGACTGGATCGATCTGCTGGAGGCGGACATCCGTGATAAAACCGCCGGATCGTTTTTGGCCGAAGCTCCGATTTTCCGTGTTTCGGCTCAGACCGGCGAAGGTATCGACAAACTAGCCGAACATATCGACCACCTCGCGGATGAAGCGGCGGCGGAAAAAGACATCGACAAAGCCCGTCTATACATCGACCGCTCTTTCGTTCTGCTCGGAATCGGCGGCGTCGTGACCGGCACGTTACGCGATGGCTCCTTTTCTGTCGGACAGTCGGTGACGATCTGGCCCTCCGGAACCAGCGGTAAAATACGTTCGCTTCGAGCCAACGACACCGAGGTCGAACAAGCTCTTCCGGGTCAACGCACGGCTGTGTCCGTTTCGGGAGTTGACAAGGAGCAATTGGTCCGGGGTGGTGTTGTCATGACTCGTGAGTCGATTGCGTTCTTTCGCGACAACCAGGTCCTGGCTTTGTCCGTGGAACTCATTCCCGAAGCCAAACTGGCACTGACGAACCGTCGCCGTGTGGTGTTCATAACCGGTGCTACCGAAGTCGAGGGCGAGATACGCCTGTATCGTCGTCGTACGCTCAAAGCCGGGGAGAGCGGTATCCTGTTTTTCAAACCGGACGAACCGGTTTTAAGTTTAATCGGTGACCGCTTCATCGTTCGTCTGCCTACCCCGATGGTTACTCTTGGGGGCGGTCGTATTATCGACCATCTGCCGCATTTCCCTCGCATGCGAAGTATAGAAGAATATCGCTACCTGGAACAGCGTGACGGTGATTTACGAACGTTGATAATCAGCGAGCTGGAAAAACGACTGGCGGTCGACAAACGAGAACTGCTGCACAACGCCGCCATCTCGGATAAAAAAGTGCAGCGTGAGATCAAAGCGCTGGTTCAGGATCGAACGGTCGGGGTGTTTCGGGATATGATTTACCATCGATCTACGATGGAAACCGCGGTCGAAGCGATGAAAAAACATTTGCTCGCGTTCCTCGATGAACGCTCTCATCTCAAAGGGATCCCGCGCGACCAGATGATTCAGATATCACGCATGCCGGAACCGCGTGCCGAGATGTTGATAGAATACATGCTCAGCGAAGGGATACTCGTGCGTTCCGGTGAAACGCTCAATCTGGTCGGGCGCGGCATGAGTCTCAAGGGGAAGGTCAAGCAACTGCACGATGATATCCTGAAGCAAATTACGGAGAATCCCTACACCCCTCCGCGTTTGCCGGATCTGGTGAAGCTCGACAAGGAAGCGCGTGAGGCAATCAAATATATCCTTGAGGCCGAGGAAGGCCACAAATGCGGCGCTGAGTTCGTTTTTGCCGCGACTGTCTGGAAAGAACTGGTGCGATTCATTCGCGAGGCGTTGAACCGAAACGGTGAGTTGACCGTGGCGGCTCTTAAGGATCGTTTTGGACTGACGCGCAAGTTCGCTATCCCGGTTCTGGAAGAGACCGACCGGCTCAAATTTACCCGGCGCGACGGCGACCGGCGGATCAAAGGAGAGCGCTTTGAAGACGAAGAGTTTGATTTATAACGCCCGCATTTATACCCAGGCCGAGGGTGTCTCGGCCGACTCGCTGGCGTTCAATCGCGGGCGGATCGTTGCGGTCGGCAAACGACTTCAGCACGATCCCGAGTTCGCCGGCTACGAAAAAATCGACCTCAACCGCCGCACGGTTGTCCCCGGTCTGGTCGATGCCCATACTCATTTCTTCTATTTTGCACGCTCACTTTCGATGGTTTCTCTGCATGGACTGACTTCGGTCGACGCCTGTCTCAAGAAGATCGCCGCCCATGCCGCCAAACTCAAAAAGGGGGACTGGGTCGTGGGGGAAGGCTATGGTCCCAACTGGTTTGTCGATAACGTACAGCCGGATCGTTACATGCTCGACTCGGTAACCGGCGGTCGTCCAGCCTTCATTTTCTCCAAGGATGAACATTCTGCCTGGGTCAACAGCCGCGCTCTCAACAAGGCCAATATCGGTCCGCGCAGTCTCGATCCGAAGGGCGGTCGCATCGAACGCGACAGCCAGGGCGTTCCCACCGGCATCCTGCGTGAACGTCCCGGTTACGATCCGGTCTATGGCATGATTCCCCCTCTGTCGGAATCACGAATCCGGCGTTATTGGAAACAGGCTTTGGAGTATGCTTACTCAAAAGGCGTCACCGGCGTACATTCGTTCGATGGCCCCGAGGGCTTCGAATGGTTTGCCGACTTGGCCGAAAAGGATAAGCTGGGACTTCGGATCAACTTCTATCCGACAGCCGACCTGGCCGAGAATGTCGTTAGGCAGGGGGTCCGCTACGGAGCCGGCAACGACTGGCTTCGCATCGCCGGCATCAAGGTGTTTGCCGATGGTTCTCTGGGAAGTATCACCGCTCTTTGTTTCGACTCGTACGCCGGACGTCCCGGAGACTACGGGATCGAAGTGACCGGTGTGCGTGAGATTGCCGGCATCGCCCGATTGGCAGCCAAAGCGGGACTTCCACTGGCCGTTCATGCCATTGGCGACAAAGCGGTTTCCAACGTTCTCGAAGCGCTCGAATCAGTTCCTCCGCTGAGTAACGGAGCGCGACACCGTATCGAGCACATTCAACTGGTACGGCGCAAAGATATCGCCCGAATCAAACGACTGGGGGTCGTATTGTCGATGCAGCCTTGTCATTTCCCATTGGACATAACTCCGATTCGCAAGTATTGGGGCAATCGCAGCCGTAATGCCTATATCATTCGCACTTTCCTCGATAAGGGACTCGATATGGCTTTCGGTTCCGATGTCCCCATCGAACCGCTCGATCCGATCACCGGTATTGCCGCCGCCGTGCGACGTGTGCGTCCCGGCACCAGCGACTGTCTCCATCCCGAGCAACGCATCACCGCCGCCGAAGGAGTCCGAGCCTTCACCGTCGGAGCCGCCGTTGCCGCCGGTCAGGCGCACGAACGAGGTTATTTGTTGCCCGGCTACCCGGCCGATTTTGTGGTGTTGTCCGATGACATTACGAAGGTAGCTGTTACTCGTATCGGACAGGTTCGCCCGCTGGCGACAGTGCTTGACGGTAAGGTCAAATACTCCACCGACGAGCTCCATTTGTAGAAGTGTCTTCTCGCGCCGATTGGTAGGCGGCAGTCTTCGTAGGTCAGGACCCTTGCGGTTCTGACATAGAGCCCCGTAGCGCGGGATCCCTGCGATCCCGCGGTATAATCAGCACCTTGCTTGTGGGTGGCGGGAATCCATCTTCATTCTTTCGGTGCCTCGGGTGGAACTTCCGAATTGATGACGCCCCCCCGCATCTCGGGTTCCGGTTTTGTTTGACAATGCTTGACCGAGAAGGCATAATTTAACTATGCGAGTACGATCAACCATTCTAATTCCGCTCGCGCTCTTGCTTCTCATTAGTCCGATTATTTCCCAGGCAATAAGAGCCGCGAACGAAGACGAGATCGACGCCGCTGCCGATACTCGGGTTGTCGATAGTGTCACCGTAGGCGAGGATACGGACAATCCTCTCACCCTGGTCTACACCATGACCATCGACGGCGCTATCGGTGCTGTTACCAGCGACCGAATCGAGGATGCGCTCGACAAGGCCGATGAAGACGGCGCGGCGTTGCTTGTTATCTTCATGGACACGCCCGGCGGTTTCACCAAACCGACCTGGACCATCTGCAAGAATATCCTGAACTCCCCGGTGCCGGTTTGTACTTACATCGCCCCGTCGGGAGCACGAGCCGGTTCGGCCGGGGTGTATATCACCTACGCCTCACATTTCGCCGCCATGGCTCCCTCGACCAATATAGGAGCCGCCCATCCGGTGGGAGGCGGGGGACAGGAAGTCGACTCGGTGATGAACGAGAAAATTACCAACGATGCCGTGGCGCAGATCAAAGCCGCCGCCGAGAAGCGCGGCCGCAACGCCGAATGGGCCGAACGCGCCGTTCGGGAGTCAGTCTCGATCACCGATAACGAAGCGCTCGCAATGGGTGTAATTGAGTTCCGGGCAGAGGACATCGAAGATTTACTTCGCCAGATTAACGGCAGGGAAGCCGATCTGCCCGGTGGTAAAAAGACCATGAAGCTCGATAAAACTCACACCGAAGAAATCCCGACCTCATGGATATATCGCCTGCTTGAGTTGATCACCGATCCGGATATCGCCCTGATTCTTTTCTCGCTCGGCAGCCTCGGTCTGATGCTTGAGTTGTACAATCCGGGTGCGATATTGCCCGGTGTGGTCGGAGCCATCTCACTGTTGCTGGCGCTCTACGCCTTCCAGACCCTGCCCATCAACTACACCGGGGTGGCGCTGATTTTGCTGGCGATCATTTTGTTCATTGCCGAAATCAAGGTGGTCAGTCACGGCATTTTGACCATCGGCGGCGTTATTGCCTTTTTCCTTGGAGGGCTTATGCTGGTAGATTCCGTTGATCCCGCTTTGCGGGTTTCTATGACCACCCTCATCACCGTCACGATCGTTGTCGGCGTTGCCTTTGCCGTTGTCATCTGGCTGGTTATCAAGGCGCACGGACGCAAGGTTGTGGTCGGTAACGAGGGCATGATCGGGCAGTTGGCCGAGGTGCGTCGGCCCGATATGGTCCATATCGAGGGTGCTCTCTGGAAAGCCCGGACCGAGGATCGTCAGGCGCTTACGCCGGGCGATACGGTCGAAGTTGTCGCGGTCCAGGGATTGACTCTTATTGTCAGGAAGACGAACTCATAGCATACGGAGGATAGCGTGGTTGCACCAAGTCTCTTTTCGATTGGGATCATCCTGGTCCTGTTTCTCTGGTTTCTTTCGGCCGCAATCAAAATTCTTAAAGAATACGAGCGTGGTGTGGTGTTCCGTCTCGGACGCCTGGTGGGAGCCAAAGGACCCGGCCTGATTATTCTGATCCCGGTTGTCGATAAGTTCGTGCGGGTCGATCTGCGCGTTATTACCTACGATGTGCCGGCTCAGGATGTTATTACCAAGGATAACGTTTCAGTCAAGGTCAACGCCGTGTTGTATTTCCAGGTGACCGATCCGAGCCGGGCGGTGGTCTCCGTGGCAAATTTCTTCGAGGCCACCTCGCAGATTGCCCAGACTACCCTGCGATCTGTTCTGGGGCAGGTCGAGTTGGATGACCTGCTCGCCAACCGTGAGAAGATTAACGCTGAGCTGCAGTCAATCATCGACGAACAGACCGAGCCCTGGGGGGTTAAGGTCAGCGTGGTCGAGGTGAAGAATGTCGATCTCCCGCCGGAAATGCAACGCGCCATGGCGCGCCAGGCCGAGGCGGAACGTGAGCGGCGCTCCAAGGTGATTCACGCCGAGGGTGAATACCAGGCGGCCCAGCGCCTGGCCGATGCGGCGGGCGTGATCGCGACCCAGCCGAACGCGATGCAACTGCGGTTTTTGCAGACGATGGTCGAGGTCTCGGCCGAGAAAAACTCGACACTGGTTTTCCCGGTCCCGATCGACCTGCTGGACTCGTTCAAGAAATATCTGGATAGGGGCTCAAACACCCCGAAAGCTTAGGCGCCTCGCCGTGTGGGCGGCAGACCTCCCGGTCTGCCCCATGAAAACGCAAATGTTCGTAGCCCGGGATCCCTGCGATCCCGGGCTTTGTTGTGCGGTCCCTCGGATGTGCGGGCGGCCGACCTCCCGGTCTGCCCCTTGAAAACGCGATCCACTTTTCGTTCCGTCGCTCGGTGGCCCATCCGTCCACGGGTGGGAAGTTTCAAACTGCCCCCTTAGGAACATTGGTGGGTGGCAAACGTCTTCCTCTTAAAACGCGAATATCCGTAGTCCGGGATCCCTGCGATCCCGGGCTTTGTTGTGCGGTCCCTCGGATGTGCGGGCGGCCGACTTCCCCGGTCTGCCCCGTGAAAACGCGATCCACTTTTAGTTCTGTCGCTCGGTGGCCCATCCGTCCACGGGTGGGAAGTTTCAAACTGCCCCCTTATGAACATTGGTGGGCGGCAAACGTCTTCCTCTTAAAACGCGAATATCCGTAGTTGTGCGGTGTTTGATTGGGTGGCGGGTTTCCAATGCCTTGGTGTTGAAAGGACTTGGCTCTATTGGCATGGAAGGTGTAGGAACGGGGACCGCGTCCTGCGTCTACGATAATCAGAACGCTGTCCATGCTGGCCTTCCCTCCTGGAAACCCTGGGCCACCGAACGGAGAGACATGCCCTATATCGCTCGGGTCTTGGGGCAGACCGGGAGGTCTGCCGCCCACCGAATGATTCTCTTGCGTAGGTCGGTGTTCCGGAGCGAGCGAGGGCAACGCCCCGCGAGCAGAGAAACCCGACAAATTCGGGATGACTCCGCTAACTGGCGAGTACAAAAAAGCCACGCTGGAGCGTGGCTTTTTAGATTATCGGTCAAACCGGTGAAGACTGAGGAGCAGTTATTCTTTCTCTTCGCCCTCTTCGCCTTCTTCACCTTCACCCTCAGCGCCTTCAGCTTTTTCAGCTTCTTCACCTTCGGCGGCGGCGGCGGCGGTTTCCTTGACAACGGTCGGGGCTGCGATAACGACGATCGTCCGTTGTTCCGGAGAGATAATAGTACCGGCCTCGAGTTTCAAGTTACGAACGTGAATGGAGTCGCCAATAGCGAGTTCGGAGACATCGATATCGAACGACCCGGGGATATCCTGAGGCAAACAGGAGACTTCGATTTCACGCATGGTTATCTGCATGATGCCGCCGTCGACCTTGACTCCCACCGGCACGCCGTGGAATTTGACCGGCACGGCCACACGGAGCGGTTTGCTCATGCTGATAGCGTGGAAATCGAGGTGAATGATATGGGTGGTGACGGGGTCGCGCTGGATTTCACGCAGAACGACCTTGGTCTCTTTGCCGTCGACGGACAGGTTGTAAATCGTGCCGGCGCCGGTGGACTGCTTAAAGGCCAGGCGCAGATCTTTCTCACCGATCGAAAGCGATATTGGTTCGGTTTCGGGACCGTACATAACGCCGGGAACGCGGCCGTCCATACGAATCCTTCGGGCAAAACCTTTGCCGACACCCTCGCGGCGCTCGGCCGCAATAGGTACTTCTCTCATGGCTGAATCGAATCCTCTATTATGTCGTTGTTCTTTATCATCTATGTTGAAGTCGCTAATTGCTCGGCATCTCCCGGAAGAGGGAAGAGACCGATTCCTCGTCGAATATGCGGTTGATAGCTTCGCCGATCAGTTCGGAGACAGTGACCACCTCGAAGGTGCTCGGCAGGCCGCGATCGTCCTGGAGAATGGAGTCGGTGACGATCATTTTACGGATGGCCGATTGCTCGATACGCTGCAGAGCCGCACCGGACAACACACCGTGAGTACAGGCCGCGACAACATCGAGAGCGCCGTGTTCTTTGACGACCTTGGCCGCCTCGCATAAAGAGCCGCCGGTGTCGATCATATCGTCGCGGATAAGGACGTTTTTGCCTCTGACGTCGCCGATGAGATTCATCGCTTCGGCTTCATTGGCACGCAGGCGGCGTTTGTCCACGATAGCCAGGTCGGCGTGCAGCGCCTCGGCGGTGGCGCGCGCCAGTTTGATCGAACCGACATCGGGAGAGACCACCACCAGGTTCTCCAGCCCCATCTGTTCGAGATGGTTGTTGATCACGACCGAACTGTAAAGGTGGTCGTGGGGCAGATCGAAAAAGCCCTGGATCTGGCTGGCATGGAGGTCCATGGTAATAACGCGGTCAGCGCCGGCAGTAGTGATCAGGTTGGCGATCAGCTTGGCGGTGATGGCGACGCGCGGACGATCCTTGCGGTCGGCGCGGGCGTAGCCATAGTACGGAATAACCGCGGTGATGCGCATAGCCGAGGCACGGCGTGAGGCCTCGATGAGCATAAGCAGCTCCATGAGGTTCTCGGCCGGGGGATTGGTCGGCTGGATAATGAAAAGGTCCGCACCGCGGATGTTTTCGTTGATCTGGACAAATACCTCGCCGTCGGAGAACCGGGTGACAGTACAGTCGGCCAGGCTCTCGCCGAGATAGGCGGCGATCTTTTCGGCCAGCGGGCGATTGGAATTGCCGGTAACCAGTTTTAATTCTTCGCGAACGATCATGTTTTCATCCCGTACAAAACGCGACCTGCCGACTGTTGTCAGTGCAGGCAGGTTGACGCCAAGATCAAAAAGCTGGGGCGCCAGGATTCGAACCTGGGAATGCCAGCTCCAAAGGCTGGTGTCTTACCGCTTGACGACGCCCCAAAAAATCAAGGACGTATTTTATGTCACAAACTAGTTTGTGCCTTGAGTTCCATTTCGTAAGCTTCGATGACCCGCCTTTCCAGGGTGTTGCGCATCTCGGCCGTGACCGGGTGGGCAATATCCTGGTGGGTGCCGTCGCGCCGTCGCCGGCTGGGCATGGCCAGAAAGTAGCCTTCGTTCCCTTTGATCACTTTCATGCCACGCACCACGAAGGCATCGTCGAACGTCACATTAACAAAGCCTTTAAGCCTATCTTCATCTCTCAAGGTGACCCGGATTTCTGTAATCTCCAAAGCCGCCTCCCTCTGGTTCATGGTTATTATCAGAGTCGAACCTGACCGGTCTCACTGAGCAACAAAACCAGTCATTTCTGATCAACCGTATTACTTCTTCTAACTCCGGAGCTATATGGTACACACCAAAAACAGTCGGACCACTGCCGCTTAACCGCACCAGTCTAGCCCCGCAGTCCAACAGAACATTTCTTATCCGACCCAGATCCGGGCACCGTTTTAGCTGGGTCTTTTCAAAATCATTGCCGGAAGAATCAAGGCACTCAACAAATTCCTCGAAACTCCGGCAGTAGGGCAAACTAAATGGATGTCTTGAGTTTGTCAAGCCCATTCTAAGGTCGGCATAGGCCTCGGCGGTGGATACGGGAATTCCCGGATTGACTAGTAAGATTGCGTAATCGGTCGGTAGTTCAACCGGTTCGACAATCTCTCCCCGTCCTGTGACCAGAGCCTGGCCGTTGGAGAAGAAAAAGGGCACATCAGAGCCGATCAGAGCCCCGATACGGGCCATCTCTTCGTATGTTAAGTCTAAATGATTCAGTAGATTATAGGCTATTATTGTGGCCGCCGCGTCGGCCGACCCGCCCCCGAGGCCGGCTGCCAGCGGAATTCTCTTGGTTAACTCGACGGACAGACCATGCTTGAGTCCGAACCGACGAGCCATGAGTTCACAGGCTCGACAGATAAGATTGGAGTTGTCGTTAGGCAGAGTGTCGTTGCCTAAAACGGAAAGAGTGCATCCGGGGCGATCCAACCGTTGAAACTCCAGTTTGTCAAAGAGCGATACGGCCTGAAACAATGAGTTGATATCGTGGAAGCCGTCTTCGCGTTTACGAAGGACTTCTAAAAATAAGTTTATCTTGGCCGAAGCGTCGATAACGACGCGGTCGCTGGTGCACGTTCTAATGATCATGGTTCCGGCCACCCCGTCAGGCCAGATAGTGTGTCTCTCAAGGTTGGTAAAGCTCTATCAATCCGAAGATAGTGCATGTGATGAAAAAAACCAAGCTTTCTTATACTCTAATTATGACCGGTGAGCTTGTCTCGGTCGGCATAAAATCATATAATGCTAACTTATGCGATTGACAGTACAAGCTATTTCCCGGAGGTAACTATGGATCCCTTTAACTCGATATCTCCCCTAAGCACCAAGGGCGGCGAGGTGAAGATGTATCGGCTCGATAAAGTGGCGTCGGCCGATCAATTGACCAGAATGCCGTACTCGATCAAGGTGCTGCTGGAGAACGTTCTTCGCAATGTCGACGGACATGCCGTGACTGAAGATGATGTGAAGCGGCTGGCCGCCTACAAGGCGAAGACGGTGGGCGATGTGGAACTGCCTTATAAACCGGCCCGCGTGCTACTTCAGGATTTTACCGGTGTCCCGGCGGTGGTTGACCTGGCAGCGTTGCGGTCGGCGATGAAGCGCATGGGTGGGGATCCCGGGAAAATCAATCCGTTGGTGCCGGTCGATCTGGTAATTGACCATTCCGTGCAGGTTGATGCCTATGCTTCCGATGATGCGCTCAAAATCAATATGCAAAAGGAATTCGAGCGGAATGCCGAACGGTATGAATTTTTGCATTGGGGCAAAAAGGCGTTTGATAATTTCCGAGTAGTCCCTCCGGCAACCGGGATCTGCCATCAAGTGAATCTCGAGTATCTGGCTAAGTGTGTATTGGTAAGAAACGGCATCGCTTTTCCTGATACGCTGGTCGGTACCGACAGTCACACGGTGATGGTTAACGGTCTGGGGGTGCTGGGCTGGGGTGTCGGCGGTATCGAAGCCGAGGCGGCGATGCTGGGACAGCCGATTTATATGCTCACACCGGAAGTGATTGGGTTCCGTTTGTGCGGCAAATTGCCGGAAGGAACGACCGGAACAGATCTGGTGCTGACCGTCACCCAGATGTTGCGCGAGAAGGGGGTGGTCGGCAAGTTCGTAGAGTATTACGGACCGGGGCTGGATCATTTGCCGTTGCCGACCAAGGCCATGATTGCCAACATGGCCCCCGAGTACGGCGCTACGATGGGATTTTTCCCAATCGACAAAGCCACCCTGGACTATCTGAAAATGACCGGTCGGACCGAGGAGGAGATCGATCTGGTCGAACGTTATGCCAGAGAGCAGGGCCTTTTCCGTGAGCCTGATTCGCCGGAACCGGTGTTCACCGATACGTTGGAGTTGGATTGCGGTGTAATTGAGTCTTCGCTGGCCGGACCGAAACGGCCGCAGGACCGGGTGTCGCTGGCCAATATGAAGAAAGAGTTCCATGCCGGAATGGCACGTTCGGTTAAGGAGCGAGGCTTCGAGGTCCCGCCGGGAGATCGGGCAACCAAGGTTAAGCTGGCGGAGGGAGATCAGCCCGAAATCGGCCATGGAGTGCTGACGATCGCCGCGATTACCTCATGCACGAACACCTCCGATCCGAACGTTCTGGTGGCGGCCGGGCTGGTAGCCAGGAAGGCCGTGGCGAAAGGGCTGAAGGTGTCGCCGTGGGTGAAGACATCGCTGGCGCCGGGTTCGCGGGTGGTGATCGACTACCTTGAAAAAGCCGGTTTGATGGAGCCCTTGAAGAAACTCGGTTTCCATAATGTCGGATTTGGCTGTACGACCTGTATTGGCAATTCGGGCCCGCTGTCGGATGCGATGGTGACGGCGATCAACGAGGGCAATCTGGTGGCGGCAGCGGTGCTGTCCGGCAATCGAAATTTTGAGGGGCGTGTCAGTCCGCATACAAAGGCGAATTTCCTGGCTTCACCGCCGCTGGTGGTGGCTTATGCGCTGGCGGGAACAATTGATATCGACCTGACCAATGATCCGATCGGCAAGGGAACCGATGGTGATGTTTTCCTGAAGGATATCTGGCCGACGCAGAATGAGATCACCGAGGCTGTGAAAGCGGCAGTACAGCCGGAGATGTTCCGGGAGAAGTATTCTTCGGTGTTCGACGGTAACCCGACCTGGAATGCGATCAAGTCGTCTGAAGGCGACCTGTATGAATGGAATGAAAATTCGACCTACATCCAGGAACCGCCGTTCTTTGTCGATCTTTCGGCCGAACCGGACGATATTGCGCCGATAAACGACGCCCGAGTGCTCTGTTTGCTCGGGGATTCGATCACGACCGATCATATCTCACCGGCGGGGGTGATCAAGGCCGATCAGCCAGCGGGCAAGTTCCTGCTGGAACACGGGGTGGCGTTCGAGGATTTCAACAGTTACGGCTCACGGCGCGGCAACGACCGCATCATGACACGCGGAACTTTCGCCAATATCCGCTTGCGCAATCTGCTGGCTCCGGGAACGGAAGGAGGCGTAACAATATTTCTGCCAACCGGGAAGCAAATGTCGATCTATGACGCGGCGGTGCTCTACAAAGAAACCAGGACACCGCTGGTGGTGATCGCAGGTAATGATTACGGCATGGGGTCTTCACGTGACTGGGCGGCCAAGGGGACCAATCTGCTCGGCGTGAAAGCGGTGTTGGCGCAGAGCTATGAGCGCATCCATCGTTCGAATCTCGTTGGCATGGGCGTGCTGCCTTTGCAGTTCCTGCCGGGGGAATCGCGCGAAACGGTTGGTCTGAACGGCACCGAGAAGTTCACAGTCGAAGGCCTTTCGAACGGCCTTAAGCCCAAACAGAAGGTGACAGTGCGGGCCAGGGGAGACCACGACGAGAAGACCTTCCAGATGATCGCCCGCCTCGACACGCCGGTGGAGGTAGATTACTACCGCAACGGCGGTATTTTACACATGGTGCTGCGGCAGTTGGCCCGGGGCTGATTGCCACCCGGTGCGATTAATTAGTCAATGATACTGGCCGGTCGCTCAAAGCGGCCGGTCAGTTTTGGTCTGTGGCTGGTGACTTGATAGCGTTTTGAGTGAGAGCGTGAAAGAACGTCGGTTAAATCAGGAATCTGATACGGGATTAGCCGCACAGCGGTCGGCGAAGGTCGGGACGGTGCTGGCGGCGGTATCGGCGTTTGGTTCCGCGCTGACCACGGTGATCGGTAAATGGAACCTCATGTCGATTTCACCACTCCTGATGAACAGCATGATTTTCACGATTGCTAGTGTGGTTATGACCGTTCTGTGGGTGCCTTACAAAGGCCGGCGGGCGGTGTTCTGTCATTCGGCTCAGGGCTGGCGCTGGATCGGGGCGTTTGCGCTCACTTCGGTGGCGGCAATATGGCTGTGGTGGGCCGGAGTTCAGAAGATCGATCCCTCGCTGGCCTCGTTTCTCAACCGCGTCGAAGTACCCATAATCATTCTTATGGGAGTGGTTCTGCTAAAAGAGAAATTCGGGCCGCTCGAGATAATCGGCGGGGGGCTGACGCTGCTCGGAATCGTAATCATGAAGTTGACGCTCAGGTTTCAGTATGACGAAGGTTTCTGGCTGGTGCTGGCGAGTTCTTTGTGTTTTGGCGTGACGGAGTATATCTCGAAAATTGCCCTGCGATATGTCGATGCCGTACCGATGACTTATTTGCGCAATCTGATGATCGCAGTTGCTTTCTGGGTGTTGTTCGCCGGGTCCGACAACAGCTTCAGTGGTTTGGGAGAAGTGTGGTATGGAGTGGCGGCAGTGGCGTTGCTGGGGCCGATTCTGGCCCGGCTTCTGTACATGCTCGCTCTGGTCCGCCTGGAACTGTCGAAAGTCGCCATAATCAGTCAGCTTCAGCCGGTTTACGTTCTCCTGATTGCGGTGGTGGCGTTAAACCAAATGCCGACGACGCGTGAATTGGCGGGTGGGTTTTGTCTTTTAGCGGGATGTTTGCTGATGATTATCGGGCGACAGCGTCTGAGATTGGTGTCTGCCCGCGGTTGAATCAAGAGGTATGCCACAATTTTCAAGAAATGTCTCGTATGGAGTCCGGTAGCGTTAGCCCGGAAGTGACCGGGGTTGAACGAATCAACCGGCCGGTCCGTTATGGGTCCAAGGTTGACTTTTGGCGCGATCTCTCTTTATTAGACCTGATAAATTACGATTTGTAACAAGGATTTGTCCAAGTGACTGAAAACGAACATAAAGAACTGATCAAGACAGCCTTCTACGACTATCATGTCGCAGCGGGAGCGAAGATGGTGCCGTTTGCCGGTTACAATATGCCGGTGCAATATAAAGGAATTACGCTTGAGCACATGGCGGTCCGCGAAAACGTGGGCTTGTTCGATTTGTCTCACATGGGTGAGTTCGTAGTGCGAGGCGAAGGCGCCCTGGATTTCCTTCAGGCCATGACAACCAACAACGTAGCAGCGCTCGAACCGGGCCAGATTCAGTACAGTTGTATGACGATGGAAGACGGCGGTATCGTTGACGACCTGCTGGTTTATCGCGGGGTGGATCGGTATTTGTTGGTAGTGAACGCAGCCAATATCGACAAAGATTTCGAGTGGCTGGACGAGCATACTACCAATGATGTCGAGTTGCTCAACATTTCGAATCAGATCAGTCTCCTGGCGATCCAGGGACCTAATGCCCAGAAAGTGGTCGAACCGATTATCGAGTACGATCTGGAAAACATGAAATACTACACTTGGGCGCAGGGGAAAGTGGCCGGCTGTGATGTCATGTTCTCCCGCACCGGTTATACCGGCGAAGACGGTTTCGAAATATATATCACCTCGGAACACACCGATAAGATCTGGAAAGCGGTGACGGAGCAGGGCCAGAAGTATGGAATGGAGTTGATCGGACTCGGGGCGCGCGACTCGCTGCGCCTTGAGATGAAGATGGCGCTGTACGGCAACGATATAGACGAAACCACGACACCAATCGAAGCGGGTTTGGGCTGGATTGTCGATTTCGACAAGGATTTCCTCGGCAAGGATGTCCTTCTCAAGCAGAAGGAAGAAAAACCGAATCGCCGACTGGTCTGTCTCGAGCTCGAGGGCAAGGTATTCCCGCGCCATGGCTATGATATTCTCGTCAATGGCAAACCGGCCGGTAAGGTAACTTCGGGAACGTTCTCACCGGCTCTCAAGAAACCGATTGCACTGGCTTATGTTCCTCGGTCACATGCCAAAATAGGGTCCGAGGTCGAAGTGCAAATACGGAACGGCAGCTATCCGGCTAAGGTGGTCAAACCGCCGTTCTATAAAGAGGGCTCGCATCGGTAAATACACCGCTGTATGAAGATCGAACTCTATCTCACGCCGGTTCGCTCCAACAAGGTGGACCTGAAGGATAAGACGGTTGCAGTGATCGACGTGCTGCGTTGTACTACAACCGTCTGCGCCGCACTCATGGCCGGCGCCAAGGGTGTGATTCCGGTAGCAGGGCCCGGTGAGGCGGGTGATCTCTGGGCCAAATTGGGATCGGAATTATCGGTTCTGGCCGGTGAGCGGCACGGGGTGAAGATCGAGAATTTCAATTTGGGTAATTCACCGGCGGAGTTTACCCCGGAATCGGTCGGCAATAAAATCGTCATCATGACAACGACCAACGGCACGCTGGCTTTTACCGAAGTCCACGGCGCGGCCGAAGTGCTTTCATGCAGCCTGGTGAATGTTTCGTCAGTGGCACGCAGAGTAGCCGAGGCGGGACGGGATTTGATGATCGTGTGCGCCGGTCGCGAGGGGCATTTCTCTATTGAGGACACGGTTTGCGGCGGTATGTTGATTCATTTACTCTCGACCGAGTATAAACTTCAGCCGGAGCTGAACGATGCCGGTTCGTTGTCGCTCCTTTTATATCGGACTAACAGCCGAGCGATTCTGCGAGCTATCGCTCAGGGAGAGCATGGTCGTTTTTTAAGTTCTATCGGTTTTGCCTCAGATATCGAGACCGCTGCTGACGTTGACAGCATGCCGGTTCTGCCGATTATGCGCGATGGCCGCCTGGTGCAGTTTTAGCGAATTTCCCTGACCGGGAAACCGTCCGTAACATGGTTGAAAGGTATAAGACTTTATGACCCGACTGATATTGAAGGTACTTGCTTTTGTCCTGGTAACGACCTCAACGCTCCTGGCGGAACCGGCACTGCGTTGCGATCTGCAGTTGTACCAGAACGATCCTCAAGACGGAACAGCTCATCTTCTCATGGCGGATACCGTGGAGATAGTCAAAGGTATTCCGGTTTCTGGTTATTTTTTGGTCGCCTCGGCAGATTTCGAGTTACAGGAGATAGATTCCGTTCGGGCGCGGTTCCTGGTACACCTGATCACCCTGGGACCACCGGCGTATTCGAACTCGCGGGTGTTTACGGTCGAGTACGGCCTTCCCGCCCGGTTATCGGACGTAACCGCTAAAAACGGGGCAAGTTATGATTTCGTAATGACACCGTTGGCGATGACGGAGAAAGACACGAGCAGTTGTCCGTTTACCGGTCGGTTGGAGAACGGTTTTACATTCAATCCCTCGGCCAATATGGATATCTATTTTCTTCCGGGATCGTTCGGGGATTACTACTGGGGCTCAGTCAAAGGTCTGCTTGAGGACCAGTACCGGCCGTTTGCAGCGATGTGCGGGTTCAATATCCCCGGTAAAACCAATGTGTTTTTATGCCCCTGTTATCTCCCGTCACAGATTTGGGACGGTCGGTTCGCGATGGCAATCGATCCCACACGGAGAACGAGTTCGGTTATTTTCTCACGGGACTACAACTCAGTCGATGCGTTTGTGGTAAACCAGAACGCTTTGTTGCGCAACTGGGGATATGCCCCGCCGTTTTTAACGGAAGGCCTGGCCGGCATCAATTCACCGGCGGATATCGATATGAAAAGGCTGTTGGCGGACAACAAAGCACCAAAGTTGATCGATATGCTGGATACCTACACGTATCTGAGCAGTGATGCTTATATAGCGGATCGAACCGCCGCGAGTTTGACAGCCTATCTGATCAAGGTATACGGGATTGCCCGGTTCAGACAACTTTACGAGGTCGCCGACGATTTGAATCTCCCGGAAAAGATGGCCGAGGTATACGGGCAATCGGTGGCTGAAATCGAAGAAGGCTGGCGGCAGTATCACGATACGCTGACGATCGACCCGGCACGGGTGGCTTATTTCGCCGATATTGCCGAAGGGATGTTTCGCTATGCGCAAATGATGAGCTACGGGATGATGCTGGAGGACTATGTCGAGAAGCAAAGTGATTCACTGCGTTGGCTTTCGCTGGTGAGCCGAGCGGCGTTTTACACCGGCGATTATTACCTGGCTACCGAGGCACAGGAGAAACTGGTTGCGCTCGATACCGGCACGGCGGCACGGCTGATGACGCTGGCGACTTACCGTCAGATGAATGCTTATTACGATCAGGCTCGGAAGGATCTGGAACTGGCCCGGCGTAAAGATTCGACTGATCTGTATATTATGTTCAATCTGGGACTGAACTATCTTTATCGCGGTGATACGACCGGTGCGATAACACTTTTAACACAGCTAGTCGCGCTATCTTCGCCGATGTCGCCGATTGCGGAGTCGCGGGTGATGCTGGCGGAATTGTTAGGATTAAAATCCGACGCTGCCGGTGCGGAAAAAAGGAGCCAGTATCTGGACGAAGCGATTGGCGTACTGGCGCCGGCGGTCAAGGCGGATCCTTCGATGGTTCACGCGCAGCTCTGGCTCGGGGTGGCGTATTTGCTCAAGAACCAGCCAGGTTTGGCCGAGCAACATTTACTGATAGCGGATTTTCTCGAAACACGTGCATTTTACCGAGGGTTGATCAATCTCTGGCTGGGAAAACTGGCGGATATAACGGGTGATCGGAAAACTGCCGAAGCACGTTACGGAGAAGTGCTGCGGTTGGCCTCGGCTGATTTCGTCCAGCGAGAGGCCCGGCAGCATCTGGAGAAACCGTATAAGCTCAAATAGTTATGTTTAGTTTTCTGAATTCAACCGTCCTGTTCGCGGCCGTGGCTGCGCTTATCCCGCTGATTATTCATCTGTTCAGCAAACGGCGGGTGAAGGTGGTTGAATTTTCCTCCTTGAAACATCTCAAGGCAATGCAGCGACGGCAGGTGCGGCGACTTAAAATTCGCCAGTTGCTGTTGCTGCTGTTGCGGATGTTGATCATCCTGGCGATAGTGGTGGCCTTTGCGCGACCGACCTTGCAAAGCGGCGGAGTGGGATCGCACGCCTCGGTTTCGGCGGTGATCCTTCTGGATAATTCCGGCTCGATGGATCGCTATGTGACCGACGGCAACCTGTTCGAGATTGCCCGCCAGGCAACCGGACGGGTGTTGGAAACGTTCGGCGAAGCGGATGAAGTGACGCTGATCCCGATGGCCGGTGGTCGGGACGAGAGCCTGACACCATCGTCGGCAGCCCTGGCCTCGGAGCGATTGGAACAAATCGAAATAGCTTATCGCCCGGCTGATCTGGCGGCAACCTGGGAGCAGGCGAGTGAAATACTGAACAACGCCGCCAATCTCAATCGTGAATTATACTTGGTGACCGACCGGCAGCAGGTCAATCTGACGCAGGAGGGGTTGGATAGTCTCACAGCGCTGGATGATGATGTCCGCATCTGTATGGTGGATTTGCCGTTGGAGTCGGCGGGTAACCTGGGTGTGGTCGGCATGGATTTCGGTGGCCAGTTGCTTTTACCGGGACGGGATTTTGAAATCAATGCGGAAATCCAGAATTATGAGGGCGCCGGTTCGACCGAGTTGATGGCCTCGTTGTTTCTCGACGGGAGCCGTGTCGCGCAGCAGGATGTGACGGTGGCCGGAGGAGAGAGAACACCGGTAAAATTCACCCGCTCGGTTTCACGGACCGGTCTGCACAGTGGATATATAGAACTATCGGATGATATTTTTGCGGCCGACAATCGCTGTTATTTCAGTTTTCGTATTCCCGAGCAGTTCAACGTACTGGTGGCAGGCGAGGATCTGTCGGCGCAGCTTATCGCCCTGGCGCTCGCACCGACGCCCGGATTGGGGCAGTATTGGTCGATCAAGCAGGTGGCGCCGGGGAATCTCGCCGGGGTGAATTTCAGCGAATACGACATGGTTATTCTGGCCGGTGTCCCAACGTTGACGAGCAATTATGTCGATCGGATCAAGGCCGCGGTGGAGCGTGGAACGGGACTGTTTTTGACGTATGGAGTCGGTACGAATGTCGAACGGTTCAACCGGGACTGGTCGAATATAACCGGGGTAACGATAGAGGAACCGGCCAAAACCGAAGTTACCCGGGTAGGTTTTTATTCACTGGCATCGGTAAAAAGCGAACACCCGATTTTTACGGCGTTCGATTCACTCGATCGCAAGCTACCCGACCTCAAATTCTACAGCCTGCCGCGTGTAAAAGCGGCCGATTATGCCGAAACGCTGATGTTATTCAGCGGTAATCGCCCCGGCCTGGTGGAGAGCCGTCTTGGTGAGGGACGGGTGATGACTTTTACGGGACCGATCGATCCGGCCTATTCCGATATCGCCGGGCATGCCTTTTTCGTGCCGCTGGTGGCGCGTGTGGCGGAATATCTGACGGCTCGCATGTCGGAGTTCGAGACTGATCTGAAGGTCGGACAACGGATCGTGCGGGCGGTCGATCTGCATGGGCAATATGAGTTACCACCGACCATGATCGCACCCGATAGTTCCGAGTATCGCCTCTCGGTTGAGGAGAACGACGGTCGCCTGAGCGTCATTCCCGAGCCGGTCAATCTACCCGGCGTATACCGGATCGTTCACATGGGACGGGAAGTGGATCGTTTTGCGTTGAACATGGTACCCTCGGAGGGAAACTTAGCGGCGGTGGATGACGACCGTCTGGCCGGTTCGCTCCATATCAAGAAGTTCCATGCAGTCAGTCCCGGCGCCACGCAGGCCGCGATTACCGAACTGCGTTACGGGCGTGAATTGTGGCAGTTTTTCGTCTGGCTGGCGTTGATCCTGATGGCGGCCGAGATGCTCCTCGGCAGAAGCAGTGGGGCCGAGGAGGAGGCATGACACTCCTTACGGCCGAGAAACTGGCCCGCCGTTTCGATGACCAGATAGTCCTGGACCAGGTTTCTTTCGCGGTCAATTCCGGGGACAAGATCGGGTTGTTGGGTCGCAACGGCTGCGGTAAAACGACGCTGTTCGAGATAATCGCCGGAAAACATGAGACTGACGCCGGAGCCGTGCACCGTTCGCGCGATTGCAAAATTGACTATGCCGAACAGGAGTTGGGAGAATATCTCGGTCTGACCCTGAACGAGTATGTCTCACAGGGACGGCCGGACATTCTGGAGATGCGGGCGAAAATCTCCTCGGCGGAACATCAACTCGAAATTACGCCGCACGACCGGGAATTGCTGGAAGAACTGGGGAGCCTTCAGGAAAAATACCAGATATCCGGCGGATTCGAGTTCGACCATCAGGTAGACACGATTCTGCAGGGACTGGGATTTATCCCCGAGCGGCATTCCGAACGCCTGCAAAATTTCTCCGGCGGTGAAAAAAATCGGGCGTCGCTGGCGCGTATCCTCGCCGGGAACGGCAGTCTGATGTTACTCGACGAGCCAACCAACCATCTCGATATCGAATCGACTCAATGGCTCGAGGAATTTCTGGCCGGGACCAACCGTGCTTATATCGTGGTGTCGCACGACCGGATGTTCATGAGCCGGGTGGTTCGGGATGTCTGGGAGTTACTGCACGGCAAGATCGAGTTTTACACCGGCGGGATAGATCGCTATTTCGAGGAACGGACCGAACGACGACGCCTGCACGAACATCGCTACCGTCATCAGCAGGAGCATATTCGTAAGGTTGAGGAGTTTATCCGGCGCAATATGGCCGGGCAGAAAACCAGGCAGGCGCAATCGCGGCTGAAATATCTCTCGCGTATCAAACGCCTGCCGCCGCCGAAAGTCGACGAACAGGCAGCGAAAATCCAGATGGCCTCGTCCGGAAGATCCTACGCTCATATTCTGTCGCTGAACGATGTCGCGCTCGGGTACGGCGACCGGATCGTGCTCAACGACGTCAACGTTGATATCTATCGCGGCGAGAAGGTGGGACTGATCGGGCGCAATGGCTCCGGTAAAACGACGTTGCTGAAATCGCTGATCGGAGAACTATCCCCGGCCGGGGGCGAGATTTGTCTCGGCAACAAGGTGGATGTGGCATATTTCGATCAGGAGCTGACCGATCTCGATCCTGACCTGACAGTGCTCGATTCCATCTGGGAAGTTGACCCGATGGCCGATGGCAGCAAGATGCGAGCATTTCTGGCCCGGTTCGGATTTACCGGTGATGAACCGTTCAAACCGGTCCGGGCGCTCTCGGGAGGCGAAAAGACCAAGCTGTCGCTGGCGCGGCTGTTGTATCATCCGGCGAATTTCATCATCTTCGACGAGCCGACCAACCATCTCGACATGGACTCGCGCGAGGCGCTTGAAGCGGCTTTGATCGAATACGAGGGCTCCTGTTTGATCGTCAGCCACGACCGGCATTTCCTCGACCGGGTGGTCAATCGGATTCTTCATATAGACGGCGGCGCGTTGCGTCAGTACGATGGCAATTACTCTTACTACATGGAGAAGACGCGCCCGACCGAGACGGCAACGATCAAGCCGGTGAAGTCGAAAGAGGCTTATTTGAGCTTCAAAGAATTGTCCAAAGCGCGCGGGCGACTGAAGAAGGATATCAAGGCGGCACAGGAAAAGATCGTTGAGCTGGAGGCGGAGTTGACCAGGCTCGAACGGGATATCGAGTATGATCTCCCGCGTAACGACTGGGAGGCCTTGCAGGCGGCGTCGATTCGCAAAGAGGAAGTAGAGTACGAATTGCTGGGAACCTATGCTCGTCTGGATGAGCTGGAGGAGACTGACCTTGGCTAAAATTCTGGCGATATCCGGTTCGCCGGCGCCGGGTGCTTCGACCGATATCCTGTTGGGTGAAGTCGCAACGACTGTAATCGAAACACTGGCGGATAATAATTCCTCCTGGCGGTTCGTGAAACTTAACGAATTGATTTTTCAGCCCTGTCAGGCGTGCGGCTTCGCACCGGATCGAGGTTTTTGTGTGCTGGCTGACGATCTGACCGAGCTATACAAAGATTTGGCCGAGTGTGATCTGTTGCTGTTCGGAAGTCCGCTTTATTTCGATACGGTTTCGGGACAGGCCAAAACGTTTATCGACCGCTGTAATTGTTTCCGACCGGCCGATTTCGACGACAAGGATCCGGAACATGATTTTCTCAAGCTGTTGCCGCGTAAACGGCCGGGAGCGATGGTGCTGGTCGGCGGCGAACGCGGCTGGTTCGAGGGCGCGCGGAGAATCGTGGCCGGATTTTTCAAATGGGTTGAAGTGGTCAACGAGGGCGTGCTCGAATATCGCAGTGATAATTTTCATAACAGAGGCAGCGCCGCCGGAGACAAGCAAGCGTTGGAGGATGCCCGCAAGCTGGGTCGGGAGTTGGCCGAGAAGTTGAAAAGTGACAAATATGCCTGAGTCGAATTTAATCAAATACTATTGCCGGTGGGCGCCGGATTATGAGCGGATTTACTATCGTGACAATCCGGAGCGACGACAAGAGATCGACGATGAAGTCGTGCGACTCAAAAAGCTCGCCGCCGGTAAAACGGTGCTGGATATCCCCTGCGGAACCGGTTATTGGCTGGAGTTCATGTCGCAAACGGCGCACGAGATTACGGCGGCCGACATCTCTGCTGAAATGTTACGGGAAGCTCGACTTAAGAAAGCCGCGTGCCCGGTGATGTTCGTACAAGCCGGTTTGGAGAGTATTCCGTTTGAAGACCATTCGTTCGATCTGATCGCGTTGGGATTCTGGTTGTCGCATCAACCGAAGCAGAGCTACGAGAAACTCTTCGATGAGTTGAACCGAGTGTTGCGGCCGGGAGGAACGATCTGGATAATCGACAACAATCCGCCCGCGGAGGGGAATATGCGACGGCTGGCCGGACATGATGCGGCGGGGAACCAGTTGATTAAACGGAAAGTGCCGGACGGCGAAGAGTTCCAGATTATCAAGAACTACTTCTCGGAGGAAGACCTTCGGCGGGTCCTGGAGCCGTTCTATCGCATTGAGCGCCTGACGCACAAGCCTTACTACTGGTCGGTGGAACTGCGGGTGAGGTAGGGGGTGCTTGCAACCTGACTTACGAAAACCTCGTTCCATCACCTCGCTCACGGTAATGTTGAAAAACCTCTTTTTGCGGCGGAGACAAGCTCCACCGCTACGCGTTAAAGGACTCTGACCTCGCGTAGCGGGCGCCTTGTGTCGCCCGCATTACAGTTGTGTTTTACTGAATATCCGAATGTATGACTTTTTCAACAGTCCCTCACGCCGCAGGACAGGTCTCCCCGAGACCTGCCGATGTTACCCCCGCCGCAGGGCTAATCCCTCTTCGAACCTGTGGTAAAGAGCATGAACCCGATCCGCTCTCACCAATCCGCTTGACCGGAGGAAAAGACGATACTAAATTCCGGCCATGCAGAAACGTTCCGATTACATAAGCTGGGAAGAGTACTTCATGGCAATTGCTCAGCTCTCAGCCAAGCGCTCGAAAGATCCCAGCACCCAGGTGGGAGCTTGTATCGTCAATTCGAAAAAGCGGATCATCGGGATCGGCTACAACGGTTTCCCGACCGGTTGCTCCGATGATATCCTTCCCTGGTCACGCGAAGGGGAATTCCTCGATACCAAGTACCCCTATGTCTGCCATGCCGAGATGAATGCCATCACCAATGCCTCCGATAAGTCGCACCTTGAAGGGGCCACTATGTATGTCTCGTTGTTCCCTTGCAATGAGTGCGCCAAGTTGATCGTTCAGGTAGGGATCAGGGAAGTGGTCTTTCTCTCGGACAAGTACCACAACCAGCCGGTGTTTCAGGCGTCCCGGAAAATTTTCGATATGGCCGGTGTTACATATCGACAGCTTGTTCCGGAGCATGTGGAACTGACTCTGCGACTGGAATAATCTCTCCCTGTTCTTCCGGTCAACTCTGTATCAATCACTGACTAATGGACCCGTTGGGTCATTGTTTTTGTTGTTTCCGGGATCAAGACGGGCGATCCTGACATTTATTCAAATTATTGTCAATACCCCCGAAAGGAGCAGAGACGGTGACTAAAACCAGGGAAGATGTGTTGAGACTGATCGATGAGGCCGGGATTCGCTATATCCGCCTCTGTTTTACCGATATCCTCGGCAAAATCAAAGGAATGTCGATCACACGCTCAGAGATCGAGCAGGTACTCGAAGAGGGTCAGGGATTTGACGGGAGTTCGGTCGAGGGGTTCGCTCGGATCGAGGAATCGGACCTGATGGCCGTTCCGGACCCAGTCACGTTCCGGATCATTCCCTGGGAGATCGCCGGCGAGCGGGTGGCGATGATGTTCTGCGACATCCAGAATCCCGACGGCACCCCGTACGAGGGTGATCCGCGCTGGGTGCTTCGCCGCAATCTTGCCAAGCTCCATGAGAAAGGCTGGACTCTGAACGTCGGTCCGGAGATCGAGTATTTCTATTTCGAGGATGACCATGGAACCAAGGGTATGGACCAGTCCGGCTATTTCGATTTCGATGCGATAGATTTCGGCTCCCAGGTGCGCAAGGCCACGGTGGCGGCGCTGGAGGCGATGGACATCCCGGTGGAGTGCTCGCACCACGAGGTCGCGCCCAGCCAGCACGAGATCGACCTGAAATACCAGGAGGCGCTGGTCATGGCCGATTTCGCCCAGGTGTATCGTTTCCTGGTAAAGGAAGTTGCCATGCAGAACGATCTGTATGCCACCTTCATGCCGAAACCGATCTTCGGTCAGAACGGCTCCGGGATGCACTGCCATCAGTCGATTTTCAAGGGGGACAAGAATCTGTTCTTCGATACCAAGGGGAAATACTCCCTGTCCCGGATGGCTCGTTATTATGTGGCCGGGATCCTTCGCCATATCAAAGAGATCACCCTTGTCACCAACCAGTGGGTGAACTCCTACAAGCGGCTCGTTCCCGGTTATGAAGCGCCGGTTTATATTTCCTGGGGGCGTCGTAATCGCTCCTCGATGATCCGTGTGCCGGCCTATCGCCAGGGCAAAGAGAAAGCCACCCGGATAGAGCTTCGTTCACCCGACCCGGCCGCCAATCCGTATCTCGCTTTCGCCGGGATGCTGGCCGCCGGACTGAAAGGGATCGAGGGAAAATACGATCTGGCGGAGCCGATTGAGGAGAACATTTTCCACATGGACGAGCAGGCCAAATTCGATCTGAAGATCGACACCCTGCCCGGCTCGCTCGATACGGCGATCGATGAGTTCGAGAACTCGGAACTGGCTCGCGAGACGTTCGGTCTGCATATCCACAACGCCTTGGTGTTGAACAAGCGGATCGAATGGGATCGTTATCGGATGCACGTCTCGGAATTCGAGCAGCAAAAGTATCTGCCGATGTTATAGTCGGTGGGGACTCCATATCCATCCAAAGAGAAAAGGGCAGCCTCGGCTGCCTTTTCTTATATAGGCGGGTTGTGTAGAGCTGGTTAACGTTCGTATATTCTCCTCCGTTGTCCGGCACAAATGAAAGGCCGGGGCGTTAAAGGGCGAGGAAGAAACAAACAAGGACCGATAAGACCATGCCGTATATAAGCAACCACGAAGGAATCAAACTTTACCTCGATGAATATCTCCCGGACGAGCCGGACGACCGTCCGCCCCTAGTCTTTCTCCACGGCTTCACCCTCGACCGTCGTATGTGGCGCGAGCAGGGGGAGTTTTTCAAAAAGACCAGGCGCGTGATCGTGCCCGACGCCCGAGGCCACGGCGAATCGGACCGACCGGTCACCGGCTACAGCCGCGATGACCGCGCCGCCGACCTGCTCGACCTCCTCGACGCCCTCCATATCGAGAAATGCCATCTGATCGGCCTCTCCATGGGCGGCAGTACCGCGATCGGTTTCGCCCTCAAACATCAGGAGCGACTGGCTTCGCTAACCCTGGTAAGCAGCGGCGCGGCCGGGTATGCGGTCGGGAGGAAAATCTCCCGGGTCGATGAGATAGCCCGTGAGAAAGGGATCGAAGCCGCCCGTGAGAAGTGGGTGCAAGTCACCCTCGCTTACTACAAGGACGATAAAAAGGCCCTGAGTGGACGTATCGAGCAAATGATGCGAGACCATTCCGGGGCGATCTGGGCCGACCCAAAGCGCGGCCAATACCCGAGTTCAGACGATCTGGCGAACGTGCATAAGATAAAAGTCCCGACAGCGATTTTCACCGGCGAACTGGATCGGATATTCATTAAGCTGTCGCGTCTGTTGGCGGAACAGATCAAGGGAGCGGACCTGCATGTGTACGAGGGTGTCGGCCACATGGTCAACATGGAAGCCCCCGAGCGGTTTAACCGAGACCTGAGCACGTTTCTGGACAGAGCGGAGCGAGTGTAGATCGGGTTGCTTGAAACTTGATATTGTAGGGCACGTCTCTCCGAGACGTGCCGAATATCATCGGCGGGGGAAATTGCCGATAAAGGGGCAGACGGGACGTCTGCCGCCCACTACGTTAAAGGGCTTTAACCTCGTGCTGGTGGCCCACCCGTCCACGGGTGGGGAATACGAGACGTCTGCCATGATGCCTATGATAAAGCGCGGGATCGCAGGGATCCCGCGCTACGACCGGCAAGGCTGCTGCAGGGGCAGACGGGACGTCTGCCGCCCACGACCGAGTGTCTTTGTCTTCAACGGATATGGCCAATCTGATTTGTGGACAACTTGAGAGGCATGGGGCAGACCTCTCGGTCTACCGCCCGCGGAATGTTGTCGAAACCTCGCTTCGCGATCCGCCTCCGGCGGACAGGGGATTTCGACCTACCGTGAACTCATTGGTCAGTGACGCCCGACAACACCGGGTAACGCTCCCAATCAAGAGAAAAACACCCGGGGCAATATGGATTGACAGGGCGGTTGGGCTGTTTATATTGTTTTTTCTGTGCAATTTGCGCCCCCAAGAGGGCGAGACCATGGACGGGCCGGTCGTCGTGACCTGCATGTTTTATGTAGTGCGCGGCGAGCCCGATGACAGTCTTGTTTGAGAGGAAGTCCGATGGCCGATACCTTACCGCGAGTCGCCGTCTTTGTCTCCGGCGGCGGAAGCAACCTTCAGTCATTGATCGATGCCGTCAAAGCCGGTATTCTGACTGCCGAAATCGCCCTGGTGATCTCCAGCACGAAAAAAGCGTTCGGACTTCAGCGCGCCGAGAAGGCCGGTATTCCCGGTCGAACGATGCGTCCGGGCAGGGACGAATCACCGGAGGAATACGAGGCGCGTATGCTGGCGTTGCTCGATGAGCACAAAATCGACTATATTGCTCTGGCCGGATATCTCAAGTTGCTGCCGCTCGGGGTTGTGCGTAAATATCGTCATCGCATCACCAACATTCACCCGGCTTTGCTGCCGAAATTCGGCGGTCAGGGGATGTACGGTCATCACGTCCATGAGGCGGTGCTGGCGGCCGGGGAGAAAGAGTCAGGGCCGACCGTTCATCTGGTCGATGAAATCTACGACCACGGGCGTATCCTGGAGCAGATTCGGGTTCCGGTGAAGCCGGACGACACCCCCGATTCGCTCGCTGCCCGCGTGCTCGAGAAAGAGCACAGGCTTTATCCGAGAGTTCTACAAAAGTTGATAAAAGGAGAGTATGACCTTGATTGATCCAAAGGTTGTTCTGGCTACCGATATAAAGGAGTATCCGCTCCTGACACGCGGCAAAGTTCGGGATGTCTATGACCTCGGCGACCGATTATTGATCGTATCGACCGATCGCATCTCGGCCTTCGATGTCGTGCTTCCGAACGGTATCCCCGGCAAGGGGGCGGTACTGACGGCTATGTCGTTGTTCTGGTTCGACTTCCTCAGTGACGTGACCGAGCATCACCTGGTTACGGCCAACGTCGACGAATACCCGGAGAATCTCCGTCAGTATCGCGATGTTCTCGAGGGTCGCTCGATGATTGTCGTTAAAGCGGAGCGAGTCGATTGTGAGTGTATCGTCCGTGGTTATATCTCCGGCTCGATGTGGAAAGAACTGCTCAAGGCTCGTCGATCAGGCTCCAACACGGTGCACGGTTTCGAATTTCCGCCCGACTTGCAGGAATCGCAACAATTGCCGCAGCCGATCTTTACACCGTCCACCAAGAACGACGACGGCCATGATGAAAATATCAGCTATGACCAACTGGTCGATCTGATCGGCGCCGAAACAGCCCGACTCTGTCGCGACAAATCGCTTGCAATATACGGCAAGGCAGCCGAAATGGCTCGCCGCAAGGGGATTATCATAGCTGATACCAAATTCGAATTCGGTTTCCACGACGGCCGCTTCATTCTTATTGACGAAGTGCTTTCCCCTGATTCCAGTCGTTTCTGGCCGGTCGATCAATACCGGATCGGTCGGGGACAGCCCTCGTTCGACAAACAACCGATTCGAGACTACCTGGCCGGTCTCGATTGGGATCGTCGGCCTCCGGGACCGAAACTCCCGGACGAAGTGGTCGAGGCCTCGGCCGTGCGGTATCGCGAAGCCCAAAGACTCATTACAGGGATGTAGGTTATGCCGGAACTGATTAAAATTAAACGAGCACTGATCTCGGTGTCCAATAAGGAAGGGCTCGAAGATCTGGCGCAGGCGTTGCAGGATTTCGGGGTGGAGATTATTTCCACCGGGGGAACGCTCAAAAAACTCAAAGAGGCCGGTATACAGGCAATTGGTGTATCGACCTTCACCGGCGCACCGGAAATCCTGGGCGGTCGGGTGAAGACACTGCACCCGAAAATACATGCCGGGTTGCTTTGCCGTCGCGACAATGATGAGGATATCCAGCAAATGAGCGAGTTAGACTATCGCTCTATCGATCTGGTTATAGTCAACCTCTATCCGTTCAAAGAGACCGTGGCCCGCCCCGATGCCGACCACGATGAGATAATCGAGAATATCGATATCGGTGGTCCGACCATGATTCGGGCCTCAGCCAAGAATCACGAATCGGTAACGGTGGTGGTGGATCCCTCCGACTATGATAAATTAATCGAACAAATGAAAACCAACGACGGCGCCACCGATCTGGAGTTCCGTCGCGAGTGCGCCGGGAAGGCGTTCGGTCTTACTGCCGATTACGACGCGGCAATCGTGGCCTATTTCCATCAGGGGAAAGAAGACGAAGGAGCGTTGTTCCCGAAGAAAATGAACCTGAGCTTCTCGTATCGCGATAAACTGCGCTACGGTGAGAATCCCCACCAGCAGGCGGCGGTCTATTCGGCCGACGGCAACAAAATTGCCAGCTTGCTCGATGGTGAGATTTTGTCCGGCAAGGAACTTTCGTACAACAACTACGGTGATATGGACGCCACCCTCGACATGTTGCTCGATTTCGAGGAGCCGTTCGCAGCCGTAATCAAGCATGCCAATCCCTGTGGGGCGGCTACCGGCAAGACGTTGGCCGAGGCCTACCAGGCGGCCTTTGATTCCGATCCACTTTCAGCATTCGGCTCGATTATCGGCCTGAACAAAGAGGTCGATATGGAGACTGCCAAGCTGTTGCACGAGACCCTCTTCGTAGAGTGCATTCTGGCTCCGTCGTTTGCGCCCGAGGCGCTCAAGCTGCTCAAGCGCAAGAAGGCGCGGCGACTGATGGCCCTGCCGGGAATCGCCGGGGGGAAATCAAAGGCCAAGACAGTTCTCAAGTACCTTCGCGGCGGTCTCCTGGTTCAGACGGCCGATGACCTCGCCACCCTCGAGTCTTCACTCAAGGTTGTGACTAAACGCGAGCCGACGCCGGAAGAGATCAAGTCGATGCTGTTTGCCTGGAAGGTGGTCAAGCACACCAAATCGAATGCGATTGTCCTGGCTAAAGGGACGGCTACGGTGGGGATCGGGATGGGGCAGACCTCGCGAGTCGATTCCGGTTTCATGGCGGTCAAGCGGGCCGGTGACCGCGCCAAAGGGGCGGTGATGGCCTCCGATGCGTTTTTCCCGATGCCGGATGGAGTCGAAGTCGGTACTGATGCCGGTGTTACGGCGATCATTCAGCCGGGCGGCTCGAAGGGAGACGAACAGGCGATCGAGGCGGCCGACAAGGCCGGCGCGGCGATGGTATTTACCTCGGTGCGGCATTTCAAACACTAGCATTACAGAGCTTTCGGATACGGAAAAGGCCGGCAGTACAAACCGTCGGCCTTTGTGCTAACATATCAAAAACGTTGACACAGTTATACATATTAGTTATTATTTTATGTACAACAGAGACATGCGGTGGGCGTCCGACTCGTAGTCCTGAAGAGATCGGAGTGCTCGAAAGTCAACAAGCAGGCCGGGAGGACATCATATGACGAAGAGAACGGGAATTCTGCTAACAGCGTTGATCTGTGCCTTACTGGGCACGAGTGTCTGGAGTCAGACCACGATATGCGGCGACGTCAACGGGGACGGCACCGGGCCTTATGTCAATGACCTCGTCTATATGGCTACCTGGATGTTTTCCAATGGACCGGCGCCCGCGGATACAACGGTAATGGACCTTGACGGTTGCGCTGGGATTGACGCCGGCGACCTCGATTATCTGTCCGCATATCTCTTTCGCGGAGGCGCGCCTCTCAACTGCGATCCCCAAGAAGTATGTGAGGCGCAACAGGTGGGCTCGGTGAGCGTAGTAGATGATGGTTGCATTATCCATCCAACCGATTGGATTTGCTATCGGACAAGTTGGCTCCACTTCGAAATTAGGGCAACCCTCGAAGTTGAGGAGCTCTCCAACATCAATGTGGGATTCAGAGTCTACACCCCGGACAGTCTATACATAGAGAGCATAGATTTCTCGGGTCCCCAGGAGGACTTGGATTTCGACTTTATTCACATGCTCCGCTTCATAGGCACTGACACAATGGGGTGGTCGGGTATGACTATGTTCGGTTCGAGTACGAAGAGAGACGGCAACGGCATTCCGGATGGTCTGCAATACATCTCCTTCCCTCTGACCGTGTATGCCCCGTATCAGCAGGACAATATCGGAAAAACACTTTGTATTGATTCCTGCTGGATTCCTCGATCGGGATCATGGTTGTGGTCTTATGCAGATGGCGATAATGCCCCGGAGCAACTGCGATATGTGCCTTCATGGGGAGGTCCCTATTGCTACACATTCGTGGAATGTGCTGCTCCCGATTACGACAACGACGGGGTTTGCGACTATGATGCTGAGTCATGCGAAAACTGGATGTTCTACGGGGACAACTGTCTCAACTGGTACAACCCTGACCAAGCGGATGAGGATGAGGACGGCTTGGGAGATGTGTGCGACAATTGCCCGGACGTGGCCAACGTCGATCAGGTCGACTCCGACGGCGACGGTGAAGGAGACGCCTGTTGTTGCCGGCTTCGCGGTGATGCTAATGAGTCGGGGGATGGTCCGGACATTACGGATCTGGTCTATCTGACCAGCTTCATGTTCGGCGGCGGTCCGGCTCCGACTTGCATGCTCAACACAGACATCGATGTCGACGGGACGCCCGCGACTATATCAGACTTGGTTATGCTGGTGACTTTCATGTTCGGCTCGGGGCCGGAGCTGCAGGCCTGCCCCTGAGTATTACAGCAGACAGACATTTCTACGGCGGCGGAGCCGACAGGCTCCGCCGTTCTGTCTCTAACCGGCTTCAGGTCAACAGCTTCTATCGCGAGAATACCCCGCAACACAATAATCCTTGCTCGGATCAGGGGAGAAGGTTATTTTGACCGTGTATACCTGTTGGTAAGGAATGAGAATGACAGATAGAATACTTGAGATTGTTATATATTTGATGGACTATATGCGCGAGTCGCGAGACCGCCTTCCCGATACAGAGGATTTTTCGAGCACACTACGAACCCTGGGCTATTCCGATCACGAAATATCATCAGCTTATCAATGGTTGTTGAATCGTCTGGAGATTGCCCCTGAGGAGTTGTATCGTGACTTTCCGCAAAATCCGGTATCCATACGCATCCTGACCGAGGCGGAGCGCGTGCACATGACCGTCGAGGCTCAGGGAATGTTGCTGAAGCTTCTTAATTTGGGCTTGATCGACGATGAAGAGTTCGAGGCGATTCTGGAACGAGTCTCTATTCTGGGCGACAGTGTAGTGACTTCGGAACAGGTCAAGCTGGTGGCATCATCGGTTGTTTTCGGTGGTTATGATGACTTCCCGACCGAAGAACTCAGCGATGCCGAAAGCAAAACAAACATCCACGTCAACTGATGCTATGATGCTGCAGGGGAAAAGAATCACGGTCGGTCTGACCGGTGGTATTGCCTGCTACAAGGTGCCGTATCTGGTTCGGATGCTGGTCCGTGAGGGGGCCGAAGTACGCGTGGTAATGACTGCTGCGGCCTGTAAATTCATTACCCCCCTTACTCTTGAGACCGTCTCAGGACATCCGGTGAGTACCGAATTGTTTCCCGACCATGAGTTCGTGGCAACACGCCATATTGATCTCGCTCAGAACACCGATTTGATCATCATCGCTCCCGCCACAGCCAACTTCCTGGGCAAAACCGCCAACGGTATCTCCGATGACCTGCTAACCACGGTGGTGTGTGCCGCCGGAGCGCCGATCCTCGTTGCTCCCGCTATGAATCCCAAGATGTGGCACAACCCGGTAACGCAACGGAACATCGAGACGTTGGAGGATGTCGGTTGCAGCTTCGTTGGTCCCGACGAAGGGGCAATGGCCTGTGAGTCATCGGGGGTAGGACGGATGGTCGAGCCGGAGGAAATTTTCGACACAGCGGTGGCTCTGCTCGGCACGTCAAAAAAAAAAGCCCTGATCGGTAAACGACTGGTAATAACCGCCGGTCCGACGCGTGAACCGATCGACCCGGTGCGCTTTATTTCGAATCATTCCTCGGGGAAAATGGGCTATGCACTGGCGCGTGCCGCTATCTCGTCCGGCGCGGAGGTGACGCTCATCACCGGACCGACCGCGCAGCCGTTGCCCGTCGGATGCGAAGTGGTGAAAATCGGAACTACCGATGAACTCAGGGAGGCCGTGAAAAAAGCTCTCCCGACGGCTGATGGTTTGATCATGGCCGCGGCCCCGGCCGATTACCAACCGACCAAAACAGCCGACAAGAAGCTAAAAAAGGGAAATAAACCTTTAACGCTCGATCTGACCCCGACAGTCGATATCCTCAAGTCACTCACGATGAAAGACCGCAAGGGGAAACTGATCGTTGGCTTTGCCCTTGAAACCGATCATGCCCTGGAGCATGCCCGCAGGAAACTGACCGATAAGAAACTCGATATGATAATCGTCAACAGGGTCGGAACCGAAACCGGCTTCGACAGCGATACCAACCAGGTAACGATTATCGTTCACGACAAGAAACCGGAAATCTGGCCGCTTATGACCAAGGACGATCTGGCTTGCAAGCTAATTGACTCTGTAGCGAGATTGTTGTAGTATTCAGCTTAGTCTCACACGGAAAGTGATATGGCAAACGACAAACCGACCGATCTCTACAATATGATCCGGCGTGCCCTGACGGCTCAGGTCGAGATGGGTATGCCCGAAGTGATTCTGAACACCGCAGCGACCTCGAGTGAACAGATGTCCAGTCGCATCGCCTCGGTCGAGGAAGCGCTGTCGGCGTCATCTCCTGCCGCACCGGCGGAGTACAGCGGCTCGTTGTTCGGTGAACCGGAACCGACCCACACGGAACCGCAGTTCGACTCACTCGAGGAGCATTACGAGGCGATTTGCAATTGTCAGAAATGTCCCCTGGGCCAGACTCGCAATAAATTCGTTTACGGTGCGGGGAATCCCAAAGCCGAGGTGATGTTCGTGGGGGAAGCACCGGGAGCTGATGAAGACCGTCTGGGTGAACCTTTTGTCGGTCGAGCCGGGCAATTGCTGGACAAGATCCTGGCGGCGATCAAGTTCGATCGAACCCAGATTTACATTGCCAACATTCTCAAATGCCGCCCGCCGGGCAACCGCGATCCTCAGCCGGATGAGATGGCGCAATGTTTTCCCTATCTCAAGGAACAGGTAGCATTGATTCAGCCAAAATTGATTTGTGCCCTGGGACGAATTGCCGCCCAGGCGATGCTTGATACCAAGACTCCCCTGGGGAAACTTCGCGGTCGCTGGCACGAGTACGAGGGAGTGCCGATGCTGGTCACTTACCATCCGGCGGCGCTACTTCGTAATCCGGCCTTCAAGCGCGGGACCTGGGAAGATGTCCAGCTTCTGCGCCAACGATACGACGAACAGGTGGGTTGATATAGATGGCTTACCGTTCCAAAACGGCCGATGCCGATGCCCGTCTCAAGGAGCCGCAATCACTCGAAGCGGAACAGGCGGTTTTAGGCTCAATCCTGCGCAGCCAGGAGGCGCTTCACAAGGTTCTTGAGGTTATTGACAACGAGCGCCATTTTCATTCTCCGAAACATCGGACAATCTTCCGGGCAATTCTCGATCTCTACGACCGCAACGAGCCGTGCGACATCACCACCGTGGCCGACTGGCTCAATCGCAACAACGATCTCCAGAAAGCAGGCGGGCGTGTTTATCTGGCCGACCTGATCGAGTCGGTCGCATCCACCGCCAACGTTGAAGCTCATGCCCGGATCGTTCTGGACAAGTCGATTCTGCGCAACCTGATTTCGTCGTCCGAATCGATTATCGAGTCGGCCTACAACATGCAGGACGATGTTTCGGAATTGCTGGATAAAGCCGAGTCGACGATTTTTGATATCGCTCAAACCCGAATGAGACAGGGATTCGTTTCACTGGGCGAGCTAATGCCGCCGACGTTTCAACATATCGAGGAATTGCGTGCCGGCGGCGGGGCCGCGGATGGAACCACGACCGGATTCGAACAACTCGATGTGATGACCAACGGGCTGCATAAGGGCGAACTGGTCATCGTAGCCGGGCGGCCCTCAATGGGTAAGTCGGCCTTCGTGATGAATATCGCCGAGCATGTGGCGATGGAGAAGAAGAAGAAGGTTTGTGTGTTTTCGGTTGAAATGTCTGCTGCCGCTCTCGCCATGCGCATGCTGTGCGGTCGTGCCCGAGTCTCACAACAAAAGCTTCGATCCGGCCGGGTGAACGATGATGAAATGCAGCAGCTCACCAATGCCGGAGTGCTCTCCGAGGCACAGATATACATCGACGATACACCCGGACTGACGCCGCTGGCGATGAAAGCCAAAGCGCGACGGCTGAAAGGGCAGTTGGGTATCGACCTGATCGTGGTTGACTATATTCAGATGATGTCCGGTTCGGGTCGTTATGAAAACCGCCAGCAGGAGATTGCTTCACTTTCGCGCAACCTCAAGCAATTGGCCATGGAACTCGAAGTGCCGGTGGTCGCCTGTTCGCAGCTTTCGCGCCAGGTGGAACAGCGCGAGGGGAAAAAGCCGCAACTCTCCGACCTTCGTGAATCGGGCGCCATCGAACAGGACGCCGACGTGGTGATGTTCGTCTATCGTCCTGAGTATTATTACTCGCATTTGGAAAAAACCGATCCTAAATTTCTTGAGGTTGAGGGTAAGGCTGAGATAATTGTTGCCAAGCAACGTAACGGTCCGACCGGTACGGTGCATCTGGCGTTCGTGAAAGATTACGCTCGATTCGAGAATCTAGCTTACCGCTCGCCGGAACTACCGCCGGATGCGGAACCGGTGGAACCGACCGATGAACCCTTCTGAGGAATGGATGGAATCAGGACTGGCCATACTGGGACGACGCGGAGTTGAGTTTATTACCAAGCTCGGAGGTATTTTCCTTCTCCTCGGACGTTTTATCGTCTCGTTAAAAGATCTCTTTCGGTCGTTCCGACTTTTCGTGAACCAGGTTTATCTGCTGGGAGTGCAGTCGTTGCCGGTAATCGTGATCATCGCGATTTTCGTCGGGGCGGTGGCTGCCTGGCAGGCAGCTTATCAGTTCAAGTTTATCGGGGCTCCTTTGCGTTACCTGGGGCAGGCGGTCGGCAAGGCTGTCGTGATCGAACTGGCTCCGGTGCTGTCGGCGATCGTATTCGCCGGGCGAGTGGGAGCCGGGGTAACGGCTGAGTTGGGCACGATGCGCGTTACCGAACAGATCGACGCTCTCGAATCGATGGGAATCAACCCGGTGCGCTATCTGGTCATGCCGCGAGTGCTGGCTTGTGTGCTGATGGTCCCGTTCCTGGTGGTGTTCGCTAATTTCATCGCTGTCATAGGCGGCCTGATTGTTTCCGTGATCGGGGTCGATGTCTCGGTTGAGATGTTCATGAACGGATTCAAATCATCGTTCAAAATGGGCGACTTTATCAACGGTCTGATCAAAGCGGCGGTGTTCGGTCTCACGATTGGTGTGGTCGGTTGCTACGAAGGTTTTAACACGAACGGCGGCGCACAGGGTGTCGGTCGCGCGACGACCACTTCGGTGGTAATTTCAACCGTGATGATTCTGATTCTTAATTTCATTTTTGCCGTTATTCTGTTCCGGATATAGACTATGGCTGAATCGTTAATCGACATAGTTGGCGTGCACAAAAGTTTCGGACCGCAGGAGGTATTACGCGGTATCGATCTGAGTATCACGCCGGGAGAGTCGATCGTGATTATCGGCCAGTCCGGTTGCGGTAAATCGGTTTTACTGAAGCATCTGATCAGGCTGATCGAGCCGGACGAGGGGACGGTCCGGTTCGACGGCCAGGACATCGCTGGTTTCAAGGGACGCGAACTGGCCGAATTTCGTCGTCGGTTCGGAATGTTGTTCCAGTCGGCGGCGTTGTTCGACTCGATGACGGTTGAAGAAAATGTCGGGATTGGTTTGGTCGAAGCTCATCGGCATACTCATGAGGAAGTTGCTCAGATTGTCGAGCAATGTCTCGAAGTGGTCGGCCTGTCTCATGCCAGACAAAAGTATCCTTCGGAATTATCGGGTGGTATGCGCAAACGTGTCGGGATGGCGCGAGCGATAGCGGGAGAACCGGGAGTGCTCTTGTACGACGAGCCGACCACCGGGCTCGATCCGATTACTTCCGATATGATCAACGATCTGATTGTTACCCTCAACGAAAAGCTCCATGTCACTTCGGTGGCGGTTACGCACGATATGAAATCGGCATTCAAGATAGCCGACCGTATCGTCATGCTTTATCAGGGGAAGGTTCAAATCGACGGCAGCCCGCAGCAGATCAAAGAGACCGACGACCCGGTAGTCCGGCAGTTCATTGCCGGCAGTTCGGTCGGTCCGATCCAGGTGGGCTGATGGCCGCCCCGAAGAAAATCAAAACAGCCTATTATTGTTCCCAATGCGGCGCGCAGCATCCCCGCTGGCAGGGCCAGTGCCGCGAGTGCGGTGCCTGGAATACCCTGATCGAGGAACGTATCCCCGTTCGCAAGACTGCCTCCGGTCCCTCGCAGAAAGCACAAACGAGCACGATTCCTGAGATTGGTTTCGAGTCTGCTTCGGGATATCGTTGTGGTATCGAGGAGTTCGACCGGGTGTTGGGCGGGCAGTTGTTGCCCGGCATGACGGTGTTGCTGGCGGGTGAACCGGGGATCGGAAAATCGACGATCGTGCTTCAGGCGGCCGATGCTTATTCGCGACAGAATCTCCCGGTGCTCTATGTGACCGGGGAGGAATCGTTGCCGCAGGTGAAGTTGCGAGCGGAACGACTCGGCGTCGACGGTGACCGGGTGACGGTGATGAACTCCACCTCGCTGGAGGAGATGATTGACGTTTTCGAGCAGCAGGATTTCGCGGTGGTCATGGTCGACTCGGTTCAGACGCTTTCGTCCGGTCTGTTCGATTCACCGCCCGGCACAGTGGCGCAGGTGCGTGAATGCGCCAATCGCCTGATCGGCCATGCCAAGGCGAATAACATCGCTCTGTTCCTGATCGGGCATGTGACCAAGGATGGTCTGGTGGCCGGTCCCAAAGTGCTCGAACACATGGTCGACACGGTTATTTATTTCGAGGGGGATTCCTCGCAGATGTATCGCATGCTGCGGGCAACCAAGAACCGCTTCGGTTCGATTGCCGAAATAGGTCTGTTCGAAATGGCTGCCTCGGGACTGATCGAGGTGACCGATCCTTCATCGTTGTTCTTGTCCGGCCATGAGTCGGGGGAGCGCACCGGGTCGGTGGTAACACCGATTTGCGAGGGCAACCGGCCGATCCTCGTCGAGGTGCAGGCGCTCGTATCGCCCGCCAACTACGGCACACCACAGCGGGTGGCGGGTGGACTCGACAACAAACGCCTCGCCCTGTTGCTGGCCATTCTCGAAAAACGATGCGGCTATCCGATGTCTCAAAATGACGTGTTCGTCTCGGTGGCGGGCGGACTCAAGCTCTCTGAACCGGCCGTTGACCTGCCGATTCTGACCGCGATCACTTCGTCGCATCTGAATCGTTCGCTCGATCCCAAACTGGCGGTGGTCGGTGAGGTCGGTTTGTCCGGCGAGGTGCGCGGGGTGTCGATGATCGACCGGCGCGTCAAAGAGGCGGCCAAGTTGGGTTTCACGCGGATCATTCTGCCGAAATCTAATCTTGAACAACTGACCGACCGTTCTCTTGATCTTACCGGTGTGACATCCTTGTCGGAGGCGTTGGACCTGATCGTGGGGTAAGGGGGACGGGACGTGCTTCACTTTGCGTTTGACAATTGTGCGTGGGAGGAACTCGCGCTTTCTTACAGTGCCTGTGACGTGAAGCTCGCTGTTATGGACGCAAAGGACAGAGTCCGATGCTGTATGTCAATAACTGACATAGAAGAGATGGTCGGTGGTTTGCATGCAGGGAATGCGACTAAGCTGACAGAGATCGTTCGTTTTGCAATGGAACTGTCAACGCTATCTGACACTCAATTGCTCTTGCCGAATGTACGGTTGATCATCGACATGGAGTTGCTGAGGCTATTTAGCGCCGCATCGTATGACGAGGAATCACTTGTCTTTTCGCGTCTCAAGTCCCTTGCCTTTGACAGGAGGGGCATGGGACTTCTGCTTGAGATAGAGGGAGGGATCTCGTTCTTGGCAGATTGTTGGCAAGGAAGGGCGGAATGTCACAGTAAGGCGATTGATCTGGTTTCGCATAGCCTGTCGATCATTGACGTAAAATACGGGATTGAGGGAATTGCGCACTCCGACGAGCAACAGACCATTCGGAGGTTGGAATCGCTGTCGACAGAGTGGAACGTCGCATTCCCGGCCACCGATTTATCGCTCACAACTAACGAAGCGATCGCGGATTATCTTGCAGGCAATATCGCATTGGTGAGGTCTGCGGCATCGTGCGGGCGGAAGGTCAAACTCGGAGACCAAATGGACATCCAGCGTCTTCCTTACCTGAAATACTGCGACTATTTGGTGACAGAGGACAAAAAGTTCATGGCTTTGTTGAAACATGCGCCGGACGATCGCTTTGTGGGTAGGCTGATTTCTTGCGAAGAGTTCAGGCAAGAACTGAAAACGCCCACGTTACCACCACGAGTAGTGCCATGTGAGGACATTGATCGTTTCCGCTCCTTGTGCGAGCGGCATTTGCCGGATCCTGGCAACATGAGAATTTAGCTTCCAGAACAGTTTAGTTGCCAGTCGCTGTTCTACCGACTATCTTCCACCACCATGAGTGAGATGATATACAAGCCTAAGACAACCGACGGCGCCGCCCGGCGCGGCGAGGTCTCCGTCGAGCACGGCACATTTCAGACGCCGGCGTTCATGCCGGTCGGCACCTCCGGTGCGGTCAAAGCCCTAACCTCGGGCGACCTGGAGGAATGCGGAGCGGAGATTATCCTCGGCAACACCTACCATCTCTATCTGCGACCCGGAACCGAGATAATCAAATCACAGGGCGGGCTGGCCTCGTTTAACGCCTGGCATAAACCGACCCTGACCGACTCCGGCGGCTATCAGGTCTTCTCCATGAAGGAGAACGTCAAAATCACCGAAGACGGCGTGCAGTTCCGTTCGCATCACGACGGCAGCAAGCACATGTTCACGCCGGAGCGAGTGATGCAGATCGAGCACGATATCGGCGCCGATATCATCATGGCTTTCGATTGGTGCGTGCCGTATCCAGCCGACCGCGAGCTGGCCGCCGACGGTGTGCGCAAGACATTCGACTGGGCCAAGCGCTGCCAGGCCGAACATGAGGCTTTGTCCGCGGCGCAGGCTCATCGTCAACATTTATTTGGAATCGTCCAGGGATCGACCTATAACGATCTGCGCTCGATCTCGGCCGAGCAGATTGTCTCGCTGGATTTCCCCGGCAACGCCGTGGGCGGTCTGTCGGTGGGGGAGAGCAAGACCGAGATGGAGGAAGCACTGGCGCACACGATCCAGTTTCTTCCCTCGGACAAGCCGCGCTATCTCATGGGTGTGGGATATCCCGAAGACATCCTCATGGCTGTTTCATATGGGATCGACATGTTCGACTGTGTACTGCCGACACGCAACGCCCGCACCGGAAATGTGTTTACTTCCGAGGGGCCGATCACCTATCGCAATGCCGATTTTGCCGATGACTCCAAACCACTCGATCCCAATTGCGATTGCAAGGTATGCCAACGCTACAGCAGGGCCTATATCCGGCATCTGTATAACCAGTCGGAGATCACCGGCATGGTGCTGGCGTCTTATCATTCAACATATTTCTTCCAGAATCTGATGCGGAATATCCGAGCGGCAATTGAGGAGGGCCGTTTTGCGCAGTTCCGCAAGGAGTTCCTCGCCCGCTATCTGGGGCAATCGTAGGTCATGACCCCTGCGGTCCTGACGTTGTAGGGCTGCTCGGAAGGAAAGCTACGGGCGTTCATCGGCCGGGTTCGAAGACGGACCCGCTATATGTCGGGACCACCCCGACCCACTGTTGAAAAAGTCATACATTTGGATATTCAGCAAAACACAACTGTAATGCGGGCGACACAAGGCCGCCCGCTGCGCGAGGTTAGAATTCTTTAACGCGTAGCGGTGGGGCTTGTCTCCGCCGCAAAAGAGGTTTGTCAACAATCTCTTTTCGTGGGAAAGACGTTCTCCGGGGTGTGCTGCTGCAGGGGCAGACGGGACGTCTGCCGCCCACGAAACAGTCAGAACCTCGCTTCGCGATCCGCCTTCGGCGGACCAGGGATTCTGACCTGCTCGTGGCACGAAGAATGTCTCCAGCCCCCCGTCGTCCACTGGTGGGATATCACCAACACGGTTGAATTCTTCGCAAGATCATCAGTGGTGTTCGAAGCGTTTGATATCGAAGATAAATCCGAATGATACCCGGAAATCGTTCTGTCGTTCTTCCTGAGTAATTTCTGTATAACGACCGGGACTCAAATCCTCGCGATAGACGAAATCAGTCAGCATCGAAGTGAGTGATACTTCGATCACGAAAGTACGTCTGATACGCAAACCGAAAGTCGCTCGATAGCCGATGGCAGGCCGTATCGAAAGATCGTTTATATTGTAATTGGTAGCCAGGGAATCGGCGGCGGCGGAGGAAAGGCGGAACATGCCGGTGGTTATAACCGGTCCAAGTGCGACCGTACCAGTCATACGATTCGTTCCGCGATAGTAGACAAGTTGCACGCCATAAGTCGGGCCGTGAATGATCCCCGATGGAATCCGGTTGGCCATGACTGATCCGATACTGTAATCCACCTCAGCGCGGATGAGAAAGGGATGAGCTATCAGCATTTCGAGCTTGGTGGATAAATTGCCGCTGGTAGCGGAGATGCCGTTGGGGGCAATGATACCGGTGGTGACTTCCATGGCAAGGAAGGCAGCTGTATCCTGCTTGACCGGATTGACCGGCCAGATCGGTAGTGTCAACAGGGATGCAAGGGCTACTGCGGCAAACATGGTATTCGTGTGTCCTTTTAACTATTAACGTACGAATGTATCAGTTCGCCAAATAAATTAACTAATTACGGTATTTGAACCTGGTGTCGGAGGTGTCAAGCGCACCGGACGATTTTACGAACGATCGTTGAGGGCCATTTCAGATTGTGCACAGGGTAATTCCGTGGCGGCCTAACTTGTTGTGTCTCAACGTTAAAAACTTAAGAAAACAGACTCTGAAAGCGGTTGACATTGATATTATAAGGCCTATATTTACGGATTGCGCTCGGCGGGTGTGAATAAATTCACAAACGTGGACCGCGAATGCGAAGTTGTGGAAATGTATGGATTTACGGGAGTATCTCATGAGCAATCCAAAAGTATATAAGAACTTCATAAACGGAAAGTGGATTGAATCCTCGTCAGGCAAGACCTACGAGAATCTCAATCCGGCCAACACTGATGAGGTCGTTGGAATTTTCCAGAAATCCAACGCCGATGACGTTAATAAAGCCATCGAAGCGGCCGCCGAAGCCTACAAGAAATGGCGTCTGGTGCCGGCTCCAAAACGGGGCGAGATTTTATACAAGATCGCACAGCGTCTGCTCGCCGGGAAAGAGCAGTTCTCGCAGGATATGACCCGCGAGATGGGGAAAGTCATCAAAGAGACTCGCGGCGATACGCAGGAAGCTATCGACATGACTTTCTACATGGCCGGAGAAGGCCGCCGTTTGTTCGGCATGACCACTCCGTCCGAGATGGACAGCAAGTTTTGTATGACTGTCCGTCAGCCGCTGGGAGTATGCTCGTTCATTACCCCCTGGAATTTCCCGATGGCGATTCCGAGCTGGAAGATGATGCCCGCCCTGATTTGCGGCAACACGATCGTTATCAAACCGGCGACTGAGACACCGCTCTCCGTGGTCAATCTGATCAAGGTTTGTGAAGAAGAAGGTATCCCGGCCGGGGTGGTCAATATGGTTACCGGCAGCGGTGCCGCTCTGGGTGATCCGTTGATCAAGAATCCGCATGTGAAGGTGGTCTCGTTCACCGGTTCGACTGAGATTGGTCGTCACATTTCCGAGGCTTGTGCACCTGAGTTCAAGCATTGTTCGCTGGAAATGGGCGGCAAGAACGTTCAGATCGTTATGGACGATGCCGATCTCGAACTGGCTGTCGACGGTGCGCTGTGGGGTGCTTTCGGCACAACCGGTCAGCGCTGCACGGCCACCAGCCGTATCGTATGTCATAAGGATGTCGTCGAGAAATTCACGAAGATGATTGTCGAGCGGGCCTCGAAGCTGAAGGTCGGCAATGGTCTCGACACTTCGGTCGATATGGGACCGAGCATCAATCAGGCGCAACAGGATACGGTGCTCTCATACATCGAGATAGGTAAGAAGGATGGAGCCAAGCTGGCAACCGGCGGTGAGAAACTGACCGGCGGCATCTACGACAAGGGCTTCTTCACGCAGCCGACCGTGTTTACCGGTGTTACCCAGAACATGCGGATCTGGAAGGAAGAGATTTTTGGTCCGGTGCTGAGTATCGCCGTTTGTAACGGTCTGGATAACGCAATCGAGATGGCCAACGACACCACTTACGGTTTGTCGGCTTCGATTTTCACCCAAGACGTCAATAAGGCGTTCCGGGCGATGCGTGATGTCTACACCGGCATTTTCTATGTAAATGCTCCGACCATCGGTGCGGAAACCCATCTGCCGTTCGGGGGAACCAAGGAGACCGGCAACGGTCATCGCGAAGCCTCCGAAGCGGCCCTGGATGTGTTCAGCGAGTGGAAATCAGTTTACGTCGATTACAGCGGTACGCTTCAGCGGGCGCAAATCGACAACCAGTAGGAAATAATTCAGACTTAACCTTTATGAAAGCAGCTTTGAGAATGCACGATCTGTGTTTGAGTTAATCCCGGCGCGTTTCGCAGGATGAAGCAAGCGTGTTACGAAATAACAGAACACTGATTGGAGTTTGATATGGCTAAGAACAGAAAAAAAGTGATTATCATGGGCGCGGCCGGCCGCGACTTCCATAATTTCAACTGTCTTTATCGCGACAATGATTCGGTCGAGGTCGTAGCTTTTACGGCGACCCAGATCCCGGATATCTTCGGTCGCAAGTACCCGGCTTCACTGGCCGGCAAGCTGTACCCGAAGGGTATTCCGATTTACGATGAAGCCGAGTTGCTGAAGCTGATCGCGAAGCACAAGATTGACGAAGTCATTTTCTCGTATTCCGATGTTCCGTACCAGTATTTGATGGAACGGGCGGCTTATGTTACCTCCGCCGGCGCCCGGTTCTCGCTTGAGGGCGGCGCCCCGACCATGATCAAATCGACCAAGCCGGTTGTGGCGGTTTGTGCGATTCGTACCGGCTGCGGCAAGTCGCAGACTACCCGCAAGGTAGCCGAAGTTTTGCAGAAGCTCGGTAAGAAGGTCGTTGCGATTCGTCATCCCATGCCGTACGGTGATCTGGCCAAGCAGGCCTGTCAGCGTTTCGCCAAGCTCTCTGATCTGGATAAGCACAAGTGTACGATCGAAGAGCGCGAAGAGTACGAGCCGCACATCATGAGCGGTGTCGTGGTTTATGCCGGTGTGGACTACGAGATGATTCTCCGCGAGGCGGAAAAAGAAGCCGATATTATTCTCTGGGACGGCGGCAACAACGACATGTCGTTCTATGCGGCCGATCTGCAGATCACCGTGGTTGACCCGCATCGTCCAGGTCACGAGCTTACTTACTACCCCGGACAGAACAACCTGCTTCTGGCCGACGTGATCGTCATGAACAAGATCGATTCGGCTGATCCGGAAGGGATTGCAGAAGTCCGAGCCAACATTGCTGCTTACAACCCGAACGCGATCGTGATCGACGCGGCCTCGCCGTTGTCCGCCGACAATTCGGGCAAAATCCGCGGTAAAAAAGTGCTCGTGGTCGAAGACGGTCCGACTCTCACCCACGGCGAGATGCCTTACGGCGCCGGTGTCGTGGCGGCCGAGAAGTTCGGTGCGGCCGAACTGGTCGATCCACGGCCTTACACGGTCAAGTCGATCACCAAGACCTTCGAGAAGTACCCGGAAATCGGCACTCTGCTGCCGGCTATGGGTTACGGTACTCAGCAGGTCAAGGATCTGGAGACCACGATCAATCGCACCAAGTGTGACCTGGTCGTGATCGCTACGCCGATCGATCTGACGCGCGTGATCAAGATCAAGCATCCGACCGTTCGGATTAACTACAGCCTGCAGGAAATCGGTGAACCCGATCTGACGACTGTTCTGACGGATTTCGTTAAGGGCAAAGGAAAGAAGTCAGCCAAGAAGTAAGATAGACGGAGAGACGGGTCGCCTCTTGCGGGGCGACCCGCCGCCTTTGAGCCCTTCTGGTACACGCAGAGATACTCTATGCCGGAAAAGAAAACAGCGGTCATTGCCTTGGGTGGTAATGCCATTACCCACCCCGGGCAGGAAGATACTATCGCCAATCAGTTCGCTAATACCCGGCGCTCGCTGGATGGTATTGTCGAACTGGCTCGCGAAGGATTCAACCTGGTCGTGAGTCACGGCAACGGCCCGCAGGTAGGCAATGCCCTCCTGCGCATCGAACTGGCCGCCGGTCGCACCCCGATTCTTCCGCTCGGCGTCTGTGTCGCCGACACCGAAGGAGGGATGGGGTACATGATCGAGCAATCCCTGCAAAATCGGCTGCGTGCCGAGGGGATAGATCGACCGGTCGTAACGATCATAACACAAATGCTGGTTCGTCCCGACGATCCGGCAGTCGAGAATCCGACCAAGTATATCGGGCAATTTTACGACGAAGAAACAGCCGAACGGATGATGTCCGAGCGCGGCTGGCAGATGAAGAAAGACAGTGATCGCGGCTATCGACGCGTAGTACCGTCACCGATGCCTTATGGCTCGGTCGAGGCCGCAACGATTGCCAGACTGGTCGAGTCGGGGACGATTGTCATTGCCGGCGGCGGTGGCGGTATCCCGGTTTATATCGACGAACACGGTAATTACGAGGGTATGGACGCCGTGATCGACAAGGACCTTGCTTCGGCGGTGATCGGTAAGGAAATCGATGCCGGAGTGTTGTCTATTCTAACCTCGGTGGATGCAGTATCGCTCGATTTCGGCAAGCCCAGTCAAAAGACGCTTGGTGCGATTACCTTGTCGCAGGCACGGACTTATCTGAATGAGGGGCATTTCCCGCCCGGTTCCATGGGCCCCAAGATTCAGGCCGCGATCAAGTTCATTGAAGAGGGCGGGAAACTGGTAACGATTACATCGTTTAACCATGCCCGCGATTCCGTCCACGGTGAGGCCGGAACGCGGATTGTTCCGGACTGAGGAATGTGTAAGTTGTCGGACGAGACGGTTTCAGACATACTCGAACGTGGTCGTATCTACGAGGTGGGAGGAACGGTTCGCGATCGGCTGATGCACCGCCCGGTGATATCGAAAGATACCGACTACCTGGTAACCGGGATCACTTACGATGACCTGGCGCGGATTCTCAAACGTCACGGACGTGTCGACCTGGTCGGACGCAGTTTCGGTGTCATAAAATTCACCCGGTATATCGATGAGCGACCGGTGACGATCGATATCGCTTTGCCGCGTCGAGAGTATTCGACCGGCTGGGGACACAAAGATTTCAATGTTAATTTCGATCCGAGTCTCAAGGTCGAAGATGACCTCGCTCGCCGCGATTTCACCATGAACGCCATTGCCATGGCGCTGGACGACCACGATGTCATCGATCCGTACGACGGACGTACCGATATTGAGAAGAGAATAATACGCACTGTTTATCCGGGGAGTTTCAAGGATGATCCGCTGCGTATGCTGCGTGCGATTCAGTTTGCGGCGCGTTTTGAATTCATGATCGAACCGAAGACGTTCGAGGCTATTCGTGATAATGCGGCGCTTATCAAAACCGTATCCTCCGAGCGCATTGCCGAGGAATTGAACAAGCTGTTGACACTATCCGGGCAACCGTCGCATGGTTTTCGCCTGATGCAAACCACGGGATTGCTCAAGGAAATTCTCCCCGCGCTCGAGGCCTGTGTCGGGATCGACCAGCCGGGCGGCTATCATGCCTACGATGTGTTCGAACATACTATGCATACGATCGATGCCTGCCCGCCGCGTTTGCGGCTGCGCATGGCCGCCCTGTTTCACGACATTCGCAAACCACAGGCGAAACGCCTGACCGATACCGGTGCGACTTTTTACGGTCACGAACATCAGGGAGCTCGAGCTGCGAGCATAGCGCTAACAGCTTTGCGTTACTCGCGGGATTTCATACGTGAGGTTGAAACGCTGGTCGAACGCCACATGTTTACCACCGACGTCACCGATAAGGGGATGCGCCGCCTCATGCGACGGGTCGGTACCGACCTGATTTTCGATTTGCTAGACCTCCGTCGAGCCGATGTGATCGGTCAGGGCAAAGGGGGGAAGACCGAGGATGTCGATGAATTCGAAGCGGCGATTCGAGCGGAAATGGACCGTAAACCGCCGTTGAGCGTACTTGATCTGGTTCTGGACGGCCATGATGTTATGCGTATGTTTGATATACCGCCGGGACCGATTGTCGGTCGCGTTCTTGACGCACTTCTGGAAGCGGTTTTGGACGATCCGGAAGTAAACAACCGTGAGAGCCTGGAAGCTCTGGCGCGGGATTACATGAAAAATGAAAATTCAAAGAATAAATAGAGCTATGAGGGAAGCGACGTATGAAGATTCATGAGTATCAGGCCAAACAACTCTTCGCCGAATCCGGTATTCCGGTTCCGCCCGGCGAGATCGCCACTACTCCGGTCGAAGCTTTCGAAATCGCCGAACGGTTTAACCAGCCGGTCATGGTTAAGGCGCAGGTACATGTCGGTGGCCGCGGCAAGGCGGGCGGTGTCAAGTATGCCGAAAACGCGGAAGCAGCCAAGGTGCTGGCCACGAACATCCTGGGAATGGATATCAAGGGTCTTACCGTCAAGAAAGTTCTGGTCACTCCCGCCGAGGATATCATTTCGGAATCTTATGTCGGTATCATTCTCGACCGTGCCACCAAACGCCCGGTAATCATGGTCTCACCGGCCGGTGGTGTTGATATTGAAGAAGTTGCCGCCAAAACCCCCGAGAAGATTTTCAAGCTGGCTGTCGATCCGATCATGGGTCTCCAGGCCTGGCAGGCTCGCGATCTGGCCTTCAAGCTCTATCGCGATATCGGTCAGGTGCGTAAGGCGGCCGATATCCTCCTGAAGCTGTACAAGGTGTTCTGGAAAGTGGATGCCTCGCTGGTCGAGATCAATCCGCTTATCACCAATGCGGCCGCGGATGTGATTGCCATCGACGGCAAGATCAACATCGACGACAACGCTCTCTATCGACAGAAGAACATCGAGGCCATGCGTGACCTGGATGCCGAAATTCCGGCTGAAGTCGAGGCTCGCGAAGCAGACCTTTCGTACGTCAAGCTGGATGGTACGATCGGCTGCATGGTCAACGGCGCCGGTCTGGCAATGGCCACGATGGACCTGGTCAAACGCTACGGCGGCGATCCGGCCAACTTCCTCGATATCGGAGGTTCTTCCAATCCCAATAAAGTGGTGACGGCTTTGCGCATCATCACATCGGATCCCAATGTCCGTTCAATCCTGATCAACATCTTTGGCGGTATCACTCGCTGCGACGACGTCGCCAACGGTATCGTGACCGCTTTCAAGGAATTCCAACCCAGGGTCCCGGTAGTGGTTCGTCTTACCGGCACCAACGAGAAGGAAGCTGCCCGGATTCTGAAGTCTATTGACCTGCCCTCCGAGGACACTCTTGATCTCGTGGTCAAGAAAGCCATCGAGTTGGCGGAGACTACGGTAGCTTAACCTGAAGCATTCGAGGGATTGAAAATGTCGATTTTTATCAATAAAAAGACCAAGTTGGTGGTTCAGGGAATCACCGGGCGTGATGGTTCGTTTCACGCCGAACAGATGAAAAACTACGGCACCAACGTAGTGGCCGGAGTAACGCCGGGTAAAGCCGGTTCCAAAGTTGCCGGAATACCGGTGTTCAACTCGGTCGCCGAAGCTGTCAAAGAGACCGGCGCCAATACGTCCGTGATCTATGTCCCGCCGCCGTTCGCGGTCGATGCCATTTTCGAAGCGGTGGCCGCCGGGATCAAGACGGTCGTTTGTATTACCGAGGGTGTGCCGGCGAATGATATGATGAAAGTTTATCCGGTGGTCAAGGCCGCGGGGGTACGTTTGATCGGTCCCAATTGTCCGGGATTGATCTCGGTCGATCAGGCCAAGGTCGGCATTATGCCCGGGACGATTGTGAAGAAGGGCGGCGTCGGCGTTGTTTCGCGCTCAGGCACCCTGACTTACGAAGCGATCTGGGCGTTGACTCAGGCCGGTATGGGACAATCGACCTGTATTGGTATCGGCGGCGACCAGGTTATCGGAACCAACTTCATCGACTGCCTGGAAGCGTTCCAGGCCGATAGTGCGACCAAGGCTGTTGTCATGATCGGTGAAATCGGCGGCTCGGACGAGGAAGAAGCGGCCAAGTATATCAAGAAGTACGTTACCAAGCCGGTCGTTTCGTTCATCGCCGGTCAGGCAGCTCCTCCCGGCAAACGGATGGGACATGCCGGCGCGATTATTTCCGGCGGCAGCGGTACCGCCGAAGAGAAGATCAAGGCTCTGAACAAAGTTGGGGTGCCGGTCGCCGGTTCACCGACTGAAATTCCGGAGTTGCTGAAGGAACTCATCAAGAAACAAAAAACCACCGCTAAAAAGCCGGTCAAGAAAACGGCCAAGAAGGCGGCGAAGAAGACTGAGAAAAAAGCAGCCGCTAAGACTGCTAAAAAAGCGACCAAGAAAACCGCGGCCAAAAAGACCGCCAAGAAAAAGTAAACAAATCTGTTGATTCAATAATGGAGTAACACTCTTACACGAGGATCTGTCATGACTGATTCTGACGCGGTTAATTCCGCACCGAAGAAAACAGGTAAGAGCAAGATTGATTATTCGGCGGGTCCGCCGCCGTTAACCATAAACCTGACCTGGTGTAAAGCCTGCAATCTTTGCATCGCGCTTTGTCCGACCCAGGTGTTTGAACCCGATCGAAACGGCAAGCCTGTGCTGGCCCGTCCCGAAGATTGCACCCAGTGTACGATCTGCTGGACGCATTGTCCCGACTTCGCCATAACGTCGAACTACAAGTAGGGGAAGTCACGATGGTAGATACTCAAAGGTCGTTGATGCAGGGTAACATGGCATGTGTCCAGGGCGCTATTTATGCCGGGTTGCATTTCTATGCCGGTTATCCGATTACTCCTTCCACCGAAATCGCCGAGGGCTGCGCCCGTGAGCTGCCCAAGCTCGGCGGGAAGTTCATCCAAATGGAGGATGAGATCGCCTCGATGGCGGCCATCGTCGGCGCCTCGGTTGCCGGGCTCAAGTCAATGACGGCTACATCGGGTCCGGGATATTCTCTCATGCAGGAGGGGATTGGTTATGCCTATATTACCGAAACCCCCTGCGTAGTGGTCAATGTCCAGCGTGGCGGTCCTTCGACCGGATTGCCGACTAAAATCAGCCAGTCCGATACGATGCAGGCTCGCTGGGGTACTCACGGTGATTACACGGCCATCGCGTTGGCCCCGTCGACGGTAGGGGAAACGCTGACGGAAACGATTCGTGCTTTCAATTTGGCTGAACGTTTTCGCACGCCGGTAACCGTTCTTCTTGATGAGGTTATGGCTCACCAGCGTGAACTGGTCTCGATTCCCAAGAAGGGTGAAATACCGATTATCGATCGCATAAAACCGACCGTTTCGCCGGAGGATTTCGAACCGTTCGCTCAGACGGCCAACTCGGTTTCTCCGATGCCCGCTTATGGCGAAGGGTATCGCTACAATATCACCGGTTTGACGCACGACCCAATGGGATTCGCTACGGCTAATCTGAAAGAGATTACCTGGAAACTCGACAAACTCCGTAACAAGATCATGAACTATCGCAGTGAAATCACCAAGCTGCGAACGGCCATGATGGACGATGCCGAGATCGCGATTATATCCTATGGAACCGTCTCGCGAGCCGCTCTGCTGGCGGTGGCTTTGGCTCGTAAGGCCGGAGTCAAGGTCGGTTGTATCCAACTATATACGATCTGGCCGTTCCCCGAGGAAGAGTTGCAGGATTACTGCAGCAAGGTTCGTAAGGTAATCGTGGCGGAATTGAATATGGGACAGATGGTCAACGAGGTCAGCCGTATTCTGTCGCCCGAAATTGAAATCCACAAGTTGAATCGTTACGACGGCGAAATCATCACGCCGCTGCAACTGCTCGAGAAGCTCGAAGAGGTGATGTGATGGCTACTGCAGAAAAACCAACCAAAGTCGAGCAAAAATCAGACGTTATCCTGAAATACCTGAGACCGAAGAAAAAATTCCCGTCGGTCTGGTGTGCCGGATGCGGCAACGGTGTCGTACAATCGGCGATTATCCGGGCTATTGACAAGCTCGGCCTGTCCAAGGACGAGATAGTTATGGTTTCGGGTATCGGCTGTACCAGTCGCATGCCGGTTTATATGGATTTCAACAGCCTTCATACGACTCACGGTCGTGCGTTGGCGTTCGCTACCGGTGTGAAGTTCGCTCGGCCGGACATGAAAGTTATCGTGGTCACCGGTGACGGCGATGCCCTCGCGATCGGCGGCAACCATTTCATTCATGCCTGTCGGCGCAACATCGATATCACCGCTATCCTTATCAATAACAGCATTTACGGTATGACCGGCGGTCAGGGTTCACCGACTACGCCGGGCGGAGCGTTTTCTACGACAACGCCATACGGCAATGTTGAGAAACACTTTGATCCGTGCAGTCTGGCCAAAGCGGCCGGAGCTACGTTTGTGGCCCGCGGAACCGTATATCATGCGGCCCAGTTGGAGAAGGCGATCATTGAAGGGATCTCTCATAAGGGATTCTCCCTGATCGAAGCGGTTTCCAACTGCCATACCTACTTCGGGCGTTTGAATCGTCGCGGCGATGCCGTAGCGATGGTCAAGAACTTCAAGGAGGTAGGTGTTACTACGGCTAAGGCCAAGACGATGAACGAAGAAGAACTCAAAGGAAAGATCGTCATCGGCACTCTGCACGAGGACATGGTCAAGACCGAGTTCTGCGATGAATACCAAAAGGTGATCAATGCCCGGCAGGGAGGTAAATAAGATGGAACACAAACTGCTGGATAAGATCGAGATTCCGCACGATCGGTTTGAAATGCGTCTGTCCGGTTCCGGAGGGCAGGGTATGATCCTGGCCTCGGTGATCCTGGCCGAAGCTATCGGCACCGATTATTCGAAGAACGTCGTACAAACACAGTCGTACGGTCCCGAAGCTCGCGGGGGCGCTTCCAAATCCGATGTGGTGGTTTCGACCAATGAGATTTACTATCCCAAAGCTATGCAGCTCGATCTGTTGCTGGCCATGACTCAGGAGTCGATGGACAAATACTACAGCGACTTGCATAAGGATGGAGTGTTGATCGTTGATTCCGGTTTGGTGACCGAAGTCCCGACCGACAATTACTACGGTTTGCCATTCACGCAACTGGCTAAGGAAGAAGCGGGACACGTGATGGTAGCCAACGTGATCGCATTGGGGGCTATTGCGGCGCTGACCGATTTGGTGACCAAGGACGCCTTGATTGACGCGGTATTGAGCCGTGCTCCCAAGGGGACCGAGGATAAGAACCGTAAGGCGGTCGAGATAGGTTTCCGCGAAGCGCAGAAACTCAAGAAAAAGTGAGGCGGATGAGTAGGACACTATTGATCATCAAACCCGATGCGACCGAACGCAACCTGATCGGTCATGTCATCAATCGTCTGGAACGAGCCGGTTTCCGGATTACGGAAATGCGAATGACTCGCCTTTCAGCCGATGATGCTCGCCGCTTCTATGCGGTACACGAGGGTAAACCGTTCCTCAATGACCTCGTGACGTTCATGACCTCGGGGCCGGTCGTGCCGATGGTGCTTGAAAAAGAGAATGCGGTAACCGATTTACGTGAGTTGATCGGGGCTACCAATCCGAGCAACGCTGCCTGCGGTACGATTCGACAAGAGATTGCGCGGAACGTACAAGCCAATTCAGTGCATGCATCGGATTCCGATGAGAACGCCGTCAGGGAAATAAGTTTCTTCTTTGGCGGATGATAATAGAAAACCCGGCGTCGAAAGGCGCCGGGTTTTTTCAATCCCAACCGGTTTGTTGTCTCAATACACAGCGAGACAACACTTCTTACTGCGATGAAAACCAGGCTGGTCTACGGTGACAGTTATATCGAGTTGGATTTCCCGGAAGCGGTGACGGTGGATTGCTTTGCTCCGGGGAAGGCTTCCAGGCCGATTACGATTGACGATTTCGCGACTGTCTGGGAAGGTGTTTTCGATCTGATTCCCGAACGGCCGCTGATCGTTGTCAACGATGCCTATCGCAACACCCCCACGTCGACTTTGCTTGAATGGATCGACAAAACCGACGGCGGGCTGATCGACCGGGCGGATTTTCTGATTGCAACCGGAACTCATGCCGCACCGACAGATGATCAGCTACGAAAAATTTTCGGTTCGTTTCTGCCGCGCCTGCACAACCGGCTCTGGATCCACGATTCCCGTAAAACCGATTCGATGGCCTCAGTTGGGAAGGACAACTTCGGTGAGCAGGTTCTGGTCAATCGCAAGTTCCTGGAGGCGGAAAAGCCGCTGCTGATCGGGTCGGTGGAACCGCATTACTTCGCCGGATTCACCGGCGGACGAAAATCGGTTTTCCCCGGTTTAACCGACCTCGCCACGGTGGAACGTAATCATAACCTGGCCAACTCGCTCGAAGCGCAACCGCTGCGGCTCGAAGGAAACCCTGTGGCCGAGCATCTGATGAACCTCTCCGGATTACTCGATATGAATGCCATGATCGGTTTGCAGACGGTGCTCGATGCAACCGGCGCGATTGCCCATATCTCATGCGGTTCCTTACACGATGCGTTCATCGAATGCACGGCCGTAGCCCGCCAGTTGTTTTCGAACGTTGTCGATGAGCCTTACGATATCGTGCTCTGTGAATTATTACCGCCGTTGGATAAAAATCTCTATCAGATTCAGAAGGGTATGGAGAATTGTCAGCGCGGAGTGAAGGACGGCGGCAGTCTGGTGCTGGTTTCGCATTGCGGCGAAGGAATCGGCTCGCGAGCGTTTTACGATCTGAGTAAAACCTGGGATCGCGTGAACAACCGACCGTGTTCGGGACCACTCAAGTTCGGATCACATAAGCTCTCTCGCGTTATCAACGTGGGTAAACGTATCAACGTTCGAGTAGTCTCAGAGGTTCCCGAGGCGGATGTCCGTCAGGTGTTCTATGAACCTCTTGACAACATATATAAATTCTTGTTTATAGCTTGGAATAATATTACGGCATGCCGAGTGGCAGTCGTACATGACGCAGGTAACACCGTATTGACAGCATAAACCGTTTGTAAGACTCACTCATTCGGAGGACAGAATGAACAAGAAGATCGCAGTTATCGGCGCCGGGAACGTAGGCGCCTCATGCGCCATGTACCTGGCAGAAGCCAACATCGCCGACATCGTCATGGTGGACATCGTTGAGGGTGTACCGCAGGGCAAAGGGCTTGACCTCACCCAAGCCGGTCCTGTCCGCGGCTACAATGCCATGGTCAAAGGCAGCAACAAGTTTTCAGACATTAAGGGCGCGGATATCGTCATCATGACGGCCGGTCTGCCGCGTAAGCCCGGCATGTCTCGCGAGGACTTGTTGAACATGAACGCCGACATCGTCAAGTCGGTTGGTCTCAACATCAAGAAATATGCCCCGAAGAGTTACGTTATCATGGTTTCGAATCCTCTCGACCTGATGACCTTCCACATGCGCAAAGTGACCGGTTTCCCGGCCAACCGCGTTTTCGGACAGGCCGGTGTTCTGGATTCGATTCGTTTCCGTGCTTTCATCGCCATGGAACTGGGCGTGGCAATGACCGACACCAACGCAATGGTGCTCGGCGGTCATGGCGATACGATGGTCCCGCTTCCTCGTTATACCACCGTGGCAGGTATTCCGATCGAAGAGCTCATCCCGAAGGATCGCATTAAGGCTATCGCCGATCGTACCCGTGTCGGCGGCGGCGAAATCGTCAAGTTGCTCAAGACCGGTTCGGCCTACTACGCACCGGGCGCTGCTTCAGTAGATATGGCAAAAGCAGTGTTCAACGACGAGAAGAAGGTTCTGCCGGCTTCGGCTTATCTTACCGGACAATACGGTATCAAGGACATTTACATCGGCGTGCCGGTTGTCCTGGGAGCCAACGGTGTCGAGAAGATTCTCGAACTGAAGCTCAAGAAGGCCGAGCTTACGGCGTTGCAGACCTCTGCTGCGACTTACAAGGAACATCTCAAGATCATGGGCTACTAGGAGACGAAATGGCATACAAGCATATTCAAGTGCCGAAAGACGGCCAGCAGATAAAGATCAAGAACAAGAAGCTCGTTATTCCGAACCGTCCGATCATACCGGTCATCGAGGGTGATGGCATCGGTCGTGATATCATGAAGGCCACCCGCCGGGTGGTCGATGCCGCGGTCGAGAAAGCCTATAAGGGCAAAAAGAAAGTCGCCTGGATGGATGTCTATGCCGGTGAAAAGGCCAATGAGCTGTACAAGGAATGGCTGCCCGATGAGACCATTGCAGCCATCAAGAAGTACATCGTGGCGCTCAAAGGCCCGTTGACCACGCCGATCGGCGGGGGATTCCGCTCGCTGAACGTCAGCCTTCGGCAGATTCTCAATCTCTATGCCTGTGTTCGTCCCGTGCGCTGGTTCAAGGGCGTCGGCTCGCCGGTGACTCATCCCGAGAAGATGAATGTCATCATCTACCGCGAGAACACCGAGGACGTCTATGCCGGGATCGAGTGGAAAAAGGGCGGTAATGACGCCAGGAAAGTGATCGCCTGGCTGAACAAGTCCATGAAGACCAACATTCGTCCCGACTCCGGCATCGGCATCAAGCCGATCTCCGCGACCGGTTCGAAGCGTCTGGTCCGCAAGGCTATCCAGCATGCTATCGCCCACAAGTGCGGCTCGGTTACGCTGGTCCACAAGGGGAACATTATGAAGTTCACCGAAGGGGCTTTCCGTGACTGGGGCTACGAGGTGGCTCGCAAGGAGTTCCCGAGGCAGACGATCACTGAGGATGAACTCTGGTCGAAGTACAAAGGCAAGGCTCCCAAGGGCAAGATCGTGATCAAGGATCGCATTGCCGATTCCATGTTCCAGCAAATCCTGACCCGCTCCGACGAGTACGAGGTGGTTGCCACCCCGAACCTGAACGGCGACTATCTGTCCGACGCCTGCGCGGCGCAGGTCGGTGGTCTTGGCATGGCTCCGGGCGCGAACATCGGCGACTACATCGGTCTCTTCGAGGCAACTCACGGCACCGCGCCGAAGTACGCCGACAAGGACGTCATCAACCCCGGCTCGCTCATGCTGTCGGCGGTGATGATGCTCGACTATCTCGGTTGGGACAAGGCCGCGCGTTTGATCGAAAAAGCGATTGAGAAAACCATCGCCAAGAAGACCGTCACTTACGACCTGCATCGTCAGATGAAGGGCGCCAAGAAGATCGGTACTTCCCAGTTTGCGACCAACATCATTTCGAACATGTAAATCGCTCCGCGAGATACTTCGATAAACAAGCCCCCGTCTCGCCAGAGGCGGGGGCTTTGTGTTGTACTCCGCATTATCAAGTTGTTAGAAAAAACCGATGGATCTATATTAGGCTAATAAAATCGCTTATTCGGTTGGCAGGTGTCTCGATCGTTCTCCAAAGGATAGTCAATGGCAGCAAGGTACAAGGTTAGCATAACGCTCTACTTCACGATGCTGTTGTTGTATCTCCTCTTCTCCTTCTTTCCCGACCTGCGGGTGTGGGGTTTGAACTGGTGGGCGTTTTATCCGCTCTGGGTCAGACTGTCGCTGTTCGTCATGGGGGCAGCCGTACCGATAGCGCTGATGTCGCCGATGTCCAAAGGATTGTTCGATTCTTCTGAAGGGGGAGAAGATAAATTCGCGCGGCTCTGGTGGATCGTACCAATCGTGGCCGGACTACTGTTCTGGTTCGGCAGAGTCGGTACTCATTTCCTCGGCGACGGCTATACCCTGGTTTCGTCTCTCGGCGCAGGGAAGACGTTCGCCTTCAAGGCTCGCGAGGTGGGAGAATCACTGGCACACTTAGGTTTGTTCAATCTGCTCGGCGGAGACGGCGAGGCGACCGCCACCCTGACGTATCAAATCATTGCCGTCTTTGCCGGGGTGGTCTTCGCGGTTCTGGTAAGCCTGACCGCGCTGCGTCTGCCCATTGTGCGATCGGGCCGCGTGCTGTTCGTGATCGGCTGTCTCAGCGGCGGCTACAGCCTGCAGTTTTTCGGCTATGTTGAAAACTATTCGCTTTTCCTGGTCGCGACGGCAGCCTTTACACTTATCGCGATGCTGTCGCTGATAGGCCGTCTCAACCGCTGGTGGGTTCTGGTCGCCTTCGTCGTGACCGTGTTCATGCACGTTCTCGGGGCGGTCTTGTTGCCGGGACTGATCCTGGTGTTGCTTCATGATACACCGCTCGGCCGTCGCATCGGACGCTGGTCTCCTTCTACCAAAGGATTGCTGGCGTTGGTGCTGATCCTCGTAGGAGCCGGGCTATTTTTCTATTTCAGAAGCACCAGTTATTTCTTCCGTTTCGCTTTTCTGCCGCCGGTTGCGGATCGTTTCACGATCGACGGCCAGACCCTTTTGTCATGGCGACACTGGCTGGATTATCTGAATCTCTGGATTCTTTTAATCCCCGGGCTGGCTGTGGCGACGCCGGTGCTTTTATCTTTGAAAAATAAAATGCGTGCGATGGCTTCGTTTTTCGGGCTGACAATCGGCGTTGCTGCCTTGACGGTGTTTCTCCTGGACCCCAAGTTGAGCATGCCGCGTGACTGGGATCTGTTCTCGTTCGCGGCGGTTCCGGCCGTGATCGGTGTTTTATTTTATCTATTGCACGAGTCGAATTTCTCGCGCAAGACCGCCTGTACGGCGGTACTGTTTTGTACGCTGGGTTTGATCGTGCTCCTCCCGCGTGTGGCGGCGCAATCGAACGCCGGCATCATACTCGAACACGTTCGACTTTACCGTCATCTCGACCCCGACCGCTGCCAGAACATGGAGGCATTGCTGTCACATTACGGCGAATTGGCCGGTGATCCACGAGCTGAGCAACTTTGGGTCGAGGAATGGAAAGGCAAGTATCCTTCACTTAACCTCTTTCAAAGGGGTGTCGTGGAGTTGAACGACAAAAAGTACGAGGCCGCGCTCGAATTGTTCGAGCAATCGGTTAAGGCTAATCCCGTCTTTTGGAATAGTTGGACTATGATAGGCGCTTGTTACGTGCGTCTGAATCAACCGGATAAGGCTCTTGAGTCGCTGGAGATTGCCCGTGGTCTTAATCCACACGGCATATCGACTTTCAACAATCTCGGTGCGGCCTATCTTCAACTGGGTGATTACAACAAAGCAGAATGGGCACTTAAAGAGGCGATTCACCTCGATTCGGCTGATCTTGCTCCGTATCTTGGTATGATTACACTCTACTCTCGCACGTCAGACCGAAATGCTTACGAATGGATAATTTCGTACGTTACCTCCCGGACCGATGCCCCGCTTCGAGTGTTTGAACAGTATATAGACTTCATGGCCAAGCACGGTCGCATGCAGGAAGCGAACGAGGGGCTCAGGAAAGCAATTGAGCGCGGTATGGATTCAACCAAAGTGGCCGAGTTATGCGAACGATACCAACTGCCGTAGGGGTAGTAAGTTCATCTCGTCGAAACCTCACTTCGCGATCCCAAATCGCACCCAATCTAAAAAAGTCGTATGCATAGATATTCTGTAAAACACAACCATAATGCGGGCGACACAAGGCCGCCCGCTACGCGAGGTTAGGATTTCTTAACGCGTAGCGGCGGGGTTTGTCTCCGCCGTAATAATAGTTTTTTAACATTCCCAATGGGTGAGGTATCGAAAAGATGAAGCAAGATGTCGAAACTTCGCTTTATGTAAATCAATTCACGAGCTATAGTCCGGGATCACAGGGGGCCCGGACTTCGGATATTGGCGATTGACAGGGCTCTGGTCTACGGCGTCTAAGGGGAAGTCAGTTGCCCACATATACAAGCTCCGGCCGGTGGTCCATCTGTCCACGGGTGGGAAAAAGCCAGGGGAATTTGCCGTACCAGTATCAAATAGATCTAGTTGTTGATTATCTGAAAAATAAATGGCGGGATCAAGGGGATCCCGCCTTTCGGATAGCTTCTTCATTCATGCAGGTCAGGTTGCTTGCAACCTGGTGTCGTAAGGGGAAGGTCTCACCGAGACCTGCCGATATTGCTGTTACTTCTGCTCGGAAACGATGCGCTGTGTGTCGCGAGCGATTACCAACTCCTCGTTGGTCGGAATAACCAGCACCTTGACCGGGGAGTCCTCGGTCGAAATAATCGCATCTCCCTTGGCCGTGCGGTTCTTTTCGTCGTCTATGTGTATCCCGAGGAACTCGAGTTTTTCGCAGGTCTTGGCACGCACGATGGGTGAATTCTCTCCCACACCGGCCGTGAAGACGACGGTGTCCAGTCCCCCCATGGCAGCGGCATAGGCGGCAATGTACTTCTTCAGACGATAACAGAAGACGTTTAAAGCCAGGGCGGCATTACCGGTCTTTTCTCGGGCGCCCTGCTCGATTTCGCGCATATCCGAAGAGACTCCGGAAATACCGGCCAGGCCTGAGTGTTTGTTGAGCAGAGTATTGGCTTCGTGCAGGGTCAACTCCTCACGAGCCATCAGGTGCAAGATAATAGCCGGATCAAGGTCACCCGAGCGCGTTCCCATGAGCAACCCTTCGAGGGGAGTGAAACCCATCGAAGTATCAATCGAAACGCCATGATCCACGGCCGTAATCGATGCTCCGTTGCCAAGATGGCAGGAGATCATGCGCAATTCCTCAGATGTCTTGCCGAGGAGTTGGGCGCCGCGTTCGGTTACATAGAGATGCGACATGCCGTGGAAACCGTACCGGCGGATTCCGTAACGTTTGTAAAGAACATAGGGGATGCCGTAGATGTAGGCATGAGGCGGCATTTCATGATGGAAAGCGGTGTCGAACACGGCTACCTGCGGGGCATTCGGAAGATTCTTCTGGCAGGCCATGATGCCGCGAATGTTATGCGGATTATGCAGCGGGGCCAGTTCGATCAGGGAGCGCAGTTCGGTCATCAGATCCGGTGTGATCAGGACGGAATGGGCAAATTGCTCACCGCCGTGGACTACTCTATGCCCGACGGCGTCGATTTCGGAGGCGTCCTTAATCACGCCGTGGTTTTCGGACATCAAAACCGTGACGATATATTCGATGGCAATGGTATGGTCGAGAATCTCACCGGTCACCTTGACTTCACGACCGTCGTGCGGCTTATGGGTCAGGACTGCCTCGGACATGCCGATCCGGGAGACCATCCCCTTGGCCATGACTTTTTCCGTTTCGGTGTCAATCAACTGGTATTTTACCGACGATGAGCCGGCATTGATAACGAGAATCTTCATCGACTCATGCTCCTTCCACGACATGGTTCAGCGGGGTGTCGGGCAGGCGATTACCTTCTTCATCGTAGCGGAAGAAACCGCGTCCGGTCTTAACCCCCAGGCGTCCGGCGCGAACCATTTTTCTCAGCAGCGGGCAGGGATTGTACTTGTGTTCGGAAAGCTCGGACAGGAGATTCTCCATCCAGGACATAACCACGTCGAGACCCATCATATCGGCCAGGGAAAGCGGTCCCACATTGAATCCGAAGCCCAGTTTCATGGCCTTGTCGATATCATCAGCCGAAGCTACGCCCTCCATCAAAACGTGCATTGCTTCGTTAATCAGGGGAACGATGCAGCGGGTGGTGACGAAACCGGGATACTCATTAACGGTAATCCACTGTTTGTTGAGGAGGTCGGCAAATTCGACGGCTTTGTCGAAGGTATGCTGATCGGTTTTAAGTCCCTTGACGATTTCAACCAGCGGCACTTTGGTGACCGGTGTTAAAAAATGCATACCGATGACTTTTTGCGGTCGTTCGGTGGCGGCGGCGATCTCGGAAATCGACAGTGTTCCTGAATTGGTGATCAGGGTAGCTTTTTCATCGCAGATCGAGTCCAGCTTCTCGAACAACGTTCGTTTGGTCTCGAGGTACTCCGGAATGCACTCGATAATGATCGAGGCGTCCTCCGCCTGGGAGAGATCAGACGAGGGGTATATCCGGGCCATGATAGCTTTCTTATCGGATTTGGTCAGGCCCCATTTGTGGATCTCGCGGTCGATAGCCTCACCAATCCCTTTAACCCCTTTTTCGGCCAGCTTGGTTGTCTTGTCGACCAGTGTCACTTCTTCGCCTGAGGTGGCCACAGCCTCGGCCAGGCCCTGACCCATCACCCCGGCGCCAATAATAATTATGTTGGTACTCGGCATACAGAAATCGCTTTCGTTTCACTCCATGCTCAGTTACGGAACCCGAGAAGTTCGGGTTCGCAAAATATAGTCTCTTCCCCCGAACAGGCAACCGCAATCTGACCGATTACTGGATTTTGTTATCCTAGTCGACCGACTCGGTACAAAAGTGTACAATAAGTTGAGGCGATATTGATTGACAGCAGGCCGGCCGCTGACCAACTTAGGGCCGGAACATAAGGACTTCTATCAGCGGAGTAAGCATGCAAAAGGGAAGAATCTCGGTTATTCTTGCAATCCTGGCCGTTTTAATCCTGTCCGGTGTGAGTCAGGCGGAGATAGTCAAAGTAGCCAAACGGTACAATGTTTTTGAGGTTTACGGCGGGCTTTCGGAGCCGATCGGCAAATACGAGGGCGTAGGTATCCTGGATTTTGATTATAATGGTCATACCTATAAGCTCGATGCCGATCAGGTCTATAGGTCAACCTATCACTTCGGATTCAATTTCGGGCAACTTCGCGGCGGTCATTTCCAGTATCTGGTGGGTTTTCAGTACACTAAAATCGACCAGTTGGATGAGTTCAGTACCACCGAACTGACCTGGCAAATGGCCCCCATTCCATTTATCAACCAGTACAATATCAAAGCCCAGGCCAACTACCTGTTTACCGATCTGGCGGATGTCGGCTTTGCACCGTATCTGGGGCCCGAATTCATGGCCGGATTGACAACGGAAACGGCTAACGATGTCCAGACTGAGACTCAGTTGGATATCTCACTGGCAGCCAACGCCGGTTTCGAATTGAAGCTATGGGGGGATGCCTCCGGGCAGAATTTTATCACGCTGGTTCCGCAGGTAAGCTGGCAGTTTCTGTCTACCGGTTATCGGGCGAAGCATTTTAATTTTGCCGGTGGTCTCAAGTACTACTTCCGGTAGACCGTCTTTTATATGGTCTGTCGTATAATCGGCGCCAGGTACGGCCGATACCGGTAATGACATGCTTATTTGAGAATTCTGAGGAGTTTTATGTTTCTGACTTTGACTCGATTGATGGCGGTTGCTGTTTTAATCGGCATAACGGTTTTGGCTTGTGGCGGTTGTGGTGACGATAATCCCGTCGAACCGACTAAGGCCACTGGCCTGACTGCTATAAACGGTTTTTATTATAAGGGAGAGATGGGTGATACCCTGCTTAGCCCTTCTCTTGATTTTGCCGTACTTGACAACGACAGCAAGAGAATCGCCGATAAATGGATATTCTTCGAATTGCTCGAAGGGGACGGCAATCTGTTGCTGGACTCGGGTAAGACCAACAGCAGCGGTGTGCTTCACAATACCTATGATTTTTCCGGAGAGCTAGGCCGTGCTACCGTCAGAGCGATCGTTAAGAATCTCGATACCGTCGATGTGATTCTTCGTGCCAATATGCTTAATCCGGGCACGCACGGTCAGGGTCAGTATATTCTGGTCGACGACAGCTATGCCATGGTCACGGCTTTCAACGGCACTCCGGTATCGCTTGACACGGTGGCGGATTTCGAAGAGGTCATGGTGGCGAATTACGAAAAGACGCTGGGGGTAGTTTTTGTAATTTACGACACCAACCTCGACCATGTGATCGGCGCGACCTCACCGGTTTTTTCGATCCTGGTGGTTGACTCCGTTTACGAACAACCGGATGGCTCCATGAGCGCCCGCTACGAGGGAACCACCGCTGACGGGATCGGAATAGGCAGCCGTTATATCCCGTTTAATTTTGGTAACAACATCTGGGGGATTTACGGGGCGGCCGACGAGTCCGGCTTTGACGAAGAAGAACCGCCGTCGGTATGGTTCCAATACTCCGATGAGAACCTGACCTTCTGGTGCCACCAGGCTGATTCTTCCGCTTTCCAGGTGGATATTGCCGAGCCGTTTGATTGGGACTTGTATCCCGCCTCAGTTAGTCAAAAGAGGGATGACCGCAGCCAGGCGCTCCTTAAAGCGGTTAGAAACAAATATCTTCATTGATGACTATGGTCTCGCGATCATCTACAACTTCCAAGGAATCGAATCTCCAGGATCGTATCCGGCAGGTCATCCGCAAGATTCCCAAAGGACGAGTGGCCGGCTACGGCCAGATTGCCGCGCTTGCCGGTAATCCCCGAGCAGCCCGATTAGTGGTCTGGACACTCAACGCCTCCCGCAATGAAAAACTCCCCTGGTTTCGTGTAATCAACTCTCAGGGCAAAATTGCTCTTAAACCGGGGCAGGGATATGAATTGCAACGAGCGTTGCTTGTCGAGGAAGGGATCGTTTTTTCCGATAGCGGCAAAATTGATCTCGGCCGGTTTCAATGGCGGCCTAAGAAGATTGTACTGCGCTGAATCAGCTTGGATCTTTCCGCGCTCCGTCAGGCAGTCGGGGAAACAAGCCCCCCGACTACGCGATGGAGAGGGCCGGGTTCGAGTAGCGGGCGGCCTTGTGTCGCCCGAAACTTCAATTCGGTCGTTTATAGATGAGAGGGGGTATCATTCTTGTCGCTGAAATGCCCCGCCGTTTGACAGTTGACACCCTCTGAGCCAACCGGTATATTCGCCGCATTGTTTCAAAGATTGATTGTTTGAAAGGGATAAACTAATGAGACACTTGTTCTTGACTTTGGCCCTGCTGGGTCTTCTGGTGGGGTGTTCCGGGAACGATAATGCCGCCAAGAAAACCGATAATCAGGCTGTCCAGGAGAACACCGGCGAAAAGACAACAACCGATATCGCCAATAAAACCTATCCGGTTCGCAATGAGAACAACCCCTTCGTAGCTATCGAAACCGACTATGGCAAAATGGTCGCCGAACTGTACCGCGATGTCGCTCCAGCTCATGCCGACTCGTTTGCCGCCCGCGCCCGTGAGGGATTTTACGATAATCTTCAGTTCTTCCGCGTGATCGACAATTTCATGGTGCAGACAGGGGACCCGATGAACAGCGGTATGGGGAACGCCGGTTATTATTTACAAGCCGAATTCTCCGATATCCCGCATGAAGACGGTACCCTGTCCATGGCTCGCTCACAAAGTCCTAATTCAGCCTCTTGTCAATTCTTTGTTGTACTGGCCCGTAATCAGAGTACGGCTTATCTGGACGGTAAATACACTGTTTTCGGTCACCTTATATCCGGATATGATGTTCTGCACAAGATCGGCTCGGTCGAAGTCGAAGCCAATCCGAACAATCCGAACGAGTTGTCTCATCCTAAGACTCCGGTGATGATGACCAAGGTTTATGTCTGCGATAAGGACGGCAATCCGCTCTGATCGCATGAGATAATTCGAAATTTCGGAAAGGCGGGATTAGCTGTCCCGCCTTTCGACCTGTATGGAGTGATCTGAAAAGAAACCACGGCGCGATAAAGCCGTTAAAAGGGAATATGAAACCGAAACGACTGGCAATACTCGGCTCTACCGGTTCGATTGGTAAATCGACTCTGGATGTTGTCCGACTGCATCCTGACGCATTTGAGGTAAAAGCCCTGGCCGCTTACTCCAATGTCGATCTGCTGGCTACTCAGTGCCGTGAGTTTAAACCTGCGATTGTCTGTCTGGTTGATGAGTCCCGGACTGATGACCTGGCTGCTCAGTTACAGGGGACCGGGATAGAGCTGGTCGTTGGCTCGGAAGCGGTGGTGGCGCTGGCCGAGCGGGGTGGTGTTGATGTTGTTGTCAACGCGGTTGTCGGGGCGGCCGGATTGCGGGCTTCGCTGGCAGCGGTCAAAGCCGATAAATATCTCGCCCTGGCCAACAAAGAATCACTGGTTACGGGTGGACCGCTTTTTGCCGATCTGATGAAACGAAAAGGGGCCAGGATTCTTCCGGTTGACTCGGAGCATTCGGCTATCTGGCAGGCTTTAATGGCCGGTCGGGCTTCGGAAATTCGGCGAGTTATCATTACTGCTTCCGGCGGGCCTTTTCGGACTTTACCGGCCGAGCAGTTCGCCGGGATTACCCCGGAAAAGGCGCTGAATCATCCAACCTGGAACATGGGTCCTAAAATTACCGTTGATAGTTCGACCTTAGCCAACAAGGGGCTGGAAGTAATCGAGGCTGTTTCTCTTTTTGGTGTGCCGGTGGATCAAGTGGAAGTGGTCGTACATCCGCAGTCGATTGTGCATTCGATGGTCGAGTTTCAGGACTCCTCCATAATTGCCCAACTTTCGCGTCCGGATATGCGTTTACCGATAACCTATGCGCTGTTCTGGCCGGAACGGGCGCCTTCGGATTTCGGCCGTCTGGATTTTGCAAAGCGGCTCCAGCTTGATTTTGAACCGCCGGACTTAGAACGATTTCCGGCTCTGCGGATAGCCTTTGATGTCGCCCGAGCCGGGGGGACGGCTCCGGCCTTGTTCAACGCCGCCAATGAAGTTGCGGTGGAGATGTTTCTAAGCAAGAAGATTGCGTATACCGATATTGCTAAGACAATTGAGAATGTAGTAAATCGGATTTCTGTTGTTGATAATCCGAACCTGGAGGATATTTTGAATGCAGACCGGCAGGCCCGAGAGCTGGCCGCCGAACTGCAGGAAAACTGATATGATTACACTTTTGTCGTTTATTCTGGTTCTGGGTGTTCTGATTTTCGTCCATGAACTGGGTCATTTTACGGTGGCTAAATGGGTAGGAATCAGGGTAGAGAAATTTTCGCTCGGTTTCCCGCCGAACATATTCGCTAAAAAGAAGGGCGATACCACTTATTGTATCGGTATCATTCCGTTGGGTGGTTTTGTCAAGATGGCCGGAGAGAATCCGGATGACCCCACGACCGGAGCTTCTGACGAATTCCAGTCCAAATCGGTCGGCCGGCGGGCGGCGGTTATTTTTGCCGGTCCGTTCATGAACTATCTGGCCGCGATTGGTTTTATGATTGCTCTGGTGCTGGTCGGCGGATCACTGGTCAATGACCCCCGTGGCGTAGCGATCGGTGAGTTGCGCAAAGACGGTCCGGCGAAATTGGGCGGCCTTGAAACCGGTGATGTGGTGATAGCTATCGACGGCTACCGGGTGTATGATTTCGACAGTCTTCGGGTGCGTATCAACGCTAAGCTGGCGGAACCACTCGATCTTACCTGGCTGCGCGGCAACGATACTCTCAGCGCTACCATGACCACTGCCGTAGATTCGGTCAAAGGCGGACCTGAGGGAACTCAGGCGGTGGGGATAATTGGATTCGCGCCGCTTCGCGAGACACCACCACTGGGAGCAGCGATCGTGGACGGTTTCAAGCTGACTCATGAAGTAGTGGTGTTGACCGCCAATTTCGTTAAGAATCTCATTACCGGGCGGGAATCGGTCAAACAACTGGGCGGCCCCGTTTTTATTGCCAGTCAGGCCGGTGAGGCGGCCCGCAGCGGCGCTGCCAGTCTGCTTTGGTTATTAGGGATATTGTCTATCAACCTCGCCGTGCTGAATGTTTTGCCTATCCCGATTCTCGATGGAGCCCATTTGGTGTTCCTGGCAATCGAGAAGATCAAAGGCGGTCCGGTGCCGATCAAAGCTCGCGCCTGGGCGCAGCAGGTCGGACTCGTTCTAATCCTGACACTTTTAGTCTTCGTGACCTATAACGATATCGTGCGGGTATTTACGCGGAATTAGCCGTCCGGAGCGACGATTAACTGAATCCTGGAAGAGATTGAAACGTACCAGAACTAAGACAAATGGATACCATAGGACAAGGATATAGACTGAATGAGCCAACAGCCTGGATTGTTCACTACTTTTTGGGATAATTTCAAGCAGATCACCATTGCCGTCGTACTTGCGATTATTATCAAGACTTCTATCGTAGAGGCGTATAAGATCCCGTCGGCTTCAATGGAAGATACACTGCTGATCGGTGATTTTTTGCTGGCCAATAAATTCGTTTACGGAGCACGCATTCCTTTGACAAACTGGCGGCTTCCGGAAATGCATGATCCTGAGCCGGGTGATGTCGTGATTTTCCTGTTTCCCCGCGACGGTGTAACCAAATACATCAAACGTTGCGTAGCTGTCGGCGGAGATACGGTTCTGGTTAAGGATAAAGAACTGTTTATCAATGGAGTTCGTTTCCCTGATCCGGAACACTCAAAATTTACCGATCGGATTCAACCGCGAGCCCCGGGGGGACGTGAGTCACGGGATAACTGGGGACCTTATGTCGTACCACCCGGTTATTTCTTCATGATGGGGGACAATCGGGACAACTCCTACGATTCCCGCTTTTGGGGACCGGTATCCAAGGACTTGATCCTCGGAAAAGCGTTAATTGTCCATTGGTCCTGGAACGATGATATCTATCCTTCCCCGGAGGTCTCTCTCAGTGACCCCCTGTCGGTACATCGGATGTTCATATACAACGCGGTGCATTTCGTGCAGAAGGTTCGCTGGGGACGTCTGTTCAACATCATTAGTTGAATCAGGAATGGCTTACGATGCGTGTGCTTGAGATGAGGTTGAAGATAATGTCGTGGAGAAGTTTGGTCGCGGTTTTAGCGGTGCTAGTTGTGGTTTGTGGTGCGACCGATTTGGTTTTAGCCGGACCGGCTATATCGGTTCCTCAAACGGAGTTTGATTTCGGACATACCGGTCAGCATGCCACAGTCTGGCATCGTTTCCCTATCCGATCTACCGGCGATGACACGCTCGTGATTACCAGCATCGATCCCGGTTGTGGCTGCACCCAGGCGCCGTTGGCTGACTCGGTTCTCGGTCCGGGAGAGAGCACGTATCTCGACTTGTTTTTCTCGACGCGTTCCTACATGGGGAAGGTCGATAAAACGCCTTTCATGAAAACCAACGTCAGTGATGAAAAAGTGTATTTAAAAATCGAAGCGAATCTTATTACTGCTCCCGACCAGGATTTCCCGTTGACACTCGATCCCTATCGTCTCGATGTATCCCAATTCACCCCGGAAGAACGACGGGTTGCTTCGGCCTGGATCCATAACCACGACAGCCGCCCGTACAAGCTCACGCTGGTTGATCATGCCGATCATGTATTCGAGGTCAAAATGCCCGAGCAAGTGGGGGCAAGAGACTCAGCCCAGGTTAAAATCCGGGTTACCGATGATTATCTCGATTCCGAATGGGACTACTCACTTACCTTTCGGATAAACGACTCCGCTCATACCCGATACACTTTACCCATCAAACGGATGCTCCGAGTCAAAGACCGCGACCAATAGACAGCATCGTTAAGGGCTCCCTATCAAAAGACTTGATTTGAACGGTCCGCGAGACTTATTTCCTTTGTGTTCAAGCTCATAGCCGAAAATCTATCCCATCGGTTCGAGGGCCGAACGGTATTTCGGGATGTTTCGCTGGATCTCACTACCGGTCAGTCCCTGGCTGTCATTGGTCCCAATGGCGCGGGTAAATCCACACTGCTGCAATGCTTGTTAGGTCTGTTGCGACCTGTCAAGGGAGTGGTCCGGCGTTTGGAGGAGGAACGTTCTATCGAAATCTCGGAATTCGGTGAACGGGTCGGTTTCGTGGCTCCCTATGTCCAGCTTTACGATCAACTAACCGGGGAAGAGAACATCAAGTTCTTTACGGCGCTTTCGGCCCGATCGGTGACAGGCAAGGATATCGACGCGATTCTCGAACGAGTGGGACTTGAAGGCCGTGGGGGAGACGAGGTGCGAGCTTATTCCTCCGGGATGAAGCAAAGGCTCAAATATGCCGTGGCTTTAGCCGGTCAACCCGACTTTCTGTTTCTCGATGAACCCACCGCCAATCTCGATGACGCCGGTCGGAAAATCGTTTTCGATCTCGTCGAGGAATATCGATCTCGCACCATAATGGTCATTGCCACCAACGAAACCGAGGAGTATCGTCTTGCCGAGCAGACGTGCCAACTTGGTTAGCCGGGCCCTGGCCGTACTGGCTAAGGATATCCGCCTGGAACTGCGAAATCGTTATGCCCTCAACGCTATCCTCATGTTCGGCATAACGACTCTGACGGTCGTCTCCTTTGCACTTGGCCAGAGCGGACTTAAACCGTCGGTGTTGGGAGCGCTCTACTGGATCGTGCTGTTTTTCTCAGCCATGTCCGGTCTGGCACATGTTTTCATCCGTGAGGAGGAAGCCGGGACGGCGCTGCTGTTGCGTCTGAAAGGAGACCCCGACCCGGTTTTTCTTGGTAAACTGATGTTCAACGTACTCTTACTTACGCTGATGACAATCGTGGTAACGCCGATCTTTTTCGCTTTTACCGATACGCCGTCGGATAATATCGGCGAGTTCACGGTACTGATCGTGCTGGGGCTGATTGGCCTTTCCGGTGCAACTACCCTGGTCGCGGCGATTATAGCCCGAGCATCCTCTCGGGGGGCTTTGTTTGCGGTGTTATCTTTTCCGGTTCTGATGCCGCTTCTGCTGGTGTTGGTCAAAGCCAGCCAGAAAGTGCTTATTGGTTCAGGTTTGGGAAACATTTTGACCGAAATACAGTTCTTAATAGCATACGCCGTGATTATGTCGGTCGGATCGTTTTTACTGTTCAAATTTGTCTGGCGTGATTGACCGCGAACGGATCTCGATCGGAACAAAAACGGACTATTTTATTAAACGATAAGATGGTTGTAAGAAAACCGTCAAAGATAGATAGATGAAAGGCCGGTCCTGATATATGTGGTGGAAAGTGCTTCTGTTTCTGGTCATGTCCGCGATGATCGTGGCCAGTTTCGTGACGGAAATACCACAGCAGCAGATCGGTCCCGCCAGCCGCATCTTTTATTATCATATTCCGCAGGCCTGGATTTCCGTTCTGGCTTTTGCCATGGCGATGGTTTATTCCATCCTGTATTTGATAAAACGCAGTCCGGAGATGGATGATCGCGCCGTCAACGCCGCCGGTTTAGGTCTGCTGTTCTGTTTTCTGGCTACCGTTACCGGCTCGATTTTCGCCAGGGTGACCTGGGGATCATTCTGGAACTGGGATCCGCGCGAGACCAGCATCTTTCTGTTGCTGCTGATATACGGCGCTTATTTCGCCCTGCGGGGAGCGATTGCCGATGAGAACCGACGAGCGACGCTGTCGGCGGTTTATGCGGTTTTCGCTTTTCTGACGGTGCCGTTTCTGGTGTTCGTACTGCCGAGGGTGTTGAACTCGTTGCATCCCTCGGATTCGATCATTGATAAAAATTTGGAGTTCACGATGGGGCCGGTCGTGAGAGTGATTTTCTTTACGTCTCTGACTGTTTTTACCGTACTATACTTCTGGTTGTTCAATCTTGCCGGACGTATCCGAAGATTGGAACGATCCGTCGTGGAGGAGTTATAAATGGACGGCAATTATATCGCTTTGGTGGTTGCACTGATAGTCTGGATCGGAATCTTCTATTTCGTGATGAAACTGGACAACAAAGTTCGAAAGCTGGAGAAGAAAGTTAAGTCATGATGAGATACATCATCGGCGGAGCGATTATCGTCGTGTTCGTAATCTGGGGAACGACGGCGTTTCTCAAGACGACCATTCAGTATGTTCCCATCGAGGAAGCGCGGCAATCTTCTCGTCAGGTTCAGTGTCTCGGTAAAATAGATTTCAACAGGGTGAAGTATAACGTCGACGAACGCCGACTCGAGTTTGCGATCTACGACGTCGATGCGGCGGACACGATCAACGCACCGAGGCTGCCGGTAACGTACTACGGCGTGGTGCCGGGTAATTTCGATCAAGCGACTTCGGTGGTGGTCAAGGGTAAGGCCGAAAACGGAGTCTTCGTGGCCGACCAGATGCTGGTGAAATGTCCGTCGAAGTACCAGGGGGAACAAGGGGACGAGTTCCAGGATATGCGCAAGCACGAAGAGGCGGTGGGCACCGCCGGAGTATAATCGGGGGCTGAAAATATATGGCATTGCATGTAACGGGCGAACTGCTCATTATTCTGGCGTTCGCCTTTAATCTACTGGCCGGTGTGGCTTATTTCCTCGTGGCGCGGGGACGCGACCAATGGGAGAGTCTCGCTCGGCTGGCTTATGGTATTTTCGTCGGATCGGTGGCGGCCTCGGTAGCGCTTCTGTTCTATCTCTTTTTCAGCCACAATTTCGCTTTCAAATACGTTTTCGAATACTCCGACAGCTCCCTGCCGTTGGGTTATTTGATATCTTCGTTCTGGGGCGGGCAAGAAGGAACCTACCTGCTCTGGCTGTTTTTCAACTCCCTGTTCGGTTTTCTGATTCTGAAGTTCGGTCATCAATATCGACATTATGCCATGGCGGTGATGGCCTCGGTGAACGCCTTCTTCATCTTCATTCTGATGCGGCTCTCGCCGTTCGCCCTGATGGATTTTCTCCCCCCCGACGGTGCCGGGCTAAACGAGTTACTGCAGGATCCCTGGATGGTGATTCATCCGCCGACCATGTTCTCCGGTTATTCAATAGCGGCCGTACCGTTCGCAATTGCGATGGCGGCCCTGATTCGCAACGACTATTCCCGCTGGATGAAAACCGCCTTGCCGTGGGTGGGAATCACCGCCCTGGCGCTCGGAGCGGGGAACATTATGGGCGGTTACTGGGCGTACAAGACACTCGGCTGGGGCGGCTATTGGGCCTGGGACCCGGTTGAAAACTCTTCGTTCGTACCCTGGTTCACTTCGCTGGCACTGTTGCACGGTATGATTATCGAACGCCGCACGGGGGCACTTCGCAAGATCAATATGTTAATGACCTCCCTGCTGTTTTTGGAAGTTGTCTACGGAACCTTCCTGACGCGAAGCGGTGTGCTGGCTGATTTTTCGGTTCATAGTTTCGTCGATCTGGGTACGACCGGTTTCCTGGTCGCTTTCCTGGCGTTCTTCACGCTCATGACGCTGGTGTTGTTCATTACGAGGATTAAGGCTTTGGGTCATGTCCCGATGAGCTTCAATTTCTACGGTCGTGAATTCAGCCTGATTGCCGCTACCGGATTATTATTTATCTTTTCAATGATCGTCATGTTCTGGATGTCGCTGCCGCTCACGACCCAGCTTATCGGCGTGGAGCCCCGTGCCGCCGACCTTGCCACGTACAACAGCTTCGCCCTGCCATTTGCGGTGCTTTACGCGTTGTTGCTGGCCGTTGTACCGTTCACTTCCTTTACCGAATTCCGTCCCGCCAAATGGATCGGACGTTTCCTGATTCTGGCGATTGGGAGTCTCGCCATCGGCTTTCTGCCGATGTTCCTGGGGGTTGCCGACTCGACTTTCGGATTCCTGTTCGCTATCGTGGTTACCACCTTCGGTATGTACACGGCCAAGCCGGGTTTGTCCCAAAAACTCCTGCCGTCATTTATCGGTTTTGTCGTTGTGGCGGTTGTGGTCCGTTTATTGGGAGTCGCCAACTATACCTACCTGCTCTTTTTCGCCACCGGCGCGATGGCGATAATTTCGAACGCAACGTATCTGGCCGGTTTTTTCCCGAATCGCTGGAGGTTCGTCGGTGCTCATCTGAGCCATTTCGGTTTTGGTCTGTTGATCCTCGGCGTGCTGGCTTCATCGGCGTTCGTGGTGTCGGAAAAGGTAGTTATTCCCAAAGGTGAATCACGTACGGCGTTCGGAATGGAGATCGAATACGACGGTATGGAGCACGGTTTCACGTATCCCCAAAACCGCCTGTTGTTATCCGTTCACGACGATGGTGATGTCGATGAAATCCACCCTCAGCTTTACTATTCCCCGCGCATGAACGGCATCATGCGTCGTCCGACGATACAGAAAACAGGGCTCTACGACTTATATTATTCACCCGAAGAAATCCAGATGAACGAAGGCTATGGCGGACTCAAGCTGGCCAAGGGTGAACAGCAAGAAGTCGGTGATTACAAGATCACGTTCGATAACTTCGACATGGGCGATCACGGTATGTCGGGAGATATGCAGGTCGGCGCCAGATTGATTATCGAGACGGATGATGTTGTCGATACGGTTGTTCCGATCGTAGCTATGGTCTCCGGGCCGGGTGGTCAGCATCAGGAAAGCCGTCCGGCATCTTTTGACAACGGCGCTCACGAGGTCTCGATCGAGGGTATTCTGGCCGACGAACGAGCGGTGGTAATAAATATCCCGGGACTGACCAAAGGCGGACGACCGGAGATGTTGGTGCTCGATATCTCGCGCAAGATGCTCATCGACCTGGTTTGGCTCGGTGCGATATTTCTGCTGGGCGGCGTGTTTATCTCGTTTCTGCGCCGCAAGGAAGAGGCCGAAGCAAATAGTTGCACGACAACGAACCGATGATTCTTCTCGACCGGCTAAGATATCGTTTCCGGCCGGTCGATACTCATGGTATGAATAAACCGACTCAAATTTCCGGTATTATCGCTCTCATAATGACCGTTTGTATCGTTGCGAGCGCCCGGGCCGTAGAGGTGCCGTTTGATCCGTCACGAGGTCTAGTCGAGGTGAACGTTCTGGTCGACGGCCGTGCCTCGGGTCTGTTCGGAATCGACACCGGCGCCGACCGGCTTTATGTCAATAGCGAATTCGTCGAAGACAACGATCTTCATCCCAAATCCGGTCCGCCGCAACGCCCGATTGTCGGTGTTCACGGGACCTCTGAGGCCAAAGCGCTTGATATCCGCTCGCTGAGGATAGGAAATGAGACACTTTACAATCTCGACGCCACTGTGATCGATCTGAGCGCCCTGGTCTCGGACGAGGTGACGGACCATCCCGACGGGCTTATTGGCTACGAGGTGTTGAAACGTTTCTACGTAACAGTCGATTTCCCCAATCGCCTTATGCAGTTGCGTACCGGTGAGCCGGATGATATCCAGGCCGTGCGGAAGAGCTTTATCCCTTTCCGGCAGGAACGGCACATGATCGTGGTCGACGTGGTGTTTAACGACGATATCGAAGTTCCCATGGTTCTCGATTATTGCGCCTCGCAGACTTCACTCTCACCCGATTTGGCCGATGACCTGGGACTGGACGCCGAAGTCGGCGACCGAATGGTTATCGACAAGGTCGAATTGAGCGGGAAACTGGCCAGCTACAACGTTCCGTGCGTTGTCACCGATATGAGTCGCATTAAGGATGCCGTTCGCGGGGTAGATATCGAGGGACTGCTTGGGGGGACGTTTCTTCAAGGTTTCAAGATTACGATCGATTACACCCGTAAGAAAATTTATCTCCATCCGCGCTGATTTGCGTTTACAGGCGAATTGATTCCGCGGTCGACCGTCCCCGGGCGGATCCATCTTCGAATCCGCCATGATGACTGTGTCATATGGCCGGGATCGCAGGGATCCCCGGCCTACGGAAAGCTGTTGGCTGTCGAAACTTCGCTTCGCGATCCCGCCCGATGGGTGGGGCACCGAAAAGATGAAGATGGATCCCCGCTTTCGCGGGAAAGACGTTCTTCGGGACGTGCTGCTGCAGGGACAGACGAGACGTCTGCCGCCCACAAGGTATCCGTCCGCGCAAATTCGAACAAAGGTAACCTCTTCCTTATATTACCACAACTCATCGTATTCCATAGTAACTACGAATAAGAACCTCGTTCCGTCGCGGTGCCCCAGGGCTTGCCCTGGGCTTGGGCGGAACGAAGGCGAAGCCCTGTCGAAACTTCGCTTCGCGATCCGCCATCGGTGGACAGGAGATTCGACCTACTCGAGATTCCGCCGCGCTCTCGGTCACGCAGATTGCTGTTGACAGAGAGGCCGCGCTCGTCGTATTGTAATCTCACAAATGTTGCGGTGCCGTCCAAGGGGACGGTTAAAAGGGAAGACGGTGCAAGTCCGTCGCAGCCCCGCTACTGTAAGAGCTACTGATCGGGCATTCTGCCACTGGAGCAATCCGGGAAGGCGCCCGGTCGGGTCCGAAGCTCGAGCCAGGAAACCTGCCGCAGCCAAATACTCATTCCGTTGCCGTCAGCGCGGGCTGACCGGTTATGGCTCCGACGCCGAAGGCAACCGAAAAGGAGTGCCGTGAGAGGCGTCGCTTCTATTTGGGCCATACTTCTGCTGTGGCTCCTGACGGCCGGGCGCGGGAACGGTCAGTCAAATCAAAGTTTAACCGGGGAAATTCTCGACACCACCACCGGCGGTCCGATCGCATCGGCCGATGTCTCCCTCGTGGGGACCGGCTTTGAGGCGGTCACGGACCAGTTCGGTCGGTTCGCGCTGGAGAACATTCCTCCCGGTGAATACCGCATCAGAGTGGTTCGCCTGGGATACGAAACCATTCCGGAACAAGTGGTGGTCGTATCTGAGGATATCACCACTACGGTGCGTTTGTGTTTGAACCCGCAACCCGTCGCGCTGACGGGACAAAAAATAACGGCCGAGCGCGAACAACCCCGGGTCGGCACGCTGGCCGTATTGACGAAGGAAGAGATCCGACAAACGCCGGATCAAACGCTGGCCGGTCTGCTTCAGCAAATCGACGGTCTGTTCGTTGAATCCGGGCGTAATCCCGGCGAGGATCTGCGTGTCCGTATCAGAGGTTGTGATCCCGACCAGGTGCTTATCCTGCTGGACGGCCAGCGGCTCAATTCGGTCGGGACCGGTGATGTCTCGGCTGCCGTTCCGGTCGAGGCAATCGAACGAATCGAAGTTGTCCGAGGCGGGGCTTCGGCTCGATACGGTTCCGATGCCATGTCCGGGGTGATCAACATCATTACCCATCGATCCGGTCGGGCCTCGGCTGCCCGTGCCGGGGCAACCTTCGGTCGGGGAAACTGGGACCAACGTTTCGGAACAGTTGAAGCTGAAACGCCGTTGCCGATCGGCGGGGGAGAGATACGAGTGATTCATCGGGGCGGATCGACCGATGATGATTTCCCGTTTCGGATTACGGTGGAGCCGGAGGGTGTCGAGGTTACCGGGCGTCGCATCAACAACCGTAATAGCCAGACTGCTACCTTCATCGGCGGGCGATATGATTTGTCGCGTCGTTCGATCTGGCGAGCCACCCTGCATCAATATGAAGCCGAGGCGGGACTGCCGGGCCGAGCCGATGAGCAGAATCAATGGGCCGAGCGCGAAGACCGTCGGACATTGTTCAATCTTGAAGGCTCCAGCGAGTTCGGCTCATGGAGCCTTATCAACAGGGCCGGATATTCCTGGCAACGGCAACTCTATCTCGATACGCTTTCTGCGCCGTTGTCGCAATATCGTACTCGTTATCATTGTCGCAATGTTAACCTCATGGCCGAGGGCTCCCGAACGTTTTGGAGACGCTCGCGTGTAGCGATTGGCCTCGAACGCAGCTATGATAAATTTCAGCATGAAGATTTATTGCGACCGAAACGCTCAACGGGCTTTTCCTATCGCTCGACCTGGGCTGCCTACAGCCAGTTGGATTTCAGGTATGATTTGCCGAGAGCGTTGTGGCTCCGGACAGTCGATCTCAACTTAAGTCTGCGTCATGATTACAGCCGCAGTTGGCCCGAGATCGAGACCGAGGATACCCCGCTGGCGGCGGGACGACATGGCGTCAGTTTCGAAGAAAACTCCCCGGCTCTCGGAATGAGTCTGACCGGCGGCGAGAAGTTCGCGGTGACGCTACGTGCTAACGCCGGGAAGTCGTTCCGTTTGCCCGGTCTGACTTCGCTCTTCTGGTTCGGCGATGTCCGGTCTTCCGGCAATCCTGATTTACGGCCGGAACGAAGTGAGTCCTATGATCTCGGCGCTGAAATGGCCTGGTCAATCTCGAAGGTTATGCTTCGATTCGGCTCCACCTTCTATCGCAATGAACTGACCGACTTAGTGGTCTGGGTCGAGGGTTCGCAGGCGGTCTGGTCGCCGGTCAATCTCGGTTCGGCGCTGATTACCGGGCACGAGGATTTTGTCTCGCTGGAGCTTCTCCACGGTGATCTTAAATTCAGATTCGCCAACACCGTGGCGCATCCGCTCAACAAGGTGGAGGGGCATAACAGTTATGATCGCGATCTCACTTTCACACCGCGATTCGTTACCACCCTTTCGGCGCAACTCGACCGTGAACGGTATTATCTGCGTTATGACGTGCGCAGGGTAGCCCGTCGCTATGCCCTCACCGGCAATGAGAAATGGTACGACGGCTATACCGTGCATGACTTCGCCGCCGGCGTTAATCATAACCTGTTGCCTCATGTGAGCGGATCGCTCAACCTGCGAATCCAGAATCTGTTCGATGAAGATTACGTTCTTATTGCCAACCATCCCATGCCGGCTCGGCAGGGGAATATCGAAATAAAACTGTCCTACCTATTCGGAAATGAGAGATAAACCATGCGTAAGTTGTATATATGTCTGATATCGCTTCTGCTCACGGCCGGCTTGATTCAGGCCCGTGAGCCGATTGCCTATGTGGTGAATACTGCCGGTGAAACACTGTCGAAAATCAACCTGGCAACGGGTCAGATAACCGCTAATCTGCTTACCCTCGGTTCCTCGTTGCTGAGTCAGCCGAACCAGATCATCGTTCGTGATACCTTGGCCTATGTCCTCAACAGCGGCACTGATGAAATCCAGCTAATTGACCTTAACTCCGAGAGTACGGTCGGCTATATCGACTTTCCGTCCGGTTGCAGCCCGTACTGGATGGCGTTCTACGATGACTCCATGCTCTTCGTGACCGGTTTTGTCAGCGGTAATCTTTATCACGTAAACGTGATGAGCGGAGCTGTTGTGGCCTCTATCCCGGTGGGGGAATCACCTGAAGGAGTTGAGATCAAGGCCGGGAAGGTGTTTGTCGCGGTGAGCGGTTTCAATCAGAGCACCTGGGAATACGATCAGGGGATTCTGGCGGTGGTTGATCCGTCCGGAGATTCACTTCTGAACCGGATCGAAGTCGGGACCAATCCGCAGTACACCGCCACGGACGGACTGGGACGATTGCATGTCGTTTGTACCGGTGACTACTGGTCGGTATTCGGCAAGGTTTATGTGGTTGATCCGAGTAATGAATCGGTGGTCGATTCCATCGACCTTGGCGGCTATCCCGGTATGGTTGCCGTGACTCCCGATAATATGGGATACATCGCGGCGGGGGGATGGGTCGATGAAGGGGAGGTGATGACCTACAACGCTGCGACCGGTGAGGTCTATCACGGCAGCAGCAATCCGTTGCCGGTCGATTCCGGCTGTATGATGGTCATCCCCTATCAGGATACGACTTGTTTTGTGGGGACTTTTCGGGACTATGTGACCTCAATCGATTCTTCCGGGACGGAGTTAGCGCGGTACGCCGTCGGTGATGGTCCGGTGTATCTGGCCGTTAATTATTTGCCCGGCGACATCAACGGCAGTTACACGGTTGACATTACCGATCTGGTTATGATGGTCACCTACATGTTTCAACAGGGACAGTTACCGCCCTGGCCTCGTTGGCGCATGAATGTTAACGGAATGGGAGGGGTGGATATTTCCGATCTGGTTTATCTGGTCGGTTATATGTTCCAGCATGGCCCGGCTCCACGTGTGGGCGCTACCTGGAAGGAATAGACCGGGGCAATATCTGCGCCAAATAGAACCTGGTTTTTTATTCGAAATTTGGTCGGGACGGATCAGTGATTATTTTGCATGGACCGCCCCGACCTTTATTTTGTATAAAGAATAGGTAAACGACCAGTGGGGGCGCAATTGATACATATTTCGTAAGGTGGTGGATTGTAGGGCGTTACGGCGACAGGTGGATGATGTCGCTTGTGAAAAATGGCACATTTTTTGGTTGACGATTAGAAGAACGTATATATATTGGACGATGTCCTGTGGACACCTGCCCACGTTACCTCTACGCGGGACCTGAATAATAAAATTAGTCGGAGTACAAATGGCGGGCTGGCACCTTGAATATAGCATAGATACGGACGTGGAAAACCATGTCGTTTATGAGAAGATCTTCGGAATATGGAAACTGGATATCGCACGAGCCTTCGTGCGCGATTTTGAGAGTGAAGTTGCCGAACTAACCGGAGAATCCTGGGCTCAATTGATCGACCTGACTAACTGGAAGGCTGGATATCCGGAAATAATCGATATTATCGGTCGTCACCTTGCCTGGTGTCGTAAGCATAAAATGATCTGGTCGGTGAATATCATTCGTAATCCGTCTACTTTCAAACAGCTTACCCAGATAATCTCCAAGGGAGGCGTCAAGGGCGTATCCAAGACTTTTCGCACCAGAGAAGAAGGTGAGCAGTTTCTTCGCGATAAAGGTTTTATCGTTCGTACGGTAAGCGGCAACGGCAATATCCAGTCGCCATTCTAGCAAAGACAGGAAAAGCAAAAAAGCAGTCCCGTTATTTGACAGGACTGCTTTTCTTTTATTTAGGAGAATAGTCGACCTATTTCAGGTATCGATCAAACCACTTCTTGAACCACTCGAGTCGAGCGATTCTTCGGTCGGGACGCCCATGCCGGGAAAGACCGTGCGGTTCTTCGGGGAAGCGGACCATCTCGACTTTTCTCCCGAGTACCTTGAGCATCACGAACATTTGTTCGCCCTGTTCGATCGGGCAGCGCAGGTCCTGTTCGCTGTGAATTATCAGTACCGGAGTGCGGACGTTTTTGAAATAAGTAATCGGTGAGCAGCGCTCGTATATGTCCGGTTTCTCCCAGGGGAAACCGTCGAATTCGCGCGAGAAGGCAAAACCGATATCGGAGGAACCGGTTATTGAGGTCAGATTGACCACGGAACGCTGGGTTATGGCGGCAGCGAACCGGTTGGTGTGACCGACTATCCAGTTAGTCATGTAGCCGCCGTAGGAACCTCCGGTAACTCCCATTTTATTCGGATTTACGAATTTTTGCGAAGCCAGCCAATCGGTCACGGCCTCGCAGTCCTTGTAATCCAATCCGCCCCAGTCGGCATAGATTGAATCCGCCCAGGTCTCACCGCGACCGGAGCCGCCGCGTGGGTTAGTGTACAGCACTACGTAGCCCTGGGCGGCCAGCCAGAGCATCTCGTGCATGAAGGTAAAGCCGTATTGGACTCTCGGACCACCGTGAATCTCCAGTACCGCCGGGTATTTCTTCGTGCTTTTGAAATCCGGTGGATAAACGAGCCAGCCTTGAACTTTGGTTCCATCGAACGATTTGATCGAGACCTCGCGAGTCCGGCTGAGTTTGCGCTCATTGCGGAGAAACGCATTCAGGTCAGTGTGTTTTTTCGCTTTCTTTTCGCCGTTATAAACGGCCGGTGCGGTCATGATTTCTCCCGGTGTAACCAGGTCGGAATATACCATAGCCACGCGGTTGGTCTTGCCGGCGAGTGAAAAATCCTTGATATGGCAATTTCCCCGGAAGATGCGAGTCGGAGTTCCTCCGGCGCGTGGAATGTAGTACAGGTTGGTTACTCCCATATCCGCTGAAGCGAAGTAAATACGCTTGCCGTCGTGCGACCACAAGATCGGTGAGCTGTTTCCCGATTCGCCCATATCGTTGATGGTCTGGTCGATAGCCATACGGTCGAACTTGGGCATCAGGTCGCGTGCTTTGGGAGCGCCGTTGAATCCGACCACCCAGATGTGAACGTTGGTTATTCCCCAGGCGTCATCGGGATTGTCGTGGCCGAGATAGGCGATAGTCTTGCCGTCCGGAGAGAATTGAGGGCTCATGATCGGTCCCGCCGGTGTGACGATCTTGCGCTCTTTGCCGCCTTTGAACGGAACGGCGAACATGTCCCAGCGTCCCTCGTCGAGATCGGGGTCTTTGGAACGGTTCGAGATATAAGCCACCCAGCGGCCATCGGGGGAGATGGTGGCGTTTACGTTGTGACGAGAGCCTTTGGTAATCTGACGCAGTCCGGCAGTTTCCAGATCGAGAGTGTATACCTGCCAGGTATCCTGAGATTCGAATCCGGAACCGTCGAGTCGATAGAACAACCGGGTAATGTGACGGTAAACCGGTGGTTTGTTCTTTTTGTCCTCGTCCTTGATAAAGTGCGAATCGTTATAGCGCAGACAGAACAACAGCCCGGTCCCGTCCGGTGTCCATTGTAATGAACTGATAGCAGCCTCAAGGTCGATCAGGCGCCTTTCCGCTCCTCCGGCAACCGGCATGAGGTACAGGCCGGTTTTTTTGTTCCGGGTCGATACGAACGCCAGCATCGAGCCATCGGGTGAGAACACCGGCTGGCCGTCGTTGTGATTCCCGTAGGTGAACTGGCGGTTCTCACCGGTCTTGAGGTCGATCAGGTGGATATTGGAGAAGTACTTTAACTCCTTCTCGTCCATCCGTTCTATGACATAGGCAACTTTATCTTCACCGGGTGACATGGCGACCCCCATAGGGATACGCAGCCGGTAGAGATCATCCGCCCGCAACGGACTTTTCTTATTCGAGCTATTCTTTGCTTTTTTCATTTTCCGGTCCTCTCGGTTCAACTTATCGTGGCAAATTAGCAGTCTCCGACAGTCGGCACAAGGACTATGTATGTCCATGATGGCATTTTATGCCGCAGAATCGATCAAACTTATCATCCGGCTAAAAAATCGTATCTTTTCGGGAGCAAAATCGAAACGGCAGTGTTACATATCCACGATAGTAAGTGTAATTGTCAGGCTGCCCAAGGAGGAGCAATCCCAGTGGATATAATCGCGATTATTGAAAGAGCGAGAAACTATAAGAAGAAAGCTGCCAGGCGTCCGGCTCGGAATAAACCTCTCAAGGAATACTCCGGGAAAACTCCGGCCCAGCTTGCTAATATGATGCGTTCGATGTTGACCGCCCGCCGGATCGAAATGGAGGAGAAACTTCTCCTGCGTAAGGGCTACAACCGTTTCTTTATCGGCTGCGGGGGCAAGGAACTGGCCGATGTTGCCTTTGCCGACAATCTCAAACTGACCGATCCGCAGGTCGGATACTACCGCAACAAAGCCTTCGATATGCATCGCGGGGTGAGCATCCGACAAAAAATGCTCGAAGCAATCGGTGATCCCCGGGCCGAATCGACCGGCGGCATGATGATTCCGGCTCACTCGGCTTATCCGGAACTGTCGATCTTACCGCAGGCTTCGCCTACCGGTTCGCACGCCATGGAAGCGGCCCATCTGGCCGGCGCCATGATTCACCCGTCTAAAGTATCCCGACAATCGATTTATCCCGGTGGGGCTTATCCGAAGGACGGCGTGACCTGGTGCGGGATCGGTGAGGGCTCGACCTCTTCGCCGGAATTCGCGCGGGCTGTGTTCTACGCCGTATTCGATAAAGCTCCGATCGTGTTCGCTATCTACAACTGTGGCTGGGCCATATCGGTCTCGGTCGAGGAGCAATTTCCCGAGGGGGATCCGACCACTCCGTTCGAGGGATTTCAGCGTTTCGGTCTCAAGATCTTCCAGATGGACGGTACCGATGTCAAAAACTCTCTATCGATAGCTGAGGAGGCTATCGAATATGCCCGGAGTGGTAAAGGGCCGGTCCTGATGAATGTCCGCGTTACCCGGGAAGGCTCTCATTCCGGTTCCGACGACCAGTCTTTCTATATGGACCCGCTGGAGGTTGAATGGCACACCAAGAACGACTGCATTCTCAAGACGGTCGATGACTTCCTGGCCGAAGGTATAATGACCGGTCGGGAAATAGTCGACATGTGGGAAGGAATCGACAAAGAAACCACTGAGATGTCGGCAAAAGCGGTCGCTGAATTTCAACCCAAAACCATCGAACAGGTCAAGGCTGCAGTCAATAGCTACAGTTTCGAAGAGGCAAAACAAACCTGGGAGAAATACCGCAAAGCCTCTAAGGTAAACCGTGAGGCCAGATTCAAGCAGTTCGCCGAAAAGGGATATTATCCGATCCCCGATCTGCCCGAAAAAGCCGGTCCGATGACGATGCGTTTCGCAATCAACAGGACGTTGTTCGATTTGTTCATGCTGACCGATGATGTCATCATGTTCGGTGAGGACGTGGCTGATTTCTCCGGAGCAATGGCTCATGACCTGGCCAAGCAGAAAGGTATGAAAGGGAAGGGCGGCGTGTTCCTTGTTTCCAAGAACCTCCAGCGTGAATTCGGCAATGATCGCTGTTTCAACACGCCGCTGGACGAAGCCGGTATCCTGGGGCGAGCCGTGGGACATGCTTATCAGGGGCGTCGACCGATACCCGAGATTCAGTTCCTTGACTATATGTCGCCCGGCTATCAGATCCTCAAAGACCGCATTGCCACCGCCTACCAGCGCTCCAACCGTCAATGGCGAATGCCGATGGTCATCCGCACCACTTACGGCGGTTATAAGCAGGGTGCCGGGTCGTTCTGGCATTCTGAAGGCAATCTCGGGACCTGGATGAACATCCCCGGTTTGTTGATCGCCGTTCCCAGCAATTCCTACGATGCCGCCGGTTTGCTTAAGACTGCCTGGGCAACCGATGATCCGGTTCTGTTCTGTGAGTCGGTGGCGCTGTACAACCGTCGCGACTGGGAAGGTGTCCCGCTTGAAACGCCGGTGCCTGATATCGATGAACTCATTCCCTTCGGTGTGGCTCGTACTTACAACGAGGAGGCCTCTGACATCGGTGTCATTACTTTCGGCGCTACGGTGCCGATGTGCCGCAAGGCGGCGGAAATAATGGCCGACAAGGGAGTCAATGTTCGTATCGTGGATCTCCGAACAGTTCGTCCGATGGATGAGGAGGCGGTTCTCAAGACCGCTCGCGACTGCGGGAAAGTTTTGGTCGTAACCGAAGATCGATTCTGGGGCGGAGTCGGGCCGACGATTGCCTCGCTCATTACTCGCGGTGAAGGGATATTTACTCTAGAAGCACCCGTCAAGCTGGTCACCGCCCTCGATTCACGGGTAGCTTACGGTCTCGACGGTGATGCGATCTGTCTTCCGTCAGTTGACAAAATCACCGAAGCGCTCGAAGAACTGCACAGCAAATACTGAAGCTGCTCCGGTACCATAAGCGCGGCGGGAGATTTCTCCGGCCGCGCTTTACTATTGGTGAATGAACGGGAGTCCGTCTATCAGCTTATTTCTATCATCCGGCGCCAATAAGAAACGATAAGCGACCACCGCGGCAATAAGAACCACTATAGCTACTTCGGCAATGAGACTGAGCCAGCCGTCGACAGGCCATAACCAGGTTAACAGGATACCGACCGGTGCTGCCGCAGCCAGGGCCATACCGCCCGGACGGAAGATATTCCAGAGGATTTTCCAATGGGTTGTTCCCAATACAGAAGCAAGCAACGCCGGGTAGAGGGTACTGTACATGGCAATTTGTGGGATGATGGTTGCCAGCGCCATCCCGAGCAAACCGGAGCGCGGAATCAGCACGATGGCGAGGACAATTTTAGCCGCCGCTTCACAGATGAGACTGTACAAGAGGTAGCGATGTTGTTCGATTCCGAACAGGACGGAATTCCCGACTATCTGCGGCAGAAAAAGCGCCGAACCACAAGCCAGTACAATCATAACCGAAGCTGATTCGGCAAATGCCTCCGGTAACCAGAGATCGACGAACGGCTGGGCGAAAAGGATCACCAGAGTGGAGATGGTGAACGATGCGAACGCGATGTAAGCTGATCCGCGGAAATAGAGCCGTCGGACTCTATCCAGATCGGATGTGCTTTCAATATGGGAAACCGCCGGCGCCAGCGGGGTGGCCGCGCCGTTGATGAGATTGCGCAGGTGCAGGAACAACTGAGCCCCGGGGTGGTACACCCCTGCCGCAGCGGTGCCGCTGAGGACGCCCAGCAGGAACGAGTCGGTATTGAAAATAACCAGCCAGCAGATAACGATCGCAAATGAAATCCAACTGTATCCGAACAACATCCGCCCGGTTTCGCGATCAGCCTCACGCCAGCCGAATTTTATTTCAGGGAAGGCACGTCTAAGCCACCAGAACGCGATCAGATTGCGGGCGATAGTCGTCCCCACAATTACCAGCGCCAGCGCCACCAGCCCGTATCCGGCCGATAGCAACCAGATCATCAGCCCTACGCGAACTATCTCCTCGCCGATACTGATGAGATTGTGCATGTCGTAGCGCTGGAAAGCTACCAACGATCCGCCGTACGGTAAGAAATAAAAATTAAAAGCCAGATACACGGCTAATATCTGCAGGGCGGTTTTCCCTTCGGCCAGCAGGTTCGGATCGGCTATTTTGAAGATGTGAAAGAAAAACTCAACGAAGATGAAGAGCCCGATGGCAGCCAAACTGCCGACTATCAGGTAGAGCACCCCCGAAGTTGCAATAACGCGTGATACGCGACCGAAATCTCGTTGACTGAGATACTTGGATACGAAACGGATTATCGAAGATGTCAGGCCCAGGTCGAGCAGGGAAAAATAATTAATTGTCTGAAACAGGATCACCCATAACCCATAACGAGAATCGCCCCATTGTGAGGTAATGTATGGGACGAAGAGGAAAGTTATCGCCACCCGGATGGCATAACATGTCCAGGAGCTGTAAACGTTACGGATGTACTGTGGCCCGATTGCCGACAAAACCTCTCCAATCCAGTCGCTGATGCGACCCGATCATTATTCTAACGGCTGGAAAGTAAATGATCGTGCTAGATAATTCAAACTTGAACTGATTTGATTTCAACGACTGTTTCAAGGAGAGGTAAACGTAAAGACCCTTGGAGTCGAGTTTGTTTGACAATCGCTGTTCGTGTTTTTGGATAGCCTTGCCGTTATTGGTGTTGATGTTGGCGTTGTCGGCCTGCCGTAAGCCAACCGGAGTGTCGGCTGATTGTGCGTTCGATGCCGGTATGATTATTCCCGCTCCGGTTTACACCTATGACCTGGTGCCGAATGGTCCTTTTCCGGGGGATCGTAGCAACAACTCACGAATTCTCACCGTGGTCCTTGATAACAGCGGTAATGTTACAGGGCTTGAATCAGATGAGTCTGCTGACTCCGCCTGGGTTCGATATCTTGGACCATCATTAAGCGGATATCGGTTTACTCCTCCGCCGACGGCTCCGTTCAAATTGGCCGCAATCGCACGGTATTCAAAGGGAAGAGAGCAATTTTCTTTTTCGTTCCCGGTTGACAGCACTTGCCGGGCAGTTGATCAGGATCTGGTCAATATGACTCTTCACCTTAACGGTTTTGAACCGGCGGGAATAAGGTCTTTCCCCAAATACTCCTGTGACCTGGGACCGGATAATCCGAACCGTTCACGACGATTTATTCTCTTTCGACTTGCCCTGGACAGTGCCGGGAGATGCTCGGAGGCATCTCTCGTCTCGACCGATTATCCGGCCTTTGTCGGCCAGTTGACTTCCGCCGTTCTTTATGCCGAATTCGAGCCGGCTCGTTTCGAGGGGCGGGCAATAGAGTCACACCCTTATCTATTAGTTTCGTTTTATCCCTCCAACCGGCGTCCGATGTTGCCTTTCAACGACAGTACTGAAGCATTAATGTCATTTCATGAACGTCGGGCACTTACGATTCTCAATGACACCAGCGGTATCATAATTAAGCCGATTCCCCGGATAGTGCCCTACGACACCCTTTCGGTTATGGGACACTCCGCTTTTCATAAATATAGCCTGACTCTTCCGCTTCATATTGACAGTATGGGGACTGTCGTCTTAACCAATTGGAAGGGAATACCCAAACTGGATAGAAATACGATAAAGGAGATATTGACCTCAATGAAGTTCTTCCCGGCGTTGGATGTCGAAGGACGTCCACGGGAATACGAGGGGCTGGTTACCCTGGAATTTTTAGGCAATCGCCGTGTGAAGCTGATGTACCATTGGCTACAAGTAGGCTAATAGAGCCGAAATCCGGCTGTTACGTACGATTCGTACGAATCACTCGCATATCGCTATGGCTGTTCACCTCTCGCTGTAACATCAAGTCATTCATAGGATAATGTTCGATTCTCGGTCCGAACGCGGTGTTTTTCAACGCATTTTCTGCGCCTTCTGCGTAGTCAGTGACGTGCTAATTATTTAGCGGGACCGCAACGTATTCGCCGGTAACGGCTTAACTGCTCGTTAATTATGCGTCATTATTTCAGGCATTGAAATTGTGATACATCGGGCCGTTGGCGTGTGTCCATGAACCTGTCCTTCGAACGGAAGATTTCTTCGCAACGGCGGTATAAGAGTGAAAGGTGGTTATTATGGCGAAGGCCACTAAAATAGTCAACTTTGTCACGTCGCTGATTATGATCGTAACCGCGACCTATTTACTGGCTTTCTTTACCCCGGTTTGGAGTTGGTACCTACCGGCTGGTATGTTGGTTTGTATGTCGCTGACGTGGCTCGTTGTGAGAACCGCCTGGAGGGTAAGAAAGTCACGGGAAATGAGCCTTTTTCATAGGGAAAACGGCTCCCAAATAATCCCTTGACATTGCCCGAAAAGTATGTTTTTTAAGCAGTTGTTTTGAACGTGTTCGAGAGGAAGTTGCTTTGCGAAAGAGACTTACGAAATTATTCCCGGTATTTCTGATCTTACTGTCCGCAGTCGTTTCGACGGCATACAGTCAGGTTATCGACGACGACAATATCCTTAATGCCCTCAACACGGGGGATACGGCGCGAGCTATTGAATTGCTCAACGGCGCCATTGCCGCCGACCCAGGTTACCATCGCAATTACTTTGCGCTTGGTCGCATTTACTATGAGCGCGAACAGTGGCAAAATGCTAAGGAGCAGTTTGAGACAGCCTATGAAAAGCGCTCCAAGGACTATGAAAGCCTGCTCTATTTTGGTCGGACGCAGATCAATCTGGGTGAACTCGACGATGCCGAAAAGACGATGCAGGAAGGGATCAAAAAGTCCAAGGATAACCTTTCCGGGTTCGAGAACGGACTAGGTCTGGTATATCTGGCTCGTGGTGAATATCAGGACGCCGACAAGTATTTCCGTAAGGCGATTGCATCGTCTGAGGCTCAGGAAGAGAAGACGATCAAGGATCTCAACACAAAGAAATTCGAAAGCGAAGAAGAGAAGCAGGCCACTCTGGAAGCGGTCCGTGAGACCGGCATGAAAGAGCGGGCGGAGTATCATATAAATCTCGGTGATGCTAATTTTTATCAGGGTATTCCGGCCCTGGCGATCATCGAGTATGATCTGGCGTTGCAAATCGATACCGCTTCTACTGAGGTTTATTTCCATTGGGCTGAAGCCTGTATCGAGATGAAAGACTACACTTGTGCTATTGAGAAGCTCAAGGTCGTGCTTCAAAAAGACAGCACTTATGCCCCGGCCTGGATGCGTGCGGGTGGTATTTATTTCAAGGCGGCTCTTTCGACCAGAACACGAGATGAACGTAAAGCTCGTTTCATCGATGCGATCGGTTCTTATAAACGCTATCTGGAATTATCGAATGCCCAGCCCGACAGCCAGCATGTGCGTGTGTTTTTCGAATTGGCCATGGGCTATGCCAATGTCAGCGGTCATGAAGATGCCTGCCAGTACTATCAAAAGGTTCTTGATATCCCTTATGAACCTCGCGACATCTATTTCCAATACGGCAAATCGCTCTGGTATATTCAAGACTGGGCTAAAGCTCGCGAAATGCTTCGTAAGCAGAAGGAGTGGGTTGAAGCTGACCCCGATCGCGCTGAACAAACCAAGGTGTCGGATGATGAGTACTACCAGCTTTTAGGGGATACGTATTATTACGACAAAGACAACCGGAATTTCACCAAGGCATCCGAATACTACGAGAAATCGATTCAGCTCAATCCCAATCAGAAACGGGTTGTTTATAATCTGGCGATAGCGCTTCATCAGGATCGTCATCTGGTGAAGGCCTTGTCGTATTACCAGAAGCGTCTTGATCTGGAAATGGATGATAAAGTCCTCAAGAATGCCGGTTATTGCGCCATGTCCATTGCCAATCAGGAAATGGGGGGAGGCGCCGATGAGGCGGTGGCTCTGGATGATCTCGAAGGTATTGAAGGGAATGAGGACGCGGTTGATGTCGATACCCCCGATCCGAATGTCAATTACTACGAAGTAGCTGCTGATTATCTGCAGCAATACCTTGAAATCAAGCCTGATGATGAATCTGTGATCCAGAGAATCGCACAGATTTATCTGTATCACTTGTCTGACTGCGCTCGTGGCGTTGAATGGTACGAGCGTTGGTTGCAGATTAACCCGAACTCCTGCGAGGCGCTTCGGTCTCTCGGTTATGCCTATTTCGGCGGTGTCTGCAGCCCTAAGAGTTACACCAAAGCCCTGAGCTATTTCCATAAGGCATACGACTGTCTGACCAAGGCTGAAGGTGAATGTGCCGATCCCGGTCTGACACTCTATATAGCCCAGGCATACCACCTTCGTGCCGTCGATAAGAAGGACGGCGCCGGTGATGATTTCAAGCAGGCGAATACCTGGTACAAGAAGGTTTTGAAATGTGAGCCGGGTAACACCGACGCCAAGAAGGGCGCTGATGACACTAGCTTTGAGTTTTAACGATAAACATATCTGACTGATATAATGTCTGGGAGAATGAATGGCCGAAGAAGAGAAAAAAGCCACATCAAATAAGCAGACAATCTCAGCAGATCAACGATTCAGGTATATCGGTTTTGAGGTATTTCCTCACAAGCCGAAAGACCTGTTTAAGTCTGAAGCTGAGAAACAGAAGTTGGTTGACGCCATCAAAGCCAAACGGGAAAGTGGCGAATCGTTGCGCGAAGAGTGCACACTCCTTGAGAGTCGTGTCTCGATGAGCGATCGCATTATTGCCACGATTGCCTGTTTGGTGATGTTCGCATCGATCTTCATCCCCTGGTATTCCGCTTATAACGAGGTGGTGCAGGAATCGCACGTAGCGTCGGCTGAGGCGCCGGCTGACAGCCTTATGCAGCCAGACAGTCTGGCTTTAGCGGCTGCCGGTGACTCCTCGGAAATTGGCGTAGCGATTGGCTACGAAGAACCTCCCGCAGAGGTCCTTGAAGAGGACACCGGTGAACCTCCGATGGATGCCCTGGAGGAGAATCCCGGTGTTGCCAGCACGTCGACCTCATCCAACGAAGAGGTCATCCATGGTTATATAGCCAGGAAGAAAATAACCAAGGAATACGAACGATTGTCCGGTATCGGTTCTTTTGCCGCATTGGGCTCAGTCGGACCGCTGGTTTTCGGCTCCGGTTTTGCTGCGGCGGTGATCGCCATAGCGTTGATGATTGTAACGATCCTGAGCATTTTTCTGCCGGTTTACACTCTGTACGGATTGTACGGCTTTAAAGGAACGGCGGATGAAAGAGCTCTTAAATTGAAGAAGATCCTTCGCCTCAATTGGTTGCCGTTGCTGCTCTTTTTGCTGACGGTGATTCTCTCGTTCTTTGGAGGCGATTACGGCTTCGATCCGACTCAGTATTTCGATAGTCTCGGCAAGGCCTTTGGCCCGGTGAGCTATTTCGATACCCTGAGTTGGGGTGTGTTCGTGTCGGTTGCCATGTCTTTACTGGTGGCCCTAAAAGGTGTTGAAATTTAATAAGCTAGTCTGGAGGAAATATCTGTGGTTAAACAAACGATTTTCGTAACGGTAGTGGCCATTGCCGCCTTCGCCATAGGCTTCGGTCTTTGGTATGGAGTGTTCCGTACCTCCGAGGTTCCGATCGTGCATTCGATCTATAAGGGCGGCCCGCTGGTCGTGTTGCTCATAATGGTTCTTATCATGTTGCTTTCGTTCGTTATCGAGCGCTATTTTTCACTCTACGGCGTCGCCAAGGGCAAGAGTTCCGTACAGGTGTTCTTCAAGAAGCTCGTCATGCTTATCCAGAATGACGATTTCGACGGCGCCCTGGCTGCCTGCGACAAGCAGCGCGGTACTACCGCCAACGTTCTCCGGGCCGGCATTGAGCGCTATCGCGAGGTGAAAGGCCAGCAGATGGAAGCCGAGCATCGCATCGAGCTTACTCAGAACGCGATTGAGGAAGCCAACGCTCTCGAAGGTCCGCTGCTTGAGCGTAACCTGATCGCCTTGTCGACTATCGCCTCCATCGCCACCATGGTCGGTCTGCTGGGAACGACGATCGGTATGATTCGTGCCTTCGCCGCCACCGGTAACGTTGAAGGTGGTGTTATTGATGCGCAATCGCTGGCTACCGGTATTTCCGAGGCGCTGGTTAACACGGCCGGCGGTCTTATTTCCGGTATTCTCGGCATCTTCTTCTATAACTTCTTCGTCAACAAGGTGGACGCGTTCAACTACACCACCGACGAGGCCACTTTTGAAGTGATGCAGATCTTGAAAGAAAAAGAAGGGATATAATAAATGTCTGGCAAAAGAAGAGTGTCAATCAGGATCGATATGACCCCAATGGTGGATATCGCCTTCCTGCTCTTGATATTCTACATGGCGACAACTCAGTTCAAGCCGCCGGAAGCACGTGCCGTCGAGCTGCCGCGATCTCATTCGCAGATCGAACTGCCGGACAAAGACATCATCAACGTTACCATCACCAAATACGATTCGATCTACGTTGACTGGATCGAAAAGGTGACGATTAACATCGACGGAGTCGACGTTGAGACGAATGGCCGCGTCGTGCGCACGGTAGACAAATACACTGTCGCTCCTGAAATTCTCCGCGCTCGTGGTAAGAATATCAAGGCGCTGGTGATTATTAAGGCGGATAAAAGAGCCAGCTTCGGGGTTATGCAGGATGTTATGAAGCAGATGCAGGAAAACCATTTGGAACGATTCCTGATCATCACCGATCCCGAAACCGATGTCGAGGCCGGCTAAGCTTTTTTGAAAGAAAGTCATCCGATGACCGTATATAGATTAGAGATATCCGCTGGAAGGAGAGTGATGGTAAATGGGCGGTGAAGTAGCAGAAAGAGCACCAAAGGAAGCGAAAAAAGGTCTTAGACGACCTAAGCGAAGAATCGCCATCCGTATCGATATGACGCCGATGGTGGATATCGCCTTCCTGCTCCTGATTTTCTACATGGTTACGACGGTATTCGCTATGCCGCAAGCCATGGAAATCAACTTGCCGCCGGCCGAAGAGGATAGCCTTCAGGTAGAGGTGAAAGAGTCCAACCTGTTAACCGTTCGTGTGGACGGCGAAGGGCGCTATTGGTGGAACCTCAAGCGCGTGACTCCGGAGAACCTCCCGAAGCTAATCCCGGCTCCTGAAAATCAGGCGGACAGCATAAGGCAGAACTTCAACGGTCCTGCTTTACGGGAGATTTTGGTGCAAGAGAACCAGGCGAATCCCAAGCTCAACACGCTTATTCTGATTAACCGTGACGCCACTTACTCCGACATGGTCAATATCCTCGACGAGATTGACGTGATCGAACGGTCGTGGAACACAACTCTGGCTAAGCAGTTGAAAAAGGAAGTGTCTGATCTCACCAAGGAAGACGGCAAGTTCTCATACCGATATGCCATCGGTGAATGGGAAGATGCCGATGATCGTAAAATAGCAGCCGCAATTCAGGCTGCTCAGGCTGGAGGTGAGTTGTAATGTCTGTCAATTCCCTCTATTCACAGTACGGTGCCTATGCAATGAAGGCGCGCTATCAGCGCAACTTCCTGTATGGCATCGGCATCACGGCTGGTACGGTTGCCGCTATTTTGTTGACCTTCTGGATCATTTCATTGATTCCCGAAGAGGAAGTGATTTTAGCGGCTCCTATTAAGACCATTACCACCGTGGCTGATTTGGGACCTCCGCCGAGTATTGCTCGTAAACCTCCGCAGGTTGCCGTGCAGGCCCCTCAGACCGCAGCGCCCAAGGTCGGTATCCCAAAACCAGTGGCGGACGACGAAGTTATCGACGATGACGTTGTCCTCGCGACCAAGGACGAGTTGGCTGAGATCGTTGCGCCTGATGTGGTGACCGCGGCCGCCGGTGAAGATATCGTCGTCGATATCGCTGAAGACGATTACCTGCCGGCTCCGGATGAATTCGTGGCTGTGGAAATCTACCCGGAGATGATTTTTAACAATCCTCCGGAATACCCCCGCTTTGCAAAGACGGCCGGTATCGAAGGTACCGTAGCGGTTCAGGCCCTGGTGGGCAAGAACGGCAATGTCCTCGATGCCCGCGTCGGCAAATCCTCCGGCACGGCGGCGCTCGATGATGCCGCGGTGCAGGCCGCGTACGGCTGCAAGTTCAAACCCGGTATTCAGAACGGCCGACCGGTTGCCTGCTGGGTTACCTACGCCGTCGAGTTTGAGATCGGTAAATAGTCCAGTCAATCTTGGCTGATTAAAATAGCAGGTTGCGGGCATCGCCCTTTCGAAAGGGAGGTGCCCTATGACCAGACGCGTACAACAGTCGAGAGCCACAGAACAAACCCCCGCCAATGCACGCCTGACTTCAGCGTTCAGGATGAAGTCGCTATACCAGCGCCACATGCTGTACGGCATGCTGGCAGCCTCCCTTGTGGTATGTCTGCCGACGATTATCGTTGCTTTCTGGCCTCTTCCGGCAACGGTTCTTATTGATGGAGTTCAGGATGATCCCCTGGTGCCGGGCGGACAAATCGAAATCGTATGGACGGATTATCCTCTTCGTAATGAACCGCCTCTGGTTATTCCCGCCACCGGACCGGGTCGTCGTGGAGCACCGGGAATGGGCAATCTGGTCGACAATGTGATCCTGGTCGACGACAATGTTGAGCTGAACAACGACGGTCTCGGTTTCGGAGGAGCAGGCGTGGGGGCCGGAGATATCGAATACGGCAACGATGATCCGTTACAACCGGGCGGTGGTGGCGGCGTCTATGTTCAGGATACCACGACGTACGAGCTGTTTTCAGGAGTTGATCAGCCTCCGGAGTTGATCGACATGCCGTTGCCGGAATACCCTTCGGTCGCTCAACGGACCAGGATGGAAGGGAAGGTTATCCTGCACCTTCTGGTCGATCTCAACGGGCGGGTCGTTGAGGTCAGGGTGTTTGCCGAAACCAACCCCAATTTACCTTTTGCCGAAAACGCTATTGCCGCAGCCAAAAGAGCGGTGTTCCGACCGGCTTTCCATCACGGGCTTCCGGTTCGCTGTTGGGTGTCAATACCGGTCGAATTCGAGCTTCGTTAACCTTATAGATGGTTATCGGTTCCCAAGAGGCCTTCCCGGGGATTTTGCTCGGGAAGGCTATTTTGTTGTGATATAACGCATTATCGGTTGTAACGGGGATGTGAGAGGGATTTCCTCAGACGCCGGCTAAAAAACTGCTTGACACCTGCACAAATGTGCACTATACTGGATCGCGATCAACTTGGACCCCTTTTCAGCCGGAGGTTGATAGACATGGAAAGCAGCTCTCGAATTACCTCTTACAATGAGACCGACCTGGATTACAGCGCCGTTTTACAACCCGTATCGGGCGAGTTCAACACGGACCTCAAGGACGAGTGTTTCTACCACGATGTGGCAACCTGTCCGGAATGCGGTGCCGGGATGATCAGACAAGGTACTTGCACTAGCTGCCCGCTTTGTGGCTTCGGAAGCTGTGGCGGCTGATGGGGGAGCGGTGCGGATAGCGGATTTGACAGATTACGGTATTCCCGAGCGGATCGTGGAACGTTGGCAGAGGCTCTGTGACGAGGGACTCTTGCCGGTGCAGGTGAGAGCTGTTCGGTCCGGTCTTTTGGGCGAACCCCGTCAGGACGGCACGCCCGTTAATTTGATCGTGAGTGCTCCGACCTCGTCCGGGAAATCGTTCTGTGCTGAGATGGCGGTTATCAAGGTCCTGCAGAGCCGCCGCCGAGCGGTATTGCTGTTTCCGCTGCGTGCTTTGGCCGAGCAGAAATATAATGAGTTCATAGAACGCTATCATGATCTGGATCTGCGCTGTTTGATCGTCACCGGCGACCATCCCGAGAGTGACGAGAATTTCGCGAGCGGGCAATATCATGTTGCGTTCGCCATCTATGAAAAACTGGACCGGCTTCTGACTCGCAGTCTCGATTCCCTTGCCGGGATCGGGCTGGTTGTTATCGACGAGTTGCAATCGGTCGCGGAGCCGGGACGGGGGGCATTGCTCGAGCAGTTGTTGACCCGGATCGTCGCTTCGTCGTATACCCCGACGTTGTTGGGGTTGTCGGCAGTCATTGCCGGGCGTTCCACCTCTGCGGAGCGGCTGGCTGACTGGCTTGGGGCTACTCTGGTCGAGGAGTTCAGCCGTCCGGTTGATCTGTTTCGAGGTGTGGCCGGCGACGGTGAGTTCCACTATCGTTCCTATAACAGCGGCTCCGAGGGGACCGAGCTCATGGAATTCGATTCGGGACAGAGCGATTTGTTTGAAGCTCTTGTGCGTCACCTGAAGGCTTCTTCCGAGCAAGCGTTGATCTTTCTCAAATCGCGCCGCGAGACGATCCATACCGCACTCCGAGTGGCGGCTGAAGTTTCCTGGCCCGGGGCTTGTGATGCCGTTGAATCGTTGGCCGACGAAGAGCCCTCGTATCTCATCCGTTCGCTCAAGCAATGCCTCGGGCGAGGTGTGGCCTTTCACAACTCGGATCTTTCTCCTTTGCAGCGTCGTGTGGTGGAGGATGCCTTTCGTGCGGGGCAGGTACGCCTCGTGGTCGCTACGACAACTCTCGCCATGGGGGTGAATCTTCCCGCCGATACGGTATATCTCGAAACGGTTAAATACAGCACCGGTCAATACGGCGCACAGCCTTCGCTGGTGCCGATTTCCAGGGCGGAGTTCGAAAATATCAGCGGTCGCGCCGGAAGGCTGGGACAATCCCGGGACAAGCAACCGGGACGAGCGATGGTGCTCGCCGATTCTGAGTTCGACCGCGACATTCTCTGGGAAAACTATATCGCCTCATCTCATCCGGAGCCGATTGAGTCCGCGCTCGCTTCCCGGCCGTGGGAGGACTGGCTGCTCAACGGTGTTGTCTGCGGTCTGATTTCCGATCGGAATTCCGCTCAACGACTGTTCGGGTGCACCTTTTTGGCCGCCACGGCTCCTGCGAGGAAGCGCCCTGATTTTGACGGTTTGATTGCCGTGCTGGCCGAGGAGGGAATGATTGAGGTCGATAGAGAAGGGCTGTTACAGCCGACTGCGCTCGGAAGAGCTGCCGCCACCGGCGGTCTCACTGTTGCCCAGACACTCTATTTGATGCATCGCATGGAGTCGTCTCAGCCGGAGACGATGTTCGGTTGGACCGCCCTGGTGCTCGGTTGTCCGGACTGGGATCATCCGCCCGGATTGATTAGTCGCCTCGAAATGAGCCAGTCGGCGCCGTTGCGGACCTTGTACCAATTCTATGACGATCAACTCGCCGAGGCCGGATTCGTACTGCCGTACGGGGATTTTCGCAGACCGTTGTCGTATCGCTCGACTGCGGCGCTTAAGGCTCTTCTGTTGCTTGAACAATGGCGTCGCTTTGAACCTGTCCTGAAATTGGAGGAACGGTTCCAGTTGCACCTCGGACAAATTCTGTCTTTGGGGGAGAGTGCCGGCCACCTGTTGCTCGGCCTGGCTGCGATTATCGAAACCACCCGCCGAGGTTCCGCTCTGCCGTCGCGACTCCGGCGCCGGGTCTTCAGTCTGCGACATGGCCTTCCGGACGATCTCCTTTCTTTGCACTCCCGCGTGGGAACGGTGCTTAACCGGTGCGATATGGCGGCTCTGTATCGAGAGAAGGTAGACAGTTGGTCGCAACTCTGTCACCTGGAGACTCCTGATCTGGAGCGGCTGATACCGGGGGAGAAGAAAAAAAAGAGATTGAAAGAAATGATTGATAATTACAGAAAGGAGTTAAGCATGAACAGGGCTTGTGAGTCTGCGGTTATGGACCGGACCGGGCGGTTGCCGCTAATTACCGAACAGCCGGAAATGATCGAAGTCGACGGCAGCTATGAACATGAACGGTATCTCATTCGCATCGATGGTTTCCCCGTGCGGTTGACCGGGAAATCGTTCAAGTATTTTGTCAAACTGGCCAATAAGCGCCTTCAGGATGAGGCCGGCTGGGTCTATAAGGAAGATATTGAAGTAGGGTTCAATCAGGCTCGTTATCTTTATCGGATGAAGAACGAAATCTACGACAGCTTCACCTCGGCCTGGCCGGTGGTTGAAAACAACCGGCTTGGTTATTACCGGCTGAACATTGACCCGTCCCGGATAAGGATCAATCGTGACCGTCTTCGGGAGCATCCCGATTGGGAGGTGCGTTCGCTGATGCTTGCCCCTTCATCCGAGAAGCCGAACTGACCTGAACATCGACGGATGTCTTTTCAACGCTACCGCGATCCGGTTAAAAATTATAGTCTTAAGTAGCGGGCGGCTTTGAGTCGTCCGCTTTTCAGTCCTTAAGCAAACATCCCGGCGTACAGTCTTTTAATACTATCCACAGGAAAGGTATACGGTTGTTTTACAAACGCATTATCCCGGAACCTTTGATTGTCTAATAAGTAGAAGTTGGTCATAAACTTACAAAATGCTGAAGTCCGGCGTTCAGGCTGCGACAAATCGACCGATATTATAGAAAATGAGCCGACAAAAAATCATCCAATCAGAGTTTCGTCTGCCCCGACTGGCGGTGGACAAGAGTGCACAGTTTCCGGTTCTGCGTTTGCAGACGGCTGTGCTTTTCCCCGAAACGCTTTTGACCATTCGGGTGCGTCGTAAAGAGAGTCTGCAACTTCTCGACGACTGTGCCGGAGCCAATCGTCGGTTCGTTGCCACTTATTCCCCTGAGACTTCCGGAAGCGAAACCGTCAGGAAGTTCTATCAAGTGGGACAATTCGCCCGTGTTCGCGACAGCCGCGACAGCCGTGGCGGTTCTCGTTTGATTACGATCGAGGGCCTCGGTCGGGCAGCTATCGACGAAATCGTTTCCAGTCGTCCTTATCTGGTTGCTACCGCCTCGGAACTACAGCAACCACGTGAATCGCAGAAGCTGATTCGCTCCCACGTTGCGGCAATAATGTCAATGGTGGGGGATATCATCGCGGTCGATCCGACCTATTCCCTGGAACTTCTGCACGGACTTCGTGTCTATCGTGATCATCCTTCGCATCTGGCCGATCAGGTGGCCGCCAGTATGCATTTCTCACTGGAAGACAAGCAGGGACTCCTTGAAGCTTGTGAATTGAGACTCCGTTTTGAACGTTTGATCGGTTGTCTGAGTGCCGAACTGGATCGACTGACGAGTCTAAGAGTGTCGTCGTTCTCCGGTCCCACCAGCTCAAAGCCAAAACAGGCCGCTCCGTTGACTGAATCGATAGAGACGGACGCTTCGAAATCGGATGGAGATATCCCCGGTGAGATCGCACGAATCAAGCAATTCGCGCATGAGGCAGAACATATTCCGCCGGAAGTCAAAGCACGTGTGACCATAGAAGTCGACCGGATCAGACGGCTGTCGCCGGCCTCGGCCGAGTACGGTTTGACGAAGAATTACCTCGACTGGTTGATGTCTCTGCCGTGGGGACGTGTATTAGGTGAAAATTACGAGATCGCTGAGGTTGAAAAACAACTTAACGCCGAATACTTCGGTCCCCGGACTATCAGGGATCAGGTATTACAACGGCTGGCGGTGAGACGTTTGTTGTCCGGCACCGATGAAAGCCCGGTGCTTTGTCTGGTCGGAGCTCCCGGTACCGGTAAAGCCTCACTGGCTAAAATCATCGCAAAAGGCATGGGGAAGGAATTGATTCGTCTTTCTGTCGGCGGTGTGACCGATATCAGCGAAATCAAAGGCACCCCGCGCACGTTTTTAGGGGCTATGCCGGGAAAGATGATCAGGGCTCTAAAAGATGCCAAGTCACTCGACCCGGTAGTGCTGATCGAGGATGTTGATTACTTCAATGTCGATAACGATGCTGCCGTCAACCAGTCTCTGCTTGAAGTGGTTGACTATCGATATAACTCCCGTTACCTCGACGAGTATATTGGATTACCGATAGATCTCAGTAAGGTTTTGTTTATCTGTTCGGTGCGGTCATTCGAGGAGATTCCTGAGCAATTCGTGCCACGGTTCGAATTGCTGGAAATCCCCGGTTATATCGAACGCGAGAAAACCGCCATTGCCAAACGACATTTGATCCCCAAACTGCTCAAAAAGCATGGAATTCTTAAATCGGAATTCCGTGTCGCAGATAAAACTATCTCACGGATCATTAACTCCTACACGCAGGAGTCCGGTCTGCTGGGGCTTTCACAACAGATGGAGAAGATTTGCCGCCGGGTGGCTTTGGAGAAAGTTGAACACCGACGTAAAACCTGGACTGTCTCCGAGGACAAACTGGAAACCTATCTGGGGCCGGCCATGTTCGTTCCCGAGAAAGCCGGAGTTCTTCCCGAGATAGGTCTCGCCACCGGCCTTGCCTGGACCGGCAGTGGTGGTGATTTGATGTTTATCGAGGGGCTCAAGATGAAGGGGGAAGGACGCATCACAACCACCGGTTCACTCGGTGAGGTAATGCGTGAGTCGATTCAGGCCGCCCATTCTTACGTACGTAGTAAGGCCGACATGCTCGGTATCGACTCACAGGATTTCAACGAGTTCGACATTCACATTCATTTCCCGTCGGGGGCGATTCCCAAAGACGGTCCCTCAGCCGGTGTGACGGTCTGTCTGGTAGTAGCTTCGATCATGTCCGAACGCCCGATTCGCAACGATATTGCCATGACCGGTGAAGTCACTTTGCGCGGCCGTGTGTTGCCGGTGGGCGGCATCAAGGAAAAAGTTTCGGCGGCGTTCCGGACCGGTATTCATCATGTCGCGATGCCAAAGGAAAATGCGAAGGATATTAAGGAATTACCGCGTGAGGTTCTTCGCAAGACCAAGTTCACGTTTATCGAACGAGTGGATGAGTTATTCGAGCTATGTCTGATGGATTTTACCCCATCGTCGTTCACTCTCGAAAAGATTTTTGCCGAAGAGATCGCCAAAGCCAAGAAAAAAGCTCAGCGATCAAAGAGGAAAAGCACAACGTCGTCTCGTAAACGTAGTGCCGGGAAAGCCGCACGTTCACGCAAGAACGACTGATACAGCATTCTATCTTTGTCGCTAACAAGTTTTCGAATAACAGCTTAGCGTGGCTGCTAATACAATCCTATCCCAATTATCCTTGACAATGCTCAACTGAGCGTGTTATCATAACATTGATTAGGGCGAGTTAGGTTTCTGGGCAATTCTGTCCCAAGGTCTCGCACGCGTTTAGTGGGTTGATCAACGTTTAGTTATTATCAATTTGGGTGAGTATTGACTGTATTGGTCATACTACTCGGGTTGACGAACTTGAGTTCGAAGCGGGGCGTTGTTACCCGAAGCGGGTCATACTTGCAAAGAAAATACATTCATCAGAATAATATCGAGTTTGTAACGGACATCGGCTCGATCGTTAATCCAAGGAGGCGTAGCGCATGAATAGGATTGTTGCACTTGCCGGTCTGTGTCTGGTGCTCCTGCTGGGAGCTGCGGGCATTCATGCCCAGGAGTTCGGATTTGTGGACACAGTCGCTTTTGAGTTCTCAGTGGTTCCGGATGTTGCCACTAACGAACTTCATCTTCAAGCCGATTTATGGGTGTTCTCAGATTCCAACAACGTGTTAGGCTCAACCATGGGCTTTTCCTGGGATAATCCCAATCTTCAAATGGACTCGGCTGTCGGTTCATCGTTGACAGTCGATAATTTCGAAATCGGCCCATATTTCTACGACGGTAATAGTTTGGCGACGACCAACACCAATCAGCGTTTTGTGTTTTCCGGTTCGATCATGTTCGGAACCGGGATACCTCCTGCCGATGGCCGCCGTCATTGGGCTACGTATTATTTCACTTTGTCCGACTGGAATGCCACCGATCAAATCAATCTCGATACCCTTGAGTTCGGACCTTCATCGATTTATAAATTCGTAGCGGGTAACGGAGGTGGTGATTACTTCCCGATCTGGGAAGGACCTTACACGATCTATGACAGCAGCTACACCCCATCGGTAAATCTGATTGTCGCTCCCGACTCGCTTCATTTCGAGGCCGTAGCGGGTGGTTCCAGCCCGGCTTCGCAGAGTTTCTCGATAACCACCGACGTCAGCTCTACCGATGTGACGTTGACCGAAGACGCCGGGTGGCTGGTGCTCAGCCCGATCATGGGAACGACGCCGCTGACGCCCATGGTTTCGATCAATATCATCGGTCTGTCTGCCGGTCAGTACATTGACACTATTCTTATCGAGTCGGCCAATGCCGTCAACTCACCGCAACGGGTTGTGGTGACACTCGATTTGCAAGAACCACCACCGGTGATTTCAGTTTCGCCGAGCGCCCTGTATTTTAATGCTATTGCCAATGGCGATAATCCGACACCGAAAACCCTTGTAGTCAAGAATTCCGGCGCCTCGGTGCTCGACTGGACTATTACCAATACCGAATCCTGGCTCAGCACCAGTCCGAGCAGTGGGACGGATTCGACTAATGTCACGGTTAGTGTCGACATAACCGGTCTGGCATACGGCAGCTATGTGGATACACTGATCGTATCCGATCCCAACGCCACCAACGATCCGGTGAAAGTGCCGGTATCACTTTCGGTTGGTTCCGATTTGCCTATAATAGAAGTCGATTCCGCTTTTAATACGATCATCGTCGATGTGCCGGTAGTCAATATCCCCGATCGCACTATCCGCATTAAGAACGGCGGTGGCGGAGCTCTTAACTTCTGGCTGGAAGAGTCTTCCAGCCGCATCATGACAATGACCCCATCCAGTGGCGCTGCTGATCAAGATGTCGTTATTTCGTTTAAAATCCCCGGCGGGACGGTTGGTAACGATTATTACGATACGATCTGGGTAAATTCAAACGAGGCGATCAACAGCCCCTTCCCGGTTGAGTTTTATTTCCACTACATAGCAGAACCCGCCTGGGTTAACGCCAATCTGTCGACAATGAACTTATTCACCTACGAATGTTCGCAGGGATATTTCGGAATACCACAGCCGGTCAATCTGTTGATTTCGAATTTGGGCGGCGACAATCCCATGCCGTTCAATCTGCTGTTTGAAACCGAGTACTTCACCGTAAGCCAGACCAGCGGAACAGCTCCGGCAACCATTGTAGTGACGCCCCGTGAATTACCGTTGTCTGCCGGTACTTATCTCGATACTATCCTGGTCGAAGCACCAAACGCCATCAATAGCCCGGCATTTATCCTCGTGCAGTACAATGTGATCGAAGGAACCGAAACGCCACAGATTATCCTGCCGACATCCAGTTATGTGATACCGACCCAGGAGAATAGCGGACCATCACCGGATGCGATTGTAGGAATTTTCAATCGTTATGGTGGATGTATGCCCTGGTCGCTTGTTGAGGATATTGGCTGGCTTTATCCCAGCACTACCTCGGGTGATGTGCCGGCTACGGTTATTTTCAATGTCAACTCCACCGGTTATCCTTTTGGGGAATATGTGGATACGTTCTATATCGATGCCCCGGATGCTTCTAATTCACCAAAACCGGTGTCGCTTAAGATGCGCGTGTGGCGATTCCACGGTGATGTCGATTATGATGGCCTGATCACTATCAAAGATCTGGTTTATCTGGTCATGTACATGTTCTATGATGGTCCCGCTCCTCAACCGACGTTGGTTGTCGGCGATATGAACTGCAACCTGGTGATCACGATAGAGGATCTCATTTACCTGGTTGATTATATGTTCAATCAGGGACCCATCCCGTGTGGTAATCCATATTAGCGATTCAAATAGCTGTGTGTTCAATCGCCTCCGGACAGATGATCCGGAGGCGATTTCTATTTTAGATCCCGGCGGCTCAGTTATTGCTTTTATTAAGGACGTTGTTATTGGTTGATTGCTGCGGATTGACCGTCTTATTATAGAATGGGTTGACTGAAGTTAGTCTCGTAATCGAACAAGCGATTGAAACGAAACAGGTTGGCTTGCTGTTCAGGAATTGAACAGCATCACTGCCGGAGATAGGATAATGTACAGGTCTGTTGGAAGACTAGTGAAATTACTGCTACTTATTTCGCTCTTATGGTCATCGGTTGCAGCCGGTAATGAGCCGCTAGTAGCGGATGATGAACAACAGATGTCTCCGGCTGAGATGCATCGGTATCTAGGCGCAGCCAAAGCTTCGGCTCTATCCGAACGACGAGTTGCTTCGCAACTGGCTACCGGGGGAAGACTCGACGGTACTCAGATAAATTATGACATGAAATTCTACGATATCGCCATTCGGATCGATGACACGGCCGAAGTGCTCTACGGACGGATTGGTTTCACGGCTGCTGCGGCTGCTTCCGAAGTTACCCAGATTCAAATTGATCTTCAGGCCGATATGGTGGCCGACTCTATTGTCGCTCCCTCGGGGCCGCTGGGGTTTTATCGTGACGGTGATATCGTCGTAGTCCAACTTGACCGTTTGTATACGGACGGCGAATTATTTCAGTTTGATTTCTATTATCACGGCCACCCGAACCAGGGTGGTTTTATGGGATTTTCATTCGATTTCAACGCCTATGGATCCAAAGTCATTTCTTCACTTTCGGAACCATATTATGCCCGTTCGTGGTGGCCCTGTAAGGATCGTATGGACGACAAGGCGGACAGCTTCGCCATTGCAATCGAAGTCGATACGGCATTTTACGTGGCTTCGAACGGCACACTTGATTCGGTGATTGCTCCCGGCGGCAACAGCCATGTCTATTATTACACCGGGCATCACCCCATGGCCAGTTATCTGTTCTCCGTTGCGATTTCAGACTATGAAGTCTGGTACGATGAATGGAACTACAACGACGGCCAGGTGATTATGCCGATCGTTCATGCCGTTTATCCTGAGCGCCTCAGTTATTCCCTGGGGAAATATAACGTCACGCCGGAGGCGTTGACGGTTCTGTCGGACCTTTACGGTGTTTATCCGTTCGCCGATGAAAAATACGGCCATGCCAATTTCGAATGGGGCGGCGGTATGGAACACCAGACCATGACCTCCATGACCAGTGCGAATTTCGGTTTCAGTGAGCCGGTGGTAGTACACGAAATGGCTCATCAATGGTGGGGGGACATGATAACCTGCGAATCCTGGTCCGATATCTGGTTGAACGAAGGCTGGGCTACCTATACTGAAGCTTTGTACTATCTGCATAAGTCCGGCTGGACCGCTTATCATGATTATATGGCCGATATGTGCTATGCGGGCGGAGGGACTATCTACGTTTATGATACAACCGATGTCTGGACCATTTTTAACACCGGATTGTCCTACGATAAAGCCGCCTGGGTGCTTCACATGCTGCGTCATGTCATTGGCGACTCGGCCTTTTTTGCCGGAATAGAGGCTTATTATAACTCTGAATATCAATACGGCTCGGCTAAAACCGAGGATTTTCAGGAGATTTTCGAACAAGTGTCCGGGCGCGATTTAAGTGACTTTTTCTCCGAGTGGATTTACGGTACCTATCGGCCGGACTATGAGTTCGCTTACCTGCAGGAAGCCTCCGATCAAGGTGGCATCGACCTGTACCTGCTGGTGCTCCAGACACAAACCACGTCGCCGCAAGTATTCGACATGCCGGTTGACTTTTTCTTCGACTTTCAATCAGTGCCGGATGATACCCTGACTTTCGAGGTTAACGATCGCCGCGAGATGTTCAAACTCAATTTCCCGAGCTATGTGAATAACATCTTCCTCGATCCTTCCAATTGGATCATGAAGTATGCCGATGAGGTTTCTTTCAAGGCGCGGATCGTAACCGGCGATGATGACTTGTCGGAAGGGCAATTTCAGCAGACGTATGAAGATACCCTGATCTCAAAGGGCGGCACCGGCTGGTATGTGTATACGATCGTCTCAGGGACATTGCCGCCCGGCCTGGTTCTGGACGACGAAGGGATTATCACCGGCGTGCCGAGCGATACCGGGTTGTATCCATTCCGAGCCAGAGTGGTTGATAACGGCGCCGGCTACATCGATGAGGTAGATTTTACTATTCATGTTGGTCCTTTACCGCCTTTGGCCGGTGATGTCGATTACAATAATGACGGACCGGATGTCTCCGATCTTGTCTATCTGGTTGACTATATGTTCAGGCATGGACCGCGCCCTATCGATTTGAACCGGGCTGATGTCAACGCTTCCTGTCAGGTGGATATCGTTGATTTGGTGAAATTCGTGGACTTCATGTTCCGTGAAGGCCCACCGCTGGTCTATGGCTGCGCCGAGTGATGTCTGAACCTGAGGGGGAGAAGATTCCCATCATCCGATAATCCCGTTTTTAGTTGATTTTAAAGGCTTTCCGGCCTCATCTTAGAAGGTCAACTGTACCCGTCGATGAGGCCGAGAAAGAAAATGAGCCGCAGGATCAGCACCTTTCATATCACCACTTTTGGGTGCCAGATGAATCTGGCTGATTCCTCCACGCTCGTATCCAATTTGTCGACTCACGGATATCGTCGTGTCGATAACGAAGCCGATGCCGACCTGATCATTCTCAATACCTGCTCGGTTCGTGATAAGGCGGAACAACGAGCACTGGGACGTCTCCAGGATCTTCGAAAATTCAAGCAGAACGGAGCCTCAAAACAGATCGCTGTTGTCGGCTGTATGGCCCAGCGGCTGGGGGATGAGTTAATCCGGTTGGCGCCGCATGTCGATTTCGTTCTCGGTACCGATCGTCTGTTCGAATTGCCCGATTTAATAGAGCAAGCGGAACCAACGCCGTTGATTAACACTGCTTTCGGTCATGAGCATATTGACCAGATCGAACCTATCCGTGAAACCGATTTCTCTGCTTTTATCACGATCTCCCGAGGCTGCGATAACTATTGCAGTTACTGCATCGTGCCCTATGTCCGCGGTCACGAACGGGCGCATTCTCCGAATCATATTATCGGCTGGGTGAACCGACTGGTGGGTGAGGGGGTCGTTGAGATTACTTTACTGGGCCAGAACGTCAACAGCTATCGACACGATGAAACCGATTTCCCGACCTTGCTCGACCGTGTCGCCTCGGAGACAGAGATAAAACGCATCCGGTATATGACCTCGCATCCCAAGGACCTTTCACCGCGTCTGGTCGAGGTAATGGCTCGATATGATAAGATAATGCCCCATATTCATCTGCCGCTGCAGGCCGGGGCCGATCGCGTGCTGGAGTTGATGGGGAGAGGTTACACTCTCGACCATTATCTATCACTCGTGGAACTGATCCGCGAGCATCTGTCGTATGTGTCTCTGACCACTGATCTGATAGTCGGATTCCCGACCGAGACTGATGAAGAATACGAGCAAACCCTGGGGGCGGTCGAGAAGGTGGGATATGACGCGGCGTTCATGTTCCGTTATTCGGTTCGACCCGGCACCAAAGCCGCGGAGTTGTCTGACGATGTCCCGGAGGCGATCAAAATAGCTCGCCTTTCGAAATTGATCGACCTTCAACAAAAAATATCGTTCGAGCGGAATCAACGCGAAATTGGGCAAATTCGGCTGGGCCTGGTCGAGGGCTTCTCACGCCGATCCCAGGACCTCTATCGAGCACGCACTGAAGGCAATAAAATAGTTCTGTTCTCAGCGTCTGAGGCTGCTCCCGGGCAGATCATACCGATTCGTATCACCCGGGCCGATGCTTTCACACTTCACGGCGAACCGGAAGGAATTCCCGAATGACTCAGATTATTCTGACTACCGCTCTGCCGCTGGTGGTTATCGCGGCGCTGGTGTTCCTTACCGTTCGCCTGCGATTGTTTACACTGGAAAACGTCGGGGGAAAGACGTTTTTCATCATCGGTGGGTTGTTGCTTTTCATGGCCTCGGCTTGGCAATTAGTCAAGCTCCATCCGGAATACGGGGCTTGGTTTCTTGACAATGTCTATGGCTGGCTCGATATCGCCCAGTTATCGATCGCACTACTGGGAGCGCTTCTGTTGGCCGTTGGATTGTCACTGTACTCCGATTTCTGGCAGGAGCGGGAAGAGGCGATAGAAGAACAATGGCGGAAACTGAGTTTGCTCGAGAATTTACAACAGGATGCCCGAGAGCCCTATCAACTCCTGGAACTGCTAAGCATTTCTCTCAAGGAAGTTCTTGCTTCACTACCGGAGTGCGCCGGAGCCGTATTTCTGGTTAATCGCCAGCGGCGGCAATTGGTGCTTGCCTGTGCTTGTGGTGTGAATCAGCGCGAAACCGCTTTACTTGAACATTATCCATTTGAACGCAATATCATAAGTCGCGCTATCGATGGCGGTGAACCGACCATCGGGGGAGATTTTGAGGTGTACGAACGCGACGGCCGAGCGGCTACCTCCAGGTTCAAGTCGACCCTGATACTCCCGTTGGTTTCCGAACGCCGTAAGCTCGGGGCGATTATTCTTATGTCCGATGAACAGCAATTCTTCTCACGGTCGGATATTCGTTATCTCGCTCCGGTAGCGGAATGGGTCGCTGAAAAAGTATATTCAGCCCGACTCGAACGCGAGCTTTCATTGGCCCGCAAACAGGCCGAGAAAGACGGTTCCCAAAAAGAAACACTCATGCAGCAGTTAACCGGTGTCGCTTCGAGTTTCATAAAGGAAGATGCTATCGATGCCTATTGCCGCGGACTGGTTGGTCTCTATGGCTCTGAAACCATCCATATCGTTGGATTGTCCGATGGTGCTTTGGAGGTCTTCGGAGGTTCCGAAGATATGGGTTCACTCGGCGAGAATTTCCGTACGGCATTGATCGATGCTCTCTCTCGCAATAAGCCCTTGATCGTGAATCAGGAAGGGGTGAGCGAGGAAGGGCATACTTATATTGCCCAGTCGACACTTGTTTATCCCATTTCAGGACGTCAGCGCCATTGTGCGTTGCTCCTGCGACGACCCGATGAGGCGTTTAGAGTCGGCGATGATGATCTCAAGATAGTCGACTTGTTTGCACGGTTGGCCGGTGGTGTAATGCGTCAGGCCGACAGCCAGCGTCTGGATATTACAAGGCGCAAGGGACTGCGGCGGATTTTACGGTTGCTTCAGTTCGATTCGCAGGGCCCGGGCGATGTCTCTCCGGCCTTTCTGGCCGATAATCTCTCCGATATTCTTCCCGGTCGCGCCGGAGCGGTGATTTTCACCCGTTATCCCGACGGTTCCTACAAAGCCAACGACAGTTGCGGGGTGAAACGCAGTCTATTATCGGAATTCGATTTATTACCCGGTGAGGGATTCATCGCTGAAGCGGCACGATCGCGTGAAGCCCATTTTGCCTATGGGCGAAGCGAAGTGGAGCAATATCTGCAAACTCTTGAGATGGCCAACCGGGAGAATTTTTACCGGCTCTTCGAAGAAAAGGGACCACCGGTTTCATTGATGATCGCTCCGCTCCTCTCGCGTGATCGAGTCTCGGGTGTGGCAACGGTCTTTTTCTATGAAATGCCTGAGTCCGAGCGGGGAGAGTGGGAACGGCTTCTGACCTTGACCGTGGGATTGTTCTCATTCCGCATGACCATTGCCGGTCTTCAGGAGACACTTGCCCCGATTCAATCCGGTGAAATCGACGGCAACCTTCTGGCGGCGGTTATCAACCAGGTTAACAACCATCTCTCGGCAGTGATCGGCAACGCCGAACTGGCGGTCGAACGCCCCGATCTTTCGGGTGATGTCCGACGTCATATCGAGAGTATTATCCTCGAAGCGGAGCAGGCCTCGGAATATGTCCGTCAATCACTGGGTAAGATAAGGCCGTCGGTTACAGCTTCGGGAGAGGGCGGCAAAGGACTTAACGAGCACATTTCCGAAATCCTCGAACCAGCTCGGATCTCCGGGAACCTTTACATGATCTCCGGCAGTCCGCGCGAGATTGACCTGGAATTGCGTCCGGTATCGTTGGTGGAAATGACCGACGCCTCGCTTCGCCCCCTGATCCTTGGTGCTTTGAACCAGGTGGCTGGTCTGGCCGGGGAAGGGGAGATGCTGACGGTTTCCACCTATCGTCTCAATGATTACGTTTACCTCGATATCTCTCGACACAGCAAAGAACTGCCCGGAATGACCCGCCAGGCTTCCATCGGCAAATACATCAGCGCTTCTGAAGCCTCACGGCTTCGGCCATCGGATACTTTTCTGGCCCATGCCGCCGGCAGCCGCTGCCAGTATTCAATCGACTCCAGCTCCGACAAACCGGCTCACCTTTCGTTCAAATTCCCGGTCAGACGCCGGGAGGCTCGCTCTGAATCGAAGTTGAATCAACCTCATGCCCAGGTTCTGGCTATCGATGATCAGGCGGTTATTCTGGAGTTGATCACCGCCATGGGGCAATCGCTGGGTTACAACGTCCAGACAGCCACCTCACCCGAGGTCGGACTCCGTCTTGTGGATGAACATCGTTTTGATGTTGTCTTGACCGATCTGGCCATGCCTGGTTTCTCCGGGCTGGAAGTAGCCGCTCGAATCAAGCGAGATCACCCCGATATGCCGATTATCCTGCTGACCGGCTGGGAGGTTAATATCGATCAGGCTCAACTGGCCCGAAGCGGGGTGACCAATGTCCTCCATAAACCCTTCAGAATCGAGCAACTGGCTGAACTTCTAAGAGTTGCCGTGACTCCGAAATCGCTTCCTTAGCCTTTCTTTCTCCTTTTGGGTTAACCAATTAGCGCTGTCTGCCGACATTCTGAATAGCCCGAGATACGTTTAACAGCAACCGAAAATCTGGATGTAAGAGATTCGATGACCAAAACCGAAATCGTAGAACAGATTCGCCGGAACGACAAACTTCTGTCTCTTCCCCAAGTAATGTCTGAAGTCCTGGAAGAGATCGGCAAAGAGGACTTTTCAGCCGATAAACTGGGTAAAATTATCCTCAAAGATCCGTCTCTTACCGGACGTATTTTGAAACTGGCCAACTCGCCGTTTTATTGTCGCCTGTCCGAGATTAAGACTGTGCATCAGGCTGTCTCCATTCTCGGGGTGACCACGGTTAAATGCCTGGCGCTGTCGTCATCGGTGTTGAATCCGGATCGAGTGGCAGCTTCATCGGGGGTAAGTCCGCAGTCGTTTTTCTCGTATGTTCTGTCGGTTGCGGCCGCGTGCGAGTCGATTGCCAAGGCGGTCGATTATCGTTCCACCGAAGAAGCGTTCATCGCCGGTCTATTACACGATGTCGGTGTATTATTTTTCCTGCATCACTATCCCGAAGCATACGCCAAGGTGATCCATCATGAGACACATTCCTCCTCTCTGGCTGAAGCCGAGAGAATGATATTCGGAATAGATCATGCTGAAATCGGCGGTTATTTGGCCGAGGTCTGGAGTCTCCCTGAGTACATTTCCAAATCGATTGTCGATCACCATAACGGTAATCGTCTTGGAGAAGATGAAACGCTGAATCAGATCGTTGCTCTTGCCGTGTTGATTACGGGTGATCGCTATTCCGGTTACGACATAGGCATTGAGGATCGTCTCAATCAGATCAAGAATTTAAGTTCCATGCTCTCCATAGAAAAAGAAGTCGTGGATGAGATATCTTCTTCAATTCTTTCCCGAACGATAGATGTCGCGAATTATCTCGGTGTGGACATAGGCAATATCGAGGATATGCTCGTTAAGGCCAACCAGGAAATCTGGAAATCCTATCTTACGATAGAGAATCTCTTCAAGGAACGCCAGGAGCTGTCAGCTTCGCTGCTCAATGAAGAACGTGAACGCGGAGCAATCGAGGCCAAGAACGTGGCTATGGCAACCCTTTCGCACTATCTTAACAATGCTACAATGGCTATCTACGGTCGTTCTCAGCTCATGCGAATGCTGCTCGATAAAGGACGTAATGAGGATCTGCTCAAAAAGCTCCCGAATGATCTCGAAGTTATGAACCGCTCTATTTTGAAAATCGTAGCGGTGCTCGAAGAAATGCGCGAGATATCACCGATAGACAAGACTGAATTCTACAACCTGTCCAAGGCGCTCAATATCGACGATCGGCTCAAAACTCGTATCGATAAGATGACGGCTGATCGTTCCTGGGAAACAGGAGTCGAAACCGCTCCATCTCCGGTTTGATCGGCATATTTCTGTTGCTGCCGGAGCGATCCGGAATTAGCTTCAGAACATGCTGACTTATCTCACTTCCGGGGAATCTCACGGCCCCCAACTTACGGCTATCGTTGACGGCTTTCCGGCCGGCCTGAGCCTTGATCTCGATTTCATAGATCATGAACTGGCCCGGCGTCAAAAAGGCTACGGCCGAAGCGGGCGGATGGAAATAGAATCCGACCATGTCCAAATCGTAAGTGGCGTACGCGGCGGTGTCACTCTCGGGGGACCGATAACTCTGGTTATACCCAATAAAGACTGGGAAAACTGGAGCCGGATCATGCATCCGATTGACCAAATCCCTGACGATCTGACCGACAGGGAACAAAGACTTGTCTGTGATACTACCCGCCCCCGCCCCGGCCATGCCGATCTGCCGGGTGGCATCAAATGGAATCACCGGGATCTGCGCAACGTTCTGGAGCGGGCTTCTGCTCGCGAAACAGCCGCGAGAGTAGCGATCGGTGCTGTCGCTCGCCGGTTTCTCCAACATTTTTCCGTATATTTCGCTTCACACGTTGTCCGTATCGGTGAAGCCGCGCTCCCCGAAAATTACAAGAGGCCTGATGTCGCGACGATTCGGGAAATTACCGAAGTATCCCCGGTGCGCTGTCTGGACTCGGCCACCGAAAAGGCGATGGTTGAACAGATAAAAGCCGCGGGTCAGGATTCCGATTCCCTCGGGGGGATTGCCGAATTGATCATCACCGGTCTTCCAGCCGGATTAGGCGGATGTTCACAATGGGCGGACCGGCTCGACGGGAAACTCGCCGGAGCGCTCATGGCGATTCACTCGGTCAAGGGAGTGCAGATAGGTCTCGGGTTCGAGGCCGCCAGGCGTCGTGGTTCGGATGTCCATGATGAGATATTCCTCGACGAAGACCGTCATACCCCGCGTAAAGGATTCCGTCGTGACACCAACAACGCCGGAGGAATAGAGGGGGGAATCACCAACGGTGAAGATATTGTCATCCAGGTGGCGAGTAAGCCGATTTCAACTCTTAACCGGCCACTCAGAACCGTTGATGTCGTAAAACACGAACCGGCTACCGCCATGGTCGAGCGTACCGATGTTTGTGTTACTCCGGCGCTGGCCGTTATCACCGAAGCTGTCGCGGCGCTGGTTCTGGTCGAGGTGTTCATGTATAAGTTCGGTCATGATAACATGGCTGAGATCGACCGCAATTACCAGGGCTTTTTGTCCGCTGAATACTGAGTCCGTTATCGCCTTTCCAACATTTCCCCTCGAATCGGTTGACCGTTATCAACTATAACGCTACCTTGCGATAAATGGAGGATAACGAATGAGACTGAACTATACTTTTGGCAAACTGTCTGATCTTTCAGACAAGACGATCGTGCTTTTTGTCCCTTTAATCGAAAACGCCGATTCGAAGGATTTACGTAAGCTGGTAGAGATTACCGGCGGTGCTTTTCTCGACATGTACGATTCGGGAGAGTTTACCGGCGCCGGTGGTGAGACGGCGGTGGTTACACGACCGGAAGCACTTCAGTGTGATCGGCTGATCCTGGCCGGCCTCGGGAAACTCGACAAAAACGACCATGACAAATATCGCCGGGCCGCCGGAACGGTTTCTCGCATGAACAGCCTGCGGCTCTATAAGAGTGCTACGTTCTATTTGGGTGATGAGGAAGAGGCGACTGTTTTCCAGGCTGTGATAGAGGGGTTCATTCTGGGATCCTATGAACTGCTGAAATATAAAACCGGCAACGCGGCCAAATCGCAAAATCAGCTGGCGACGATCACCTTTGCCGTTGAAAACAAGCCGCTGATGAATCGTCTCCAAAAAGCCGTAGAACGCGGACTTATCGTAGCCGAAGGTCAAACACGTGTAAGAGACCTGGCCGATACCCCCTCCAACGAATTAACCCCACGCAGTTATGCCGAACTGGCACGCAAGGAAGTGAAGGGATTGCCGAATCTTACTTGTCGCGTGCTTGATGAAAATGCTATCAAGAAGGAACGCATGGGGGCCTTGCTGTCGGTCGCTCGCGGTTCCGATGAACCGCCTCGCTTCATCGTTCTCGAATACAAGGGCGGGCGTGCCGGACAGAAGCCGATTGTTCTGGTCGGTAAAGGTGTCACCTTCGATTCCGGAGGAATTTCGCTGAAGAAATCCGAGGGAATGCAGGAGATGAAGGGGGACATGACCGGCTCTGCAATAGTCCTCATGGCTCTGGTTGCCGCGGCCAGGCTGAAGCTGAAGCAAAATATCATCGGTCTGACTCCCTTAGCTGAAAATATGCCGTCGGCCCATGCCACCAAACCGGGTGATATTGTCAAATCGCGTAAAGGATTGACGATCGAAATCATCAACACCGATGCTGAAGGTCGTCTGATTCTGGCGGATGCTCTTGATTATGCCAACGTCTTCGACCCGCAAGCGGTAATCGATATTGCCACCTTGACCGGCGGAGCATTGTATGTATTGGGTTATTCCGGTGCGCCGATCATGGGAAACAATCCGGTACTGATGGATCGTCTTCGCGATGCCGCCGACGTAACTGCCGAACGAGTCTGGGAAATGCCTCTGTGGGATGATTTTCACAAGGCTATGAAATCCTCCATTGCTGATCTCAAAAACTCGGGCGGCAAGGCTGCCGCCACCATGACGGCCGGCGCCTTCCTGGAGAATTTTATCGGTGACTGGCCTTGGGCGCACGTCGACATTGCCTATATGGATATAGAGCCTTCAGGACGTCCTTATATCCCCAAGGGTGTGACAGGTATCGGCTTGCGGTTGCTGGTGGAGTTGTTAAGCAACTGGAAGAAGCTATAGCGATAAATGCTTATATGAAAAAAACGGCCGTCTTACGAACGGCCGTTTTCGTTTCTTCTCAATCTTGCGGGAGTTTATTTGTCCATCGCTGTGGTTTTTGACCAGGCGGGTGAACTGTCTAGGCCGGGACCGCTGATACGCCGCTGATTGTTACCGGTGATATCGATAATCCAAACGGAACCATCGGTGGTGGCATAAGTGATCCACTTCGAATCCGGCGACCAGCCCGGATTCTGAGTCTGTATATAGGTGCCTATCGGTGGCTCACAAACCAGGTATTTCTCTTTGGTATCGGGAGTTGTTACATAGAGCCCCTGTTTATCGATGTCGTTGCTGATGCAGGCAATCCATTTCCCGTCGGGAGACCAGGCCGGAGCGAGATAGTTGAAATTCCGCCTCGCAAGGACATCGATTTCCCGCATCGACATCATGTATTCCTCGGGGGAGAGGACGGCAAAACCAACCGGTTTCATTTCTTTGTAGTAAACGAAGGCAATGTCGCCTTTGGCATTCATCGAAGGCATCAGCATGAATTCGTCACCGGGATTAGCCCAGTCTTTGCGGATGATATTGTAGTCAGAGCCATCCGGAGCGATTGTAACGATCTGGTAGTTGGGGCCTAAGGGAAAAGCCTCGTGACCGTTAAGATCTTTACTGTAGACGATCTTACTCCCGTCGGCGCTCCATTCGGCTGCCCGACTGCCGAAATCATCAGTCAGACGCAGCCACCAATGTGTGTTGCCGACATCGGCGGAATCAAGATAAGCGGTAAAAAGGTCGTAAACTTTGTGCATCCCGCCTTCGCCCGTTGTCGGCGCCTGAGTATTTACCTGGCCGGAACGAGTGAAGACGATTACGCGGTCGTCCTGAGAGAAGCTAAGACGCCCGCCGGCATTTTCAATATCGGATACCAGGCGCTGATTGGTCCCGTCGCAGTTCATAACCCAAACGGCGCCCTCACGATAGAAGGTGATGCGGCCCTGTGGCTTGCCGATATCGCCTGCCTGTTCGGCTGTAAGTTTCCTGGGGCCGGAATCCTGGCCGAAACCGACGGCAAAAGCTGTCAGAATAACGATTGTTGCGATCAATAGCGTTTTGCAAGTGCTCAAAATTCTATCTCCATCGTTCGTTTTGTTTCGCACCAATAACAGGTCCGAGGCGCTGTCTGTCAAGTTCTGGATCGTTCTTGTTGGGCAAGGAAAAGCGCCAGAGACGAGCTTTCCGCAAGCCGTCCCTGGCGCCTCAAGCAACTTTATATCAACATCTTACCAGCTAAAGAATCTCTTAATCTCAATTTTGCCCCGAAGGCCTGACAGGTCCAGATCGACCCGTCCATCAGTTGTACCATTATAGGTTGCAATGATCTCCTGGTCTGTTGTGTTATACCAGGCAACATTCGTGAAGTTCAGATATTGATAAGCAACTTCGGCTCCCAGAGTAAGTCCCCAGAATTTGATCGGCAGGTCGCCGCCGACACCGACGTTGAATCCGAGCGTTGTACCCTTGAAGCTGATATTGTTCCCGGCTACGTTTTCGGTCGCCATATTCAGGCTGGCGTATTCATCCCAGAGATCCCAGTTGACGGTATAGAATCCGACATTACCGCCGACACGCAGCGAAAGTTTGGTCAGACCATTCCGAACCGTCGGATGCTCGAACGGGTAATACCAGGCGCCGGTGGTGAAACCTAACAGCCACATTTCAGAAGTTGGATTGTCTACGGTTGTCGCTGTGGTCAGGGGACTATCGTAGATGTAACTCCCGCTGATCGTTTCGCCCATTTTAAACCAGTATTCACCGCCGACCGACCAGGCAATTCGCTCTTTGAAAACCATACCGACTTCGGCGCCGACGGAAAAACCGTTGTCAAGCCAGTTGAACGAAGCACCGTTAATTTGCTGCGACGTGTAGGTGGCGAAGCTGTTGTAATCATTGTTCCGGTTAATCCGGTCCATCGAGAAATTGAAAGATGCAAAAGTCAGCTTGTTGGTGTGGGATTCCTCAGCCTGTTTGAGGAAGCGATTCACCAAAATTTGTTCATCGTCACTGGCAGCATAGCTGGTGTTGATTCCGCAAAGCAGTATGACCAAAGCTGCTGTGATGGCCGTCAGAGAACGCATATTGCCTCCTATTTGGGACAGTAATCTCATTTTCTGAGAGTATCGGACGAACGGCGGCAAATCTTGATATTTTCCTGTCAACGGGCTGAATATAGGCGACATTATGCGGTAAGCCGGTAAACCTATCGTAAAAGATTTATCAGGAGTCGAAGTCCGAATGTCCGAATTACCCATGACTGTTTCAGAACGAAACGAGTTGCGACCGGTTTGTCCGTTTTGTGAGAAGGAGCTGTCGGAGATTTATATCAGGACGAAGGGATTTGCCCTTTGGGTCGGGAAAGACATTATATGTTTTTGCCCGTATTGTCACAAAGTTCTCGGGTTTGCACAGAGTCGGATGGCCTAGGAGGGAAAACCGACGCAAAAAAAGGCGGCTCGTTTCCACGAGCCGCCTTTTGCTTTATAGACAACCATGTCTCTGGTTTATTCCGTTTTCAGTGAGGAATAATCCATTTTCGCCATTTGCGAATACAGATTCCAGCGACGGTTGCAATCCTGTTGTCCGAGCTTGATCAGCATCGCCGCCCGCTCTGGATTCTGAGTCTTCAGAGAGCGGAAACGGGTCTCGGAATAAGCATACTCTTCGAAGGGAATCGTAGGCTCTTTGCTGTCGAGTTGCAACGGGTTCTTACCCTGAGCAACCAGGTCAGGATTGTAGCGGTAAAGCAGCCAGTGACCGGCCTTGACCGCTTTTTCTTCTTCGTCAAGCCCGTGCGACATATTGATGCCGTGGGCGATACAATGGCTGTAAGCGATGATGATCGACGGACCATTGTAAGCCTCAGCCTCCATGAATGCCTTTACCGTCTGGTTGTGGCTGGCTCCGAGAGCCACCTGAGCCACGAATACCGAGCCGTAAGTCATCAGGATATAACCGAGGTCCTTTTTCGACAGCGGCTTGCCGGCAGCGGCAAATTTGGCGGTAGCGCCTCGTGGTGTCGATTTGGACATCTGTCCGCCGGTGTTGGAATATACCTCGGTGTCAAGAACCAACAGGTTAATGTTGCGTCCTGAGGCCATGACATGATCCACACCGCCAAAGCCGATGTCGTAAGCCCAGCCGTCACCGCCGATACCCCAGACCGACTTCTTGACGAGGAAATGCGCTACGGCCTTGAGAGCAGCCACGCGCTCCGAGCCGTTCATGGTGTTGAGACGATCCATGAGGGCCGCCACCCGGCCGCGTTGTTCTTCGATACCTGCCTGAACCGACTGGTCGGCATTGGCTATGGCATCGTACATCTCCGGGACCAACTCCTTAACCAGCTCGAGGGCGTAGGTGTGAAGACGATCCGCCGTGAGACGCATACCGAATGCGAATTCGGCACAATCCTCGAAGAGAGAGTTGGACCAGGCCGGACCGCGTCCGTCGGCGCGACGCGCGTAGGGGGTAGTCGGTAAGTTACCGCCGTAGATCGAGCTGCAACCGGTGGCATTACCGCAGATAGCGCGGTCGCCGAAAAGCTGAGTCATCAGCTTGAGGTAAGGTGTCTCGCCGCAGCCGGCGCAGGCGCCGGAGAACTCGAACAACGGCTGAACGAACTGCGAACCCTTGGTCGTGCCGAGACTGAACAGACTCGGATCGGGAGCCGGTAATTCGTTAATAAAGAAATCCCAGTTGCGGGCTTCCTGCTCACGGAGCGGAGCCTGAAGCGACATGTTGATTGCCTTGAGCTCGGTTTTGTTGCCGTCGGCGTCTTTGGCAAAGGCCGGACAGGCGTTGACACAAACCTCACAGCCGGTGCAGTCCTCGGGAGCGATCTGAAGCGTGTAGTACATTCCGGCAAACGGCTTGGTCATGGCTTCGACGAACTTGAATCCCTTCGGAGCCTTATCCTTGTATTCCGCCGTGTATACCTTCGGTCGAATCGCTGCGTGCGGGCAAACGATCGAACAAATGTTGCACTGAATACAGGTTTTGGGATCCCATACCGGGATATCGACCGCGATATTGCGCTTTTCGAATCTGGTCGTGGCTGTCGGATAGGTACCGTCGTCCGGGAAAGCCGAAACCGGGAGTTTGTCGCCGCGACCGGCGATCATTTCCGCGGTCACCTTCTTGACGAACTCGGGAGCGTTGTCCGGCACGATCGGCGGACAAGTCTTGGCGGTTGTCACCTTGGATGGATATTCGATCTTGTGCAGTGCACCCATCGCGCCGTCGACCGCCGCGTAGTTCATCTGCACGACCTTCTCGCCCTTGCGGCTGTAGGTCTTTTTGATCATTTCCTTGATCGCCTTGATCGCCTCGTCCTTCGGGAGGATGCCCGATATCATGAAGAACGCGGTTTGCATGATCATGTTAATGCGAGCCCCGAGACCCAACTGCTTGGCGAGATCAATGGCATCGATCGCGTAGAATTCGACCTTCTTGTCGATTATCTGCTGTTGTACTTCTTTCGGCAACTCATCCCAGACTTTATCCGGTCCGTACGGTGCATTGAGAAGGAACGTTCCGCCCGGTGTCAGGTGAGAGAGCATGTCATAACGCTCGACGAACGAGAAATTATGGCAGGCGATGAACTGTGCCGATGTAATCAGATACGGTTTCTGGATTAGCTTTTTACCGAAACGAACGTGCGAAACGGTAATGGCACCGGCCTTTTTCGAATCGTAAACGAAATAACCCTGGGCATAATTGTCAGTCCAGTCCCCGATAATCTTGATCGAGTTCTTATTGGCGCCGACCGTACCGTCGGAACCGAGACCGTAAAACAGGCCGCGGAAATTCTCACCCTCGAGGTTGTAGTTATAGTCTACATCGAGTGAGGTATTGGTAACATCGTCAACGATACCGACGGTGAAATGATTTTTCGGATCGTCCGATTTGAGGTTGTCCAAAACAGCCTTGGCCATCGGCGGATTGAATTCCGCCGAACCGAGGCCGTAACGACCACCGACTACCACCGGACGGACATCGGGACGCTTCCAGCCTTTGTCGACCGCTTCGGACAAAGCCGCCTGCACGTCGATGTACAGCGGTTCTCCAACGCCTCCCGGCTCCTTGGTGCGATCGAGCACGGCGATTTTTTTGACTGTTTTCGGCAGGGCCGCCACGAATGCTTCGGAAGCGAACGGGCGATACAGACGTACCCGGACGACACCGACTTTCTCACCGGCCTCGACCAGGTTGTCGATGACCTCGTGAACTACTTCGCCGCCGGAACCCATTACCACTACGATGCGCTCGGCTTCGGGATGACCGATATAGTCGAACAGCTTGTATTGACGACCGACAACGGCCGCGAATTTGTCCATGGCCTTCTGCACGATCTCGGGAGCGGCCAGGTAGTATTTATTGACAGTCTCACGCGACTGGAAGAAAACATCGGGATTCTGTGAAGTTCCCTTGATGGTCGGAGTATCCGGAGACAACGACCGAGCGCGATGCGCCGTTATCAGTTCTTGCGGCAATAAGTCACGCATGTCGTCGAACGTGATTTCTTCGACCTTCTGTACCTCGTGTGAGGTACGGAAACCATCAAAGAAATGTACGAACGGAACCCGGCTTTCAAGAGCGGCGGCTTGAGCGATCAGGGCCATGTCCATGACTTCCTGTATGGAAGCGGAAGAGAGCAGACCAAAACCGGTCGAGCGGGCCGCCATAACATCGCTGTGGTCGCCGAAAATCGACAGGGCATGGGTGGCAACGGCGCGTGCCGTTACGTGAAATACGGTTGGGGTCATCTCGCCGGCGATCTTGAACATGTTCGGGATCATCAGCAACAGACCCTGTGAGGCCGTGAAGGTTGTCGTCAGAGCACCGGTAGTAAGGGCTCCGTGTACGGCGCCGGCGGCGCCCGCCTCCGACTGCATCTCAACGACGTTCGGAATCGAATTCCAGATATTCGTCAGTCCGGCAGCCGATCTCTCATCGGAGATTTCACCCATTCCTGATGACGGCGTGATCGGATAAATGGCGATGACTTCGTTGGTGGCGTGAGCCACATAGGCGGCAGCGCTATTGCCGTCGATCGTCACCTTTCTACGTTTGCGCTGGGCAGCTTCAACGTAACCGGCTGAAGCTACTTTTTTATCAGACATCTCACAACTCCTATCTATTCAAACACGTGGAATTCGATTTTATCCCGTCGGCGCTTCAATCCGATTTCGAAGGAGTGATTTCCTTCTGCGCCTGATATTTACCTCGTTTGTCGCCGTACGATGTCAGACAGAGCTCACTGGCTTCAAGAAACAGAAGCTGAGCAATCCCCTGATTGGCATGAATACGAACCGGCAGGGGAGAGGTGTTTGAGATTGATATGGTGGCATAGCCCTCCCATTCCGGCTCGAATGGGGTGACATTGACCACCACGCCACAACGGGCGTAAGTCGATTTGCCGAAACAAATCGTTATGACATCGCGTGGTATCCTGAAATACTCCCGAGTACGGGCCAAAACGAAAGAATTGGGCGGAATTACCAATGAATCGGCGGTGACATTTTCCCAAAGATCGCTGTTGTCCGCTCGAGGATCGATCTCTCCCGATACCCCGTCCTTGAGTTTCTTGAATTCGTTGGACAGGCTGATATCATAACCATAAGACGATACCCCGAAACTGATCCCACGGCGCACCTGTTCCGGTGCGAACGGATCGATCATCCGGCGCTCCTGGGCCATTTCTATGATCCAGCGATCTGACTTTACCGGCATTCGTACCAATTCCTTGTTACCAAAGTCACAATCAGGCCGGAAGATAATCGCTATCTAGCCCAATGTAAACCGAAAATCAGGCCTGTTGAGGGGTATTTTCTTCGGTCTTGACACCACCTTGTTTTTCAGCTTCCCAGCGAACCATATCAGCCAGAGTATTACTCTCAAAAACGTCTTTGAGTCGTTCTTCCGCTTCGATCAAAATGTGCCTTAAAGCACAGTTGCGTCCGTCTCGCTCACAGGCTCCCAAATCCACCACACATTTAAGCAAATGGTAAGGTCCCTGGATTGACTCCAGAACCTCACGTACGGTGATATTTTCGGGATCACGGGCCAGAGCGAATCCGCCCCTGACGCCTCTATGTGATCGAACGATACCGGATCTTGACAACGACTGAAATATCTTGGCCAGAAATTTCTCCGGAATTTGCTTCGCCTCCGAGACTTCCGAAAGCGGCGTGACCGTGGAACGGTCTTTTTCCGCCAGGTGCAATACCCCTAGAACCCCATATTCCTCAGCTTTCGTGAATTGCATTACTACCTTCCTTACAAGCAGAACTAGCGTCCAAACTTTCAAACGGGACAATAGAATCCAACCCGCCACTCGGTGGTATTTAAATCAAAATAGACCATCTAGTCAAATACTAATGGTGATGTTTTTCACAAATATCGACTACTTCAGGACCCTTTTGGTTATTCCCTTTGTTGACTTAAAAGGATATGCAAACCATGTTAAGACACAAAACGGACTTCGAACCGGCAGCACCAAATTCTATACCGCAGGCCGGTTCTCTCTTAAAGGAATACTGATGAGTGAGAACGAGACCGACAAGAAGAAGGGATTGCTGGTTGTCTATACCGGCAACGGCAAGGGCAAGACTACCGCGGCGCTGGGAATGTGTGTCCGCGCCGTAGGTTATGACTGGCGTATCTGTCTGATTCAGTTCGTTAAAGGAAGTTGGAAATACGGTGAACTGAAAGGGGTAAAACGGCTCGAACCGAACCTGGAGTTATATACGGTAGGTGAGGGATTTGTCGGTATTGTTGATGATCAGAAGGAATTCTCCGAGCACCGCGAAGCGGCCCGCAAGGGGGTAGCCCTCGCGATAGAGAAAATCAAGTCAGGCGATTATCAACTTGTTATCCTGGATGAACTGAATGTAGCGATGGACCTCGGTCTCGTTACCGATGAAGAACTGGAGCAGATCCTCGACGCTCGTTCACCGGAGCAGCATCTGGTCATTACCGGTCGCGGCATGACCGACGAACTGAAAGAACGAGCCGACCTTATTACCGAAATGGGAGAGATAAAGCATCCTTACCAGAAAGGTATTCTGGCGCAGAAAGGGATCGACTGGTGAACATAGCCGTTACCGGTGCGACCGGATTCGTCGGTCGACATACGGTACGGGCGCTGGTGCGAGCCGGTCATCGGGTGACGGCAGTCGTACGACATCAGACAGCGGAATTGCCGTTCGATAAGGCGGTGATGACGGCCGCAGGAAACGTCGATGATCCCAAGGGGCTTACCGCAGCGTTTGCGGAAGTCGACTGTGTCGTGCATCTGGTTGGAATTATCGCGGAAACGCGTAAGCTGACCTTTGAAAAAACCGTAGTGCGTGGAACCGCCAACGTCGTGGATGCCTGTCGTCAGGCCCGTGTCGGGCGTCTTGTTTATCTGTCAGCGATGGGAACCGGAGCGGAAGCCCCCTCGCGCTATCACCAAAGCAAGTATGCCGCAGAACAGGCCGTGGTGCAGTCCGGTTTGGAGTACGTTATCCTGAGGCCGTCGGTGATCTTCGGCCCGGGAGACGGTTTCGTTTCCATGCTTGAGAACATGATCCGACGTTCCCCGGTAACGCCGGTAATCGGCGATGGGCGTTATCGTTTACAACCGATTCATATCGACGACGTCACTGCCGCTATCGTACGCTCGTGTGAAATGGTTGAGGCTGTCGGTGAGACGATCGATCTGGGCGGTCCGGAAAAACTTGAATATATCGAGATTCTTAATATCTTGAAATCCGTTTTGAACAAACGCCGGCGCAATTTGTTTTTACCGGTGTGGTTGATGCGTTTCGGCGCCGGATTGATGGAAACGGTAATAAAGCCGGCTCCGCTAACACGTGATCAACTGACAATGATGCAAATGGGTAACACCGGTGACAACGGCCGGATGAAGAAGTTGTTCGGAATCGAACCGATAAGTTTGAAAGAAGGTTTACAAGCATACATGGGGTGAAGATATGGCTGAAGAGAAAAAGTATGATATCGTGATAGTCGGCGGTGGTCCGGGCGGCCTGACAGCAGGGCTTTATAGCGCCCGTGCTGAGCGTAAAACAATAGCCATCGAGAAGTACCTCCCCGGCGGACAGATTGCCAACACTGAAGAGGTGGAAGATTATCCCGGTTTCGAGCGTATCAGCGGCGCCGAACTGGCCACAAAAATAGCCGAACATGCCAGGAAATTCGGACTTCAGGTAGCCAGCGATGAAGTAGTCGAGGTTTATGTCGAGGGCAACGACCGCATGGTCCGCTGTGCCTCTGGCGATGTCTACCGCGCCAAGGCAGTTATTCTCAGTACCGGGGGATCACCGGTTAAGTTGGGGGTGCCGGGCGAGGCTGAATATACCGGTAAAGGTGTCTCTTATTGTGCCATTTGTGACGGCGCTTTTTTCAGGGGACAGGTGATTGCGGTTGTGGGCGGCGGCGATGCTGCAGTCGAGGAAGGTATGTACCTGACTAAGTTTGCCTCCAAGGTTTATATTATTCATCGTCGTGATGAACTGCGAGCGGCTAGGGTAATTCAAAGCCGGGCTTTTAAGAACGACAAGATAGAATTCATCTGGGATACAATCGTAGAATCGATCAACGGCTCCGACAAGCAAGTGACGAATCTCGCTCTTAAGAACGTGAAAACAGGAGAGAAGTCACAACTCGAGTGCGGAGCGGTGTTTCCGTTCCTTGGTTTCCGCCCCAATTCCAATATCACCCGTGAGGCTCTCCGTAAGGACAAGGGCGGATACATTATCACCGACGACAAGATGGAAACCTCGATCAAGGGCATCTTTGCCTGTGGTGATGTTCGAGCTCAACTCGTGCGACAGATTACCAATGCTGTTGGTGACGGTACTACTGCGGCCGTCGCAGCCGAAAAGCATATCGAGGAACTCGAGGGATAGACTTACGACGAAGATCAAAAAAGCCCCAAAAACAAGGATTTATGGGGCTTTTTTTTCGCTGTACCTGCAATATCCTGCAATCAATTAGTTATTTCTAAACGACTTTTTTAGTATCATACAGGTAAGAGAACCCGGCCTTCATGGTTGTGTAACATAATGTTATACTATAAGATAACACGACTCACCGAGGGACCGAACTCGACTTGCCGACGGGGAGCGGCATGTTTCTTGCTTTTTTTAAGACAGACATTTCTGTCTACAGTATAAAGGATAAGGGAGTGGTGCGTGCTGGTTTTCCAGCCACCTGACGATAGAGTCGGGCATCCCCCCTCCACCACTCCCTATTTCTTTTCACCGCTTTCTATCCCTTTATCCCTCCGGTTTTAGAAATCAGGTATCCTGCCGATATTGTTAAGCATAACTCGCAGCGGCAGGAGCTTACATAATGGCATATACTGATGGTCGATCCGGAGTTGGTTTAATGGGGCGTTTGGGGCACCTTATTGTTATTCAGGTCCTGTTTGTTTTTGCCGCCCTGGCGATGATTTTGTTCTTCCCCAGCAATAACAGCTTTGGAGAATTAGACCTGTCGTCGGTGAGTCGTGATTCTGAATTACTTGCCCAGGAGGTCGACAGCATTCTGGCTGAAGTCTCCATTGATCCCGTTTCGAGTGATCTAAGTCAACGTCTGACCTCTCGTCTGGCGCCATTGGTTAATCTGATGCCGGCCATTAGCTCTGTTGCCTTGTATGCGGGCACGCCTGATCATCGGATTGATATGATCTGGTCGCTCCATTCCGGAGATCTGCCGATGCCTCAGGATGCAGAAACAAACGTATCCAGCCCGGTAAATCTTGCTACCGTTAAACTAATGACCTCTCACGAACGGGGAACACACGTTCAACAGGATATTGCCCCTGAGCACCTGGTCCAATATCACCGTCTGGGGATATACGCAGAAACTCCGGTTGTTCTTGTCACGGCCGGTCGACATAACTTACTCGTATCGGCGCGCTCCGATGTCGCCTATGGCATGATGCTCCTCTTTCTCGGTTCGGTGCTGGTATCGTTGTTGACCGTATATCTCGTCTATCGCCGTTTCCGTGATCCTTTGCGCAAACTTCAGGAAGGTCTCACTCGGACCTCCAACGGTGAAGTTTATCACATGGTCGAAGCCGAGGGGGACGAGGAGATCAGCCACCTGATCGAGGCCTTCAACGAGATGTCACAGACTTTGTTTGCCAACCGCAGGCGACTTGAGAAATTCAATCGTATGATCCAGGAGGCATATCTTTCACAGGCTGAAGTTCAGGTTTTTCTGTCGACTTTGATCGAGTATTCTCCGAACTCCGTCATCGCGGTGTCTCTGGAAGGGGAGATAGTGATTTACAACCGCAAGGCGGTTGAGACTTTTGGCTATTCCGTCGATGAGGCGATTGGCATGACGGTCGACAAGCTGTTCGTCAATGCCCCCGATAAGGACCACTTACCCACATTGACAAACGAAAGCGTGGGTGTGGAAGTGATTTGTCGACGGAAGAACGCTGAAGAATTTCCGGCGTATCTCATGGCTTGTTCGGTCACCAGTCCTACCGGCAACACCTCCGCCTATCTCCTGAATCTCATGGATATTACCGAAAGTAAGAGTTTCCAGGAGATGATGGTCCGGGTGGATCGTTATTACACCCGCGGTGAAATGGCGGGCGATATCGCTCACGAAATCAACAACTTCCTGGCCGTACTATCCGGTAACATAGAACTCATGCCGCTTTTCCTGAAGCGCGGTGATCAGGAAAAGATCAATACCAAGCTGACACTCATGAAAAGCACGGTCGACAAAATTGCCAATTTCACCGATGGTCTCATGGATGTAAATGCCGATGATATTCAATTCGATAAAGTCGATCTGAACCAGTTGATCCAGAACATCATCGCTTTTCTCAAGCCGCAGAACCGCTTCGACAACATCACCATTGAAGCCGATCTCGACAGCAATCTTTCGTTGGTGGAACTGGACATCAGTCAAATGCAACAGGTGATGGTGAATCTCCTCAACAACGCCGCCGATGCCGTAGCCGAGTCCGAAGTGAAAGAAATATGTGTTCGGTCGCATCTTGTCAAAGACGGCGCCGATAAGCGTGCCTCCATTGAAGTTATTGACTCCGGTCCCGGGGTGCCTGAGGATAAAAGGCCGCTCTTATTTGAGAAGCGTTTTACGACCAAGCGTAAAGGACACGGTTACGGGTTGATCACCTGCCGTCGTATCATCGATTCCCATTCAGGTCAAATCAGTTATGACCGCTCCGAGCGGACTTGTTTCTCTACGGTGATCCCTATCGTCCAGAGCGAGGCGACCGGTGAGATTACCACCAGAGAAGATATGGCCGTTATCTCCGGTTAACTTTTTGTTGCTGATGCCGGTGAGGGCGGATTCATTTTTGTCATGGCCGCGACCATCAACAAGGATTCATCGAAAGTCATAAGTCAGCGCCTGCTGATTCTGCTTATTTTACTCGTGGCGGTTGTGCTGGCTGCGATGGCTTTCCTGTCCATCCGTGAGAGCCGCGAGGATTCACTCCAGCTTCTCCGCATGCAGGGGGCGGCTTTCACCGAGGCACTGGCTCAGGCTTCCGATGCGGCGATTGCCTCCGAGGCGCGAATAGACCAACTCACTCAACTTCGTTACAGTGAAATCCTGCGCCCTCTGGTCTCCGAAGAAACGTTTCGCCCGACCGATCGCATCCTTACACGAATGGCCCTGCAGCATGATCTGCTCGGTGTTTTCGGATTCGACTCCACCGGTCAAATCATGGCCGAAGGAGTGGTGCGCGGGCTGTTCTCGGGGCCACCCGAATTCGTTATAACAGAGGCTCGCAATCTTCTTGCTAATCCCGAAGAGCAGTTTGCCTTATTACTCGATGAAGATACCCCCGATGGTCGTCCAAGACATTACTACCTTGAGATTGCCGCCGACCTTCAGCATGTATTCGGTCTGGCTGCCGATGCCGACTCTTACGTTGATATGATGGAGGAGGGACAAATTGGTTACCTGGCTCAGAATATGGCGCGCGAGGCAGGCGTCGAGTATATCATTTATCAATCGACCGAAGGGATTATCTTCGCCTCGCGACGTCCCGGGAACCTTCTTTCCATCGAGTCCGATCCTTTTCTTACGGCTGCTCTGGATGCCGACAGTATCCAGCACCGTATCTACGAGTTCCAGGGGCACGAGGTTCTCGAATCGGTAAGACCTTTCGCTTCGGCGCAATACCCGTTTGGTCTTCTGCGAGTCGGCTGGTCTCTTGAAGGCTATCGCAATGTCTCACGTGGTTTCGACCGGCTGATGATCTCGTTGGCGGTGGTGTTGTTCGGGCTTTCTTTGACAGCTATGCTATTACTCAACAGCCGTCGTCGACGTCGTGAGATATCCCGGCAATACTCCGAAATTAAAACTATTTCATATCGCCTGTTCGATCAAATGAACACCGGAGTCGCGGCCGTGGATCGGCAGGGTATGGTTATTCTTAGCAATCAGGCCTTCAACGGTATCATGGGACAAACGGATACCGTCGGTCACCGCTGGGATGATATTTTCTCGGATCACCGTCTTCAATACCAACATCTGACCGAGACGCCGGGGCCGTTGCATGAGAATGAATTGATTCTTACCGATAACCAGGGACAGGAACGAACTCTGTTAGTGGCCGTGTCGAATCTGATTTCAGAAACCAGCGATCATGTCGCCCTGGTAGCTACCGTCAATGATGTCACCGAGATGAAACGATTCGAGCGCGATGCCGCCCGGCGGGAACGGCTCTCAGAGATGGGAAACCTGGCGGCCGGGGTGGCGCACGAAATACGCAATCCGTTGAATACTATCTCTATCGCAGCCCAGCGCCTTAAAGCGGAGTTCCAACCTACCGAAGCCGGTGATGAATTCCGAACCATCACCGACCAGATCCGCTCGGAAACGCGTCGACTGAACGATATCATCACTCGTTTTCTGGCTCTGGCTCGGGAAGATCGCAAACGCAGTAAACCGCTAGCGTTGAAGCCCTTTCTTACTGAGATAATCAGCTTCCTGTCGAGTGAGGCCGCGCGGCTATCCATTGATATCACTTTGGTGTGTGACGATGAGGTGGAGGTAGCTGCCGATCCTGACGCCATGCGACAGATTATGATCAACCTGTTCAACAACACCAAGGAAGCTCTGGCCGGAGAGCCTGGCAAAGTTGAGATAGAAGTAGCAACGAATGCGAAGCATGTTGAAATCATTTTCCATGATTCCGGTCCTGGAATTCCTCCCGAACTGCGCGATAAAGTCCTGACGCCGTATTTTACCACCAAAGACGCCGGCACCGGACTCGGTCTTCCTACCGTTCACAAACTCGTACAACAACTCGGGGGAGAGCTGTCGATCAAATCCAGCCACCTGGGCGGAGTGTCCGTTATTATCCGTCTTCCCTCGGTATCACCTGCAATCTAGTAGCATATTACCGGCAACGGTCCCTGGTCGAACATGTAGTTAACCAGATAGACTAAATCGGCCACGGTTATCTGACCTAGAAAGTCGCCATCGATGTTGGCCTCCTTCATGCAGATCGGTTCGGGTCCGGAATTGAACATGTAATCGACCAGATAAACCAGGTCGGCGATTGTAATCAACTGATTCGGATCGTTGTCAACATTGCCTCGGTAATCAACACAACAACTGGTATAACCGATGTGACCGGCGGCCAGAAGCGGTGTATACTGGATCAGGTCGCTTGTGAACAGAGGCATGTGACCGGCATATCCGTCAAGGGCAATGACTGTCGTATCGCCGATGTTCGGTGAACCGGTGACGTGAAAGAACAGATTCAAAATCGGTCCGGTTCCCGGCTCGAGATCAGGCGTTGATCCTGAAGGAGAGGCTGTTAACGTGAATGTGGCCAGGCTGTATGACTCTGCGGAATGTGTTTGCTCCACGTAGTCGAAATAGTTTGTTCTACAGCCGACGGTGTTAAACGAATCCAGAACGAGAGCGACACTGCCGCTGTATTCGACGGGGACAGTCATTGAACTGAGAGGTATCGTGTTTACCGCGACAATTCTGATTATCGCTTCCTGACCTGATTCCACGGTGACCGAGTCAGACTGCAGTGAATCGGAGAGTGCCGCCACCAGATTAGTTGCGACTGTCGTTATCGTATCTACGCCGTCAATGTTAAGCACACTTACATCGTACCAGCCGCGTTCTTCATAGAGGTGCGACACCGCGGAAGAAAAGGCACTGTCACCGTCGCCGAACAGCCATAACCAATTATCTCCGGAACTCCGTGATTCCGACTTAAAACTAACCTCAAGTGGGACCCAACCGAGCGTTGGCTCGGCGAATACCGCCAGGCGTTCAAACGGTTCAGCTCCGGGACCGCCATAAGCGCCGATATCGTTGATCGTTGTACCGCGTGATGGCCACCAGGCGCTGTCGGGCGTTGAGGGATCAGCCTGATCGACATAGCTTCCATTCGGATTGCCGGCATCGATACACGGAGAATTTTCGGAATGATAGAAATACTCACCGAAGAGCTGTGGATCGTCGGAAATGTTGCCCGTTCCGGCATAACCTCCCTGTACGGCGCAGTATGACGCGGTCACGGTGGCTCCCGTTATTCTGATCTGCGCCGCTGCGGGAGCGGTGTTTCCCCAGATGATGTTGTTGTTCAGGACCATGTTGGCCGCCCAGCAATAAACACCTCCACCCGCGATAGCCGACGTATTATAAACGATGGTGTTATTTTCTATGAAGCTTGTGGTCCCCTGGTATTTCCAAATGCCCGAGCCGGCGTAATCCTCACCACCACTGTTATGAGCGATGACGCAGTTCATGACCGTTCCCGAAGCGAAATTGAATACGATGCCGGCGCCATAACGGCCACGGTTGTACATGATAATGTTGTTCGTGATCAATGGGTTCCCGTCACCAACACGAATTGCGCCACCGCCGGCGCTGTTCAGTCCGCTGGTTACGAGTACGGCTTCATTATCGATGATATTGTTGAAGCGGATAATCGGCGATGTCCCCGCGCACAAAATGCCGCCGCCTTCGCGGTAATCACCGAAGCCGTGCTCGTCGGCCCAAATCGTTCCGGTGCCCCCGGTGATGGTGAAGCCATGGAGAATAGTAAAGGAATTTTCACTGTTGACGATTCGCACCACACTAGCCGTATCCGGATTGACAGGTTGGGAGCCGTCGATGATCGTGTTGAAGATATGTCTGGGATCACTGTCGATCAGGTGATGACTAGCCAACACGATCCATTTGCCGCCGAACGTGATATTTTCGTAGTAGCGTCCATCAGCCACGAGAACCGTGTCCAGATATTGAGCAGCGTCAATCCCGGCCTGAATTGTTGGCTGATCGTCGGGCACGTCAATGATCGTAGCCTGAGCCGGCCGGGGCTGGAAAACCACCGCTATAAGCAGCAGCAGGGCGATTCCTATTCTCGGGTATAGTCCACCCTTAGCAGTTTGATACAGCATCAATGCTTCCTTTCGCGACGAAAGAAATTCGTCTTATCAATTGGGGATGTGATGTTCTGTTTCTGAGGATTGGTCGCGAACCGGATCGATAACCTTACATGGAATCTCGACCGGGGCTTACAACTTGCCGTTGATGCGGGAATGAACTACTGGTCGGAAGACTGTCGCAATCTCGCCTTGATGCGCTCTGCGGTCGCTTGATTGAAGGAGTCAGGCAGGCCGATCGAGTCAGCGTGACCACGCTGCTTCACCGCTTCATCCACGAACTTGATTTGCTTACGATATCGCGTGCACCATGGACAGGTATATAGATGCAGCCTCATAATGAAACGCTGCTTCAGGCTTGGACGCTGGTCGAGTGCTCTGGAGAGTCCTTTGGTAATTTCCTCGCATGGAGGCAGAAATGAGGCTACCCATCCTCTCAACTTCCATTGGAATTTGTGTAGATCGATTGCCACGAATTGTCAGTCCTTTCTACCGATCCAATTCCGCTCCAGGCACTGGCGCAATTGTGTCCGGGCCCGATGAAGCATTACCCAAAGGTTAGTCGGTGTTACAGACAAAAGCTTACATACTTCGTCAGAAGATATCTCTTCCATTTGATATAGCACAAAGGCTGCTGCCGTCCTTGCCGACAGCAACGCAATACATTCATCCAGAACCCGATAGAACTCCTCACTTTCGAGGAATCGTTCCGGGCTATCGCCCCAATCGGCCGGTGACCGGTCCGGATTCCAATGTCCCTTCCAACGACCGGACTCGCGAAACGCACCAGCTCCGGGCGATGTTTCCCCTTCAGGTTCCGGATTATCACGGTAGATGCGCCGCAAATGGTCGATTATCTTATGCCGCAGAATGCCGGTCAGCCAGGTGCGCTCGGATGATTCCCCGGCAAAGTTCTTGCGCCCCTTCAGAGCGGCGAGGAATGTTTCCTGTACCACGTCCTCGGCTGCTGATCGGTTGTGTAATCGCGAATAAGCGTAGTTATACAGGTAGCTGCCGTAGTGGTCAACCCACTTGGAGGGATCGCTAAGGAAATCGGAGTCGTTCTCGGACGCGGTCATAATATCCATTCTTTAGTCGGGATGTTGAACCCGATCCAAATGCAAGATCGGCGCCGTCCCCGAACGGGTCAACATCAATCGATATCAGCAGAGCTACCAGCATAAAAAAAGAGCGGTCCCGGCGGGACCGCTCATGCGCAAAGCCTGGAGATCAGACTTATTTCTTCTTCGTGTTGGTGCGGCAGTGTTTCCACAGCCATTTGGTGCTGACCGACTTCGGGCGCGTGATCGGCGTACCGAGAGCACGATTGAGAACCAACTGAGCCAGCATACCCATCGAACGAGAAACCGAGAACAGGACGGTGTAATACTCGAACTCTCTGAGGCCGTAGTAGTACAGCAATGCGCCGGAACCGGCATCGACGTTCGGCCACGGGTTTTTGGCCTTGCCGTGAGCTTTGAGAACCTTCGGGACAACCTTGAAAACGCGGTCGACCGTCTGGAAGATAGGATCATTCGGCAGATACTTCTTGCCGAACTTATTGAATGCCGTGAAACGCGGGTCAGTGACGCGGAGAACGGCATGGCCGTAACCCGGCACCACTTTGCCCGAGTTCAGAGTTTCCCAAGCGTAGTCTTCAATCTGCTTCGTCGTAGGAACGCCGCCGAACTTGTCCATGGTCTCAAGGACCCATTTCAGGCATTCCTGATTGGCCAAACCGTGCAGAGGGCCGGCCAGTCCGTTCAAACCGGCGGAGACTGAGTAGAAAGCATCCGAGAGAGCCGATCCGACCGTGTGACAGGTGTTGGCCGAGACGTTACCGCCTTCATGATCGCAATGCAAGGTCAGATAGAGCCGCATCATGTTGGCAACTTCGCCCTTCTTCGGGGGCAAACCCAGCATGCGGGCAAAATCAGCCGCCCAGTCGAGTTTCGATGACGGCTTGATCAGAGCGCCTTTGTTGTACTTGATGCGGTAGACGCCCGCTGCGATGGTGTGGATCGTTCCCATAACACGCATGGCATCCTCGAGGGTCGGCTCCCAGTACTCGAGCTTGGTCATGCCTTCCGTGTAACGCTTGCGGAAAGCAGACTCGTTCTCCATGGCCAGGATAGCGGTATCGAGCATCGCCATCGGGTGAGAGCTTTTCGGCATCGCCCGAAGAACCTTCCATACGTAATCCGGGACTTTGCCGTACTTCTTCAATTCTTTCTGGAACAGAGCCAGCTCACCCTTGGTGGGCAGTTTGCCGGTGATCAGCATCCAGAAAATTTCCTCGGGCAGTCTTTGAGTCAATTTGCCGAGATGTACTTCGCGAATGATAAGACCTTTGTCCGGTTCGACCACGGACGTATCGCAGACCATTCCTTTGATTCCGCGCATACCGCCGATCGCCTGTGCTACTGTTGCCTCAGAAATACGGATATCGCCGTACTGCTTCATGAGATTGGCGCGATCCTTGCGTAGCTTCGGGATCATGTCGGCCAAGGTCTCCTTCAAAGTCTTCACTTTGGCCATGTGCAGCTCCTTTGTACTTGACGTTGGTTCGTATTGGTAAGCGTCATTGTTTTCAACATGGTCAAGGCAAATGTGAAACGTTTCACATTGGGGTTGGAATAATAAAACAAACTTTGTTTAATGTCAAGAGATTGCAGGACAAGCGATCGGGAAAATTACAAAGTTGCGAAAATTTTACCGGGATTAATTTGGAGGGTAGGGTCGAACAGGTCTTTCAGGCTTCGCATCGCACCTAGTGTGACGGCATCAAATTCCCACGGCAGATACACTCCCTTGTGTGATCCAATACCGTGTTCGCCTGATAAGGTGCCCCCTAGTTCGATTGTTTTCCGATACAAACGTTCTCGCGCGGCGGCGATCAGTGCGATCTCTTCATTACTGCCGGTCATGGAGAGGAAGCTGACATGGAGATTGCCGTCGCCGGCGTGGCCGAAAGCGTTGATACGTAACGGACCGGCTGCGTTTTCCGCTGCTACGAAGCCGATCAGGGTCATAAATTGTGAAACCGGGACGGCGACATCCTCATTGTATCGGAAAATCGCTACATCGCGGATGGCTTTCGATAGATTCCGGCGGACACGCCATAATTCTTCGATTTTAGCTGGATCATGCTCGATGCGAAGAAAAGAGCAGTGATTGCCGCGACTAATTTCAGTTACCTGCTCCAGTTGTTCACGATCCCGTTCTCCCTGAGTCTCAATCAGCAGGATAGCCGCCACATCGTCGAGCCCTTCCGTTTTCTCGTAGCGGTTGGAACAAGCCGCAGCGTCCCGGTCAAGATACTCCATCACGGTTGGAATTACTCCCGCTCGTGTGATTTGAGCGACGCTTTGGGCGGCATCGGTTTCAGCGTCAAAGGCTATCAGGATACAACTTCCCCGCAACGGAGTGGGGATCAGTCGCAGAGTCATTTCGGTCACGATCGCCAGGGTGCCCTCCGAACCGATCAGCAAATCACCAAGGTTGAATCCTCGATTGTTGTTGTAACAGCCGGTTTTCAACACCGTCCCTTCGACAGTTATCGCTCTCAAACCGAGCACATAGTCGCGCGTCACGCCAAACCGCTTGCAGCGCAGACCACCGGCGTTCTCGGCGACATTACCGCCGAGCGAGCATTCAAGGTAAGAAGCGGGATCGGGGGGATAAGTCAGATCGTAAGGGGCGGCTGCGTCCAAAAGGTCTTTGGTTATCGTGCCCGGTCCGCAAACGGCTCGACATGCTTTCGGATCAATCCGAATCTCGTTCATGCGCTCGACACTCAGCACGATCGAGCCCTCGGCCGGGACGGCACCGCCGCTCAATCCGGTACCGGCGCCACGCGGGACCACCGCCAGGCCACGTTCGCGGGCGAAGAGCATCGTGGCGATTACATCCGCCTCAGAGGCAGCCAGAACCGCCGCTGCCGGATTACCCTGCTCTTCGGTGGCATCCTGGCGATATTTCTCGTAATCGCCGGTCAGGTCAACGATCAACTCGGCCGCAGGGGAGAGAAGCGGACGGAGTTTTTCTATGTCAGAAAATGTGTTCATTGAACACAACTATCGCAACAATTGCAATAAAGTCAACATAGTACCGATGTACGCCGTTGGTCGATCTAATTGGTTATTTGTTATTGGAGCTTTTCGGCGGAGGCGGCGGAGATGACCCGGCGCTGCCTGAGGTGTCGGCCGCTTTGGCTTTATTGTAAGAAGCACTACGGTGATCGGTGATATAGAATCCCGATCCTTTGAAAAGAAATCCCACCCCGCCTGTGATTATCCGTTCCGCTCGGCCGCCACATTTCGGACATTTGTCGATGACCGGATCGGTGATTGATTGAAACTCCTCGAATTCGTACTTGCAATCAAGGCAGTGGTATAGGTAAGTCGGCATGGTAAGCAAGTTCCTTTGTTTTGTCCGAAGTCCCTAACAGCCGGAGGGACAATCCGGTTTCTGAAAAAAACAGGGCTCGGGCCGCCGTTGCCGACGGCCCGATTCTTCTTCACCCTCTTGTTTAGAAGTCTCGCTTGACCGGTCCGGCGTCAACGACGTCCTGGGTGCACCCGGAGGCGTACTTCTTGAAGTTCTCAATGAACAAGGCCGCGAGCTGCTTGTATTTGGCCTTGTAAGCTTCGGGATCTTCCCAGGTAAGGAGAGGATCGAGCACCTTATCAGGGACACCGTCACAATGAACCGGTACATCGAATCCGAACAGCGGGTCCTTACGGTACTGGGCTTCGAGCAGTTTGCCGTCCAGTGCTGCGTTCAACAGCGTTCGCGTATGATGGATGCTCATACGCTTGCCGATACCGTATTGACCGCCGGTCCAGCCGGTATTTACCAGCCAGCAATTGACCCCGTGTTTGGTGATCTTGTGGCGCAACATGTCGGCGTAGTAATACGGATGATGTACCATAAACGGCGCTCCGAAACAGGCACTGAAGGTGATCTCCGGTTCCTTCCCGAGGTCAACTTCCGTCCCGGCTACCTTGGAGGTATAACCGGAGATGAAGTGATACATCGCCTGCTCGGGAGTGAGTTTGGCGATCGGGGGGAGCACCCCGGAGGCATCGCAGGTCAGCATGATGATGTTCTTCGGGTGGCCGCCGCGAGCATCGGTAAGGGCATTGTCGATATATCCCAGTGGATAAGCTGCGCGGGTGTTCTCGGTTAACTTGTCGTCGTCCAGATCCAAAAGGCGTGACACCGGATCGTAAACGACATTCTCCAGTACGGTGCCGAAACGACGGGTACAGGCATAAATCTCCGGTTCAGCCGTGGGGGAGAGGGCGATCACTTTGGCGTAACAACCGCCTTCGAAGTTGAAAATACCCTCGTCGCTCCAGCCGTGTTCGTCGTCGCCGATCAGGAAACGATTCGGGTCGGCCGACAACGTCGTTTTACCGGTGCCGGACAAACCGAAGAATAAGGCGGTGTCACCGTCTTTGCCCTGGTTCGCGGAGCAGTGCATGGAAAGCACGCCCTGCAGCGGCAGGAGGAAGTTAAGCACGGTAAATATGGCCTTCTTGATTTCACCGCCGTAACCGGAGTTGCCGATGATGCACATCTTCTGATCGAAGTTGAGCAGAATGAAGGTATCCGATGCGGTTCCGTCGATTTCGGGGGCTGACTTGAAGGACGGCACCGCGATGACCGTGAACTCCGGTACGAACTTGCGCAATTCCTCGTGCGTCTTGGCCGTCAGCAGCATATTACGCGCGAACAGCGAATGCCAGGCAAGTTCACTGACGATTCTAACCGGCAGACGGTACTGCGGGTCGTGACCGGCATAGCAGTCCTGAACGAAAATGTCCCGGCCCTGCAGGAAGCCGAGCAGGCGCTGATAGACCGAATTGAACTTCTCTTCGGCAAAGGGGCGGTTGTACTGTCCCCACCAGATCTTGTTCTCGGTCGTTGCTTCCCGGACGACGAACTTATCGTTGGCCGATCGGGCGGTTTTCTTGCCGGTGTCGACTACGATCGGACCCATGTATGAAAGGCTTCCCTCACGGCGGAAAATGATCTCTTCGTAGAGCGACTCGCTCGGCAGATTCCAATAGACGTTATGCAAATGGGTCAAGCCGTGATTGGAAAGGCCGTATTCACTCTTGACCTCTTTGGCTTCTTTCTGAGCCGGAGTCTTAACGTCGATGATGTACTGGCTCATATCCAATCCCTCCGGAGCTTACGGTCGCCGATGTAGATTTCGTTCGGCGATTCGGGATCTATTGCCCACTTGATGCGGGCGATACCTTCGGTGATGTCTTTAACCGATCCGCAAACACTCAGACGCAGATGTCCTTCCATGCCGAATTCGACGCCCGGTACCGTCACGACCAGGGCTTTTTCGAGCAGGAAGTTGGACAGTTCGACCGATTTCTTGCTGTAAGCCGAGAAATCCGGCAGGCAGTAGAACGTTCCTTCCGGCGGCGTGATTTTGATGTCGTTAAAAGCACGCAGTTCCTGGACCATGATATCGCGGTTGTTCTGGAGCATCAGGCGAAGGCTCTCCACGCCGGACTGGATGCCGTTGAGGGCGCCGGCAGCGGCCGCCTGCTGTACGACCGATGGGCAGGAGGTATTCTGTGCGGCGATATTGGTCATAGCTTCCGTCAGCGGTCGGTTGGCTATTGTCCAGCCGATTCGGAATCCGGTCATGGCATACGCCTTGGAAACACCGTTGATAACCACCAGGCGGGAGTTGTCGCCTTCCGCTTTGGCGTAATCGTATGCCGAGACCGCTTTCTTACCGTCGAACACCAGCTTGTGATAGATGTCGTCCATGATCAGGTAGATACCCTTGTTCTCACAGTACTCGACTATCTCACCGATCAGTTCAGGCGGGTAAACCGCACCGGACGGATTGTTCGGGCTGTTGACGATAATGGCCTTGGTATAGCGGCCGACTTTTTCCTTGATGTCTTCCATCGTCGGTACGAAACGACCATCTTCCGGAGTCACGATGACCGGTACGCCGTACATCATCTTGACTATTTCGGGGTAGGAGACCCAGTAAGGAGCGAGGATAATTACTTCATCCTGCGGATTTAGAATGGCCATCATCAGATTGTAGATCGCCTGTTTGGCGCCCGCCGAAGCGATAACGTTCTTGGGACCGACAACCTTGTTGTAGTTTTCCTCGGTGTATCGAATGATAGCCTTGATCAACTGGGGGATACCCTCAGTCGGGGTATAGCGGATCTCGGCAGATGTCAGTTTCGAAGCTGCCCCGAGAATGGCGTCCAGGGGCACTCGGGTTTTCGGCTCGCCGGCCCCGAGATGGATCACTTTCTCGCCCTTCTCCTTCAGGATGCGCGCTTTTTCGGTCTGCGCCAGAGTAGGGGAGGGTTTTATTTCTTTCGCGAGTTGGCTGAGGCTCATCGCGTCACCCTTTCATAAGCATAGCAATAGCGGTTACATCGACGATATCATCCGCCGAGCAACCGCGTGAGAGGTCGTTGGCCGGCAAAGCCAGACCCTGAATTATCGGACCGGTGGCGGTGGCGTTGGCCAGCCGCTGGGTCAGTTTATAAGCGATATTCCCGGCGTCGAGGTCCGGGAAGATCAGAATGTTGGCGTCACCGCCGACGGCGGAACCCGGTGATTTACGCTCGGCGATTTCCGGCACGATTGCTGCATCTACCTGAAGTTCACCGTCCGCCTTCAATTCCGGGTGGCTCTGCTTGAGGATTTCGAGGGCCTTGACCACCTTGTCGACATCCTCGTGTTTAGCTGAGCCTTTGGTCGAAAACGACAGAAACGCGATCTTCGGCTCCATACCCAGCAGATTGACCATGGTCTCGGCAGTCGAAGCCGCGATCGAAGCCAATTGCTCGGATGTTGGATTCGGCACCACTGCGCCGTCGGCATACAGGAAAATCCGATCGATCACGTCGCGATACTTCGGAACGGTCATCATAAAACAGCTCGATACGGTGTTGATCCCCTGTTTCAGACCTAACACCTGGATTGCTGCCCTGAGGACATCGCCGGTAGTGCTGATCGAGCCGGCTACCGAAGCATCCGCCTTGTTGTTGCGCACGAGCATTGCTCCGAAATAGAGCGGGTCGGCCATGGCCGTTTTGGCCTGTTCTTCCGTAATGCCCTTAGCTTTGCGCAGTTCCATGAACTCGTTCACGAAGCCGTTATAGAGCTCGGAATGTGCCGGATTCATAACCTCGACCTTAGCCACGTTCAGGCCGTGTTCCTGAGCCAGCGCCTCCACTTCTTTCTCGTCACCGATGATCGTTACCGCTGCCAGTTCTTCGGAAAGGATCTTCTTGGCGGCCTTAATGACACGCGGATCAAACCCTTCCGGAAGCACCACCCGGCGCTTCTTGGCTCGGGCTCGATCTTTGATTTTACTCAGTGCATTCATATCTGTCACCTGTTTTTCTATGATATTCGTTACGGGAAATATCTATGTAAAATCTCAGCTTTCTCTGAATTGCGGATCGCGCAAATAAGCTTCGATGAATTGATCCAGGTCGCCGTCCATCACCGCGCTGACGTTGCCGGTTTCGACCGAGGTGCGATGATCTTTGACCATATTGTAAGGATGGAAAACGTACGAACGAATCTGTGAGCCCCATTCGATCTTCTTTTTCGTTTCTTCGAATTTGGCCATTTTGGCCAACTCTTCTTCCTTTTTGAGTTGGTAAAGCCGGGCCTTGAGCACCAGGAAAGCGGCATCCTTGTTTTTATGCTGACTCCGTTCGGACTGACAGGTTACCACGATCCCGGTCGGTTCGTGTGTCAGACGGACTGCCGAAGAGGTCTTGTTGACATGCTGACCGCCGGCCCCGGAGGAGCGGTAGGTATCGATGCGCACGTCCTCGTCCTTGATTTCGATCTCGACGTTGTCCGAAACGATCGGGTAGACGTGCACTGAGACGAAAGATGTATGTCGGCGCGAATTGGCATCGAACGGGGAAATGCGGACCAGTCGATGTACCCCCGATTCCGCCTTGAGATAACCGTAGGCGTAATCTCCTTTGATTTCAAGCGTAGCTGACTTCAAACCCGCTTCATCACCCGGCTGATAGTCGATCAGATTCGCCGTGAAACCACGTCGTTCACACCAGCGGTTGTACATACGAAAA